>NZ_JAMYVQ010000004.1:0-309676 GCF_040324155.1 Mesorhizobium sp. M0011 | reverse complement strand
ATCCGGCGGGGGGGCGGGTTTTTTTTTAAAAGACACCGTAATCGGGTGGCGCGGGGGCTACTTCGGCCCCGGGCGGCGCCAGGGGGGCCCCAAAAATTGCGGCGGGCGCGCCGTGGCGGGCGCGCCCACCGCCGATGAGGAAGGTCAGTGTCTTGCGATCAGGCAAAGCTGTCGCGCAGGCTGGTCGCGGTGCCGGTGAAGCGGCCACGCACCACACCGACGACCGCGCCGAGCACCAGCCAGAACACCAGATTGGTCACGGTCACCGCCACCACGAACTGGTGATGCAGCCCTTCCGGAATCGCCGTCTCGTAACTGTCGGGCTGCGGTGCACCGACAACATGCGGTGCGACGATCAAAAAGACGGCAAGGATCGCCAGCGGCAGCGACTTGCGGAACGCGATCAGGCCGAGACCGGCAGCGGTTGCCGCCACCGTTGCCCACCACCAGATCTGCCGCTGGGTGAGATCGGCGGCCGGCATGGCTGGCAGTTCCGGCGGCAGGCCGAGGCCCGGTGCCAGCGTGAACACGGCAAAGCCGGCAAGGCCCCAGAACACGCCCTGGCGCCAGCCACCGATGCCGCCGGCGAATTCGGAGACCGCGACCAGGATCAAGGCGAAGCCGATGCCGGTGACGATATTGGCAAGCACGCTGAAGGCGAAACGCTCGAAACCGTCTGCCGGCGCCCAACCTTCGTCTGCCGGAGCGGCTTCCGCCGCAGCCGGGGCAGCAGAGCTCATCGCATCTCCCGCCGGAGCAGTTGTGCTCATGGCATTGCTATCCGTTGCGGCCGGAGTGGCATGGTCATGGTGATGCCCCCCGCCCGCCTGTTCGTAGACTTCCGCCTTCAGGATCAGCGGCACGGTGGCGTAGGCCTGCATGCAGGCGAGAACGACGCCGGCCACGAGCCCTGCGATCGCCGCGATGAACACGACGTTGCGAAACAGGTTCATGATGTCAGCCCCTCGTCAGTGGCAGGGAAACGCCATCGAATGGCGATAGTCGTGAGCCGCGTTGTGGACCGCATCGATATGCGAGAAGCCGACAAAGCCCATCACGAAAATGCCGAGCAGCCCGGCGAGCGCGAGCTGCATGAAGCGCGACTGCGAGGAGACGGAGGCGCCGAGGGAGACGGAAGCGGTAGTCATGTCTTGTCCTTTCGCCCTCCACCCGAGGGCATCGAAGTCAGTTTCCTGTCGCCGGCAGGTCTCCTGGCTCGCGGATCAGCGTCCTTCCCCACCTTCCCGAAGAAAAAATCTTCAGTGGCATATGGAGAGGACTACCGCACACAGTTGCGGGGGCAGCCACGGCATTGGGCAAAAACTCGCCCTCACCGCATTCCCTCTTGGCTCCAAAATGGAACCGACGACACCGGCGACTATAGGCAGAATCCTCGCCTCCGGCAAACCAAATTCCGCCGGCAACCATTGCGAATGCGTCGTGCCAATGCAGGATCACCGGCGCGGTGATTGGCAAAATTCCTGGCTTCCCGGCGCTGGCCCAATGCCGCAGCTGATCAGAGCTCCCGGTCTTCTTTTGTCCGGGGCAACCGTGATAGTCCTCCAGCGGGCTGAATCAGAATGCGAGACCATGAGCATCCAAACGCCGACCGCACCCGTTCCGGATCGACCAAAGCGCATCGTCGCCATCGACATCGTGCGCGGCATCGCGCTGATCGCCATGGCGAGCTACCATTTCACCTGGGATCTGGAGTTCTTCGGCTATACCGATCCCGGCCTGACCGCCTTCGGCTGGTGGAAGATCTACGCGCGCGGCATCGCTTCGACCTTCCTGTTCCTGGTCGGCGTCAGCCTGTATCTCGCCCATGGCCGACAAATCCGCTGGAACGGCTTCTGGAAGCGGTTCGCCATGGTCGCCGGAGCCGCGATCGCGATATCGGTCGTCACCCGTATCGCCACGCCGGATGGATTCATCTTCTTCGGCATTTTGCACGAGATCGCGCTGGCCAGCCTGCTCGGCCTCGCCTTTCTGCGGCTGCCGGCACTGCTGACGCTTGTCGTCGCCGCGCTCGTCATTGCGGCGCCTGTCTATCTGCGCCTCGAGGCGTTCGATCACCCATGGCTGTGGTGGGTAGGCCTGTCGGCGAACAATCCACGCTCCAACGACTACGTTCCGTTGTTTCCATGGTTCGGCGCCGTGCTTGCGGGCATCGCGGTGACGAAACTCGCCGCCGGTTCAGGCGTGCTTACCCGGCTTGCCGAATTGGCGCCCGGTCGCTGGGCCAACCCGCTGGTCTTTATCGGCCGGCACAGCCTGGCGTTCTACCTGATCCACCAGCCATTGCTGATCGGCTGCGTCTGGCTGTTCTCGCAGATCATGCCGGCGCAGGTCGAAACCCCGCAGGTGAATTTCCTCAAAACCTGCCAGCTGTCCTGCGAGCAGTCGCGCGACACCGAGTTCTGTACGAGCTACTGTGCCTGCATGCTCGATACGCTCGAGGGCGAGGCGACGCTTGATCGGCTCTACAACAACGACCAGACTGCGGAATGGAAGACGCATCTGTCCGATCTCGCCGGCATGTGCACCGCCAAGACGGACAGCAAGTTGATGGAGGAAGGGGTCAAATGACCGAGAACCAGCCGAAGCCGGGGCTCATACCGTGGCCGCCGCTGATCTACACCGCCGCCATCGCCATCAGCATCGCGCTGGGCCTGCTCTATCCCCTGCCCTGGATCGGTGACCTGCTGGGCGATATCCTGTTCGCGGCCGGCTGGGTGGCGCTGTTTGCCGTCGCCGCACTCTGGTTCACCGCGATCCGCACCATGATCCGGGCCAAGACCACGCTGAACCCCAACGCTGTGCCCGATCACCTTGTCACCACGGGTCCCTTCGGCATCACCCGCAATCCGATGTATCTGGCCAACACCCTGCTGTTGATCGGCGTCGCCTTTGTCTCGGGCATCGTGTGGTTCCTGCCGCTCGCGTTCATCGCCGCCTATGCCACGCAAAAAATGGCGATCGAAGGCGAGGAAAAGATGCTGGCGGCAAAATTCGGCAAGAAATACCGCGACTACGCGAAACGCGTGCGCCGCTGGATTTGAGCTGCCGTTCTGGTTTCCATCGCGTAGAGGTTTTGACAGGTGCACACTTCGGCGATTAGCCTAAGTCTTGCGAACTTCGTCATCCTAGGGCGAAGCAGGAGCGCAGCTCCGTCGCGGAGACCCTAGGATCCATGCCGTGACCTCGGTCGAGGAGTGCAGCGGAGCAAAATTCTGCGCCGTCGCGGCGCATTGAAGTCATGGCATGGATCCTAGGGTCTGCGCCGCGTCGCTACGCTCCTTGCTCCGCCCTAGGATGACGAAGGAATGGACGTTTCCGCTAATTCCGAACGCTAACGCCCGATAGAATCCAGTCCGCTCAGGTATTCACACCAAGCTCCACCAGCCGCTCCACACAAGACTCCTCGGCCTGATCGAGTTCGGCGAGCGTCTCCTCGAGGTCGCGGCGCTTCTGCCGGAGATCCTCGCGCTTTTCCTCGATGCGCTTGATCATCAGGTTGAGCTGGCCGACTTCGCCGGGCGGCTCCTTGTACATCTGGATGATTTCGCGGATTTCGTTGATCGAGAAACCAAGCCTCTTGCCGCGCATGATCTGACGGATGAGGTGCCGGTCGGAGGGGCGAAACAGCCGCGTGCGGCCACGCCGCACCGGCTGCACCAGCCCTTCGTCCTCGTAAAAGCGCAGCGTCCGCGTCGACACGTCGAACTCGCGGGTCAACTCGGTGATCGAATAATATTCTCGCATTGCCACTCCCGCACGCCGAAACCAAGGGGCGATCGCCATGCCGGCGTCACCCTTATGTCCCGAACCAAAACCCATGCCATGCCGGAATCGACATGGCGCCCCGCGCAAGCCTCGCACGGCATTTACGTAAAAGTCAATTAAGCCAAAAGGGGTGCCTTCAGGGCACACCGAACCACCACGTGGCAATGCCGAGAAATGCAAAGAAACCGACGACGTCGGTAACCGTGGTGACGAAGACCGCCGAAGCGACCGCCGGATCGATCTTGAAACGATCGAGCAGCAGCGGGATCAGGATGCCGGCCAGGGCGGCCACGAACATGTTGATGATCATCGCCGCCGCGATGATGCCGCCCAGATTGGGGTCACGGAACCAGGCTGCGGCAACGATGCCGATCAGGATGGCGAAGACGATGCCGTTGATGAAGCCGACACCCATCTCGCGGCGAATGATGCGGCCGGCATTGTAGATGTCGAGATCCCTGGTCGCCAACGCCCGCACGGTGACGGTCATGGTTTGCGAGCCGGCATTGCCGCCCATGCCGGCGACGATCGGCATCAGCACCGCCAGTGCCACGATGTGTTCGATCGTGCGGTCGAACAGGCTGATCACCGACGCCGCCAGGAACGCGGTCAGAAGGTTGATAAGCAACCACGGAACGCGTGAGCGCGAGGTCGAAAAGATGCTGTCGGAAAGCTCTTCGTCGCCGACGCCGCCCATGCGCATCAGATCTTCCTCTGCCTCCTGCTGGATGACGTCGACGACATCGTCGATCGTCAGAACGCCAACCAGCCGTTCGTTCTCGTCGACGACCGCGGCCGATAAAAGATCGTACTGCTCGAATTCCCGCGCCGCCTCTTCCTGGTCCATGGTGGCCGGAATGGCGTGCCGCGTCTCGTGCATCACTTCCTCGACCTTGACCGAACGCTTGGTGCGCAGGATCTGGTCGAGGTCGATGGCGCCGAGCAGCTTGAAGCTCGGATCAATGACGAAGATCTGGCTGAAGCGCTCGGGAAGGTTGTTGTCTTCGCGCATGTAGTCGATGGTCTGGCCGATCGTCCAGAACGGCGGAACCGCGACGAACTCGGTCTGCATGCGGCGGCCGGCCGTCTCTTCGGGATAATCGAGCGATCGGCGAAGCCTGATCCGCTCGGTGAACGGCAGTTGAGACAGGATCTCGTCCTGGTCTTCCTGGTCGAGATCCTCGAGAATGTAGACGGCGTCGTCGGAATCGAGCTCCTGCACCGCCTGCGCGATCTGCGCATTGGGCAGATTGTCGACGATCTCCATACGGATCGCCTCGTCGACCTCCGTCAGCGAGGAGAAGTCGAAATCAGCGCCCAAGAGTTCGACCAGCGCGCGGCGCTGTTCGGGATGCAGCGCCTCGAGCAGGTCGCCGAGTTCCGACTGGTGCAGGTCGTCGACTTCATGCTTGAGGGTCAGCGTGTCGCGGTCGGCGATCGCCGCGCCAATCCGCGCAAGGAAGGACGAAAGCACGGCGCCGTCCTCGCCATAGATATCGGCGTGGTTGTCCTCGGCGGCCCTGGCGCCGGTCATCCGTTCGTGCTCGCCTTCCACCAGCGCCTCCCGCCACAAGAATCCCGGAAAAGGTGCAAATCAGGTCTAGAGCATCGGACCCAAAAGGGGAAACCGGTTTTGGAAGAATCCGACGCTCAGAAAGAAAGTGGCGTAAAGTGCGGGAATATCAAACGAAATGCGCCCGGCCCGCAGCGGGCGAGACCGGTACAAATCGGACTCTGGGAAGAGAATGGTGCGGTCGAGAAGACTCGAACTTCCACGGGTTGCCCCACAGCGACCTCAACGCTGCGCGTCTACCAATTCCGCCACGACCGCACGTGGTAGAGCCGGAACCGACCGGCTCGCGGCGTGTAGCAAATCGTTTCCGGCGAAACAAGTGCACGGCAAGCAATAATGTCAGGCGATTGGCATAATGCTCCACAGGGTCCGAACGCAGCCCCGGAACTGGACGTTTGCGCCTGATATCGCCATATGGAAGGCAAGTTGATGTCACCCAAAGGTGCGAGGCGGTTTTGGGACGCGACATGCATAAGCGAAAAGACGATACGCCATGCCCGAACGCAGCCAGATCGCCACGTCGTTCCTGCCGCTCCCCGGTTCAGCACCGGTCGAATGGCTGATCGAGCCCGGCCTTACCGCCTATCCCGAAGCACTTGCCTTCATGGAGGCGCGCGCCGAGGCGATCCGCAGCGGGGCCGCCGGCGAAATGGTCTGGCTGGTCGAACACCCGCCGCTCTACACGGCCGGCACCAGCGCCCGCGGCGAGGACCTGATCGACGCCAACCGCTTCCCGGTGTTCGCGGCCGGCCGCGGCGGCGAATACACCTATCATGGGCCGGGCCAGCGGGTCGCCTATGTCATGCTTGATCTGAAGCGGCGGCGCGAGGACGTCCGCGCCTTCGTCGCGGCGCTCGAACAGTGGATCATCGGCACGCTGGCCGCCTTCAATGTGCGGGGCGAGCGCCGGGAGGACCGGGTCGGCGTCTGGGTCGTGCGGCCGAACCGCCCTGCCCTGCCGGACGGCTCGCCGGCCGAGGACAAGATCGCGGCCATAGGCATTCGGCTGCGGCGTTGGGTGAGCTTCCACGGCATCGCCATCAATGTCGAGCCCGATCTCGACCATTTCAGCGGCATCGTGCCTTGCGGCGTGCAGGACCACGGCGTCACCAGCCTCGTCGACCTCGGCCTTCCCCTGACCATGGCCGACCTTGATCTCGCGCTGAAATCCGCCTTCGAGGATGTCTTCGGTCTCGCCACGGTCCTGCCTGTCGAAGCCCCGCGCAAGGCCGGTTGAGCCTTCCTGATCCGGTACGGCTCAGATCAACTGAGCGGAGGCCCACAGGACGCCATAGCCATGGATGGCGAACACCGCCAGCAACGCCGCGGCCATGGCGAGGCGGTCGATGGTGCGGATCGGCTTCAGCTCGTAACGCGGCTTGACCCCGCTGCTCATCGTCAACAGGCTGAGGATCGAAAACACCGCTCCCGTCGCGAGCAGGAAATTGGAGGAAAAGCCGGCCTGCCAACCCACGGCCAGGAAAGCCGAGAGCAGGAAGAAGGAAGCCAGCGCCAGCGCGACCGGCCCCGGACAGATCTGGCGCAGCACCTGACCGCCGTCGAACTTCCACACCGGCACCAGATTGGCGATGTTGAACAGGGCGGCGAAGCCCGCCAGTGTCTCCAGCAGCGCCGCCGCCAGCCGATGTCCTTCAGCGCCGGCAAAGGTGCTGGCGGCGATAGCGATCGGCACCAGGAATGCGGAGAAGCCGGCGCCCATCAGCGCCACGAAGGCCACCTCGAAACGGCTGTCATAGGGCCGCCCGCCAATGGCGATGCCGCCGAGCAGCGGAATGAAGATCATCCGTGCCCGGTTGTGGCCCATCAGGCGGAATGCCGCCATGTGGCCGAGTTCGTGCAAGGCGACGACCGACGTCAGGATCGCGGCCAGCGCCAGGCCGCCGAGGTGAAGGCCGAAGAACGGCCACAGGATCAGTGCCGACAGCGCGGCGAAGCCGACCTGGCTGAGCGGATGCTCGAACCAGCCGCCCTTGCGATACTGCCCGGTCCGCGCCCAGCGCTGCAGTTTGCCAAGCTCGCGGCGCATGGCGAAATAGCGGAACACCAGGAAGGCAACGCCGCGATAGCGATCGGTCTGGCTGAGCGTCACCCGCGTGCCGTTGCCCTCGGAAACGAGCTCAGTGGTCTCGCGAAAATCCTTCCAGAATGAAGCGTCGAGCGCGGTGTCCTCGATGACGCGCATCGAGAAGCTGATACCTTCGACGACGTCCTCAAACCGCGACTTGCGTTCGATCGGCTTGCCGTCGCGACCTTCCCACGACAGCGTGATGCGGGCCACGCCCTCGCCGTCCGGCGCCTCGGCGGAAAGGATCTCACCGGACCAGCCGGCATCGCTGCCGAGCGGCCACAGCGCCTGCCAGAGGCGCTGCCGGTCCATCGCCACCAGACGAGTCAACCGGATCGTGCGCAGACCCAGCGGCACGGTCATCAAGAGAAAGATTAGCCCGAGATTGCTGGCCACCAGAATGGCCGTGACGATGGGCGACACCTGGACGTTGCTCCCTGTCTTGCCGGGGCACCCTAACGCCGCGACGGCAAGAAAAGCTTAACGGCGGAACGGCCTTCGACCGTGCGGGAACAGCGACGGCGAACGCCGCCAAATCACATGGCTCCGATCCAGATCGCCATGGAAACAAGGAATGTGCTCATGCAAACCAGTGAGATGACATCCTGAACCAGATCGGTCATAACTCTCTCCTGTTGTTGATATGTTCGCATTTTGTTCTAATTTTGTCTCAAAGTCAACGGGCACGATCCGCCCGCATCCGGATTTTTGCGGCGATCAGATCGGCAGGGTTAAGAAAAGGTTGATGGGCGTCGGACGGTGCTACGTGGTGAGATCGCAGCCTTTGCGATTAGCCAATACACCCATTGCTTCGTCATCCTAGGGCGGAGCAAGGAGCGGAGCGACGCGCACAGACCCTAGGATCCATGCCGTGACCTTGGGGCGATGCTACGGTGCAGAATTATCGCTCTGATAAAGGTCGCATATCCTCGACCCCTGCATTTGTCTCGAAAGTAACGGCATGGATCCTAGGGTCTACGCTCCGCTCCGCGGAGCTCCGCCCTAGGATGACGACATCGGAGACTAAAGCGGCACCACTTTGCCGTCGGCTAGCGTAACGCGCCGGTCCATGCGCGATGCCAGTTCGTGATTGTGGGTGGCGATCAGCGCTGCGAGGCCCGATTGCTTGACCAGTGCCGCCAGCGCCTCGAACACATAAGACGCGGTGACCGGATCGAGATTGCCGGTCGGCTCGTCCGCCAGCAGCACCAGCGGCGCATTGGCAACCGCGCGGGCAATGGCGACGCGCTGCTGCTCGCCGCCGGAGAGTTCGGACGGCCGGTGCGACGCGCGCTTGCCGATCTGCATGTAATCGAGCAGCTGCGCCGCGCGCTCGGCCGCGTCCTTGCGGCTCAGCCCTTTGATGAGCTGCGGCATCATGATGTTTTCCAGCGCCGAGAATTCCGGCAGCAGGTGATGGAACTGGTAGACGAAGCCGACATCGTTGCGGCGGATCGCCGTGCGCTCGTCGTCGGAGAGCCGTCCGCAGGCACGACCGGCGAGGATGACGTCACCCGCGTCGGGCCGCTCCAGCAGGCCAGCGGTGTGCAGCAGCGTCGACTTGCCGGTGCCCGACGGCGCCACCAGTGCCACCATCTCGCCGCGCTTCAGCGCGAAATCAGCGCCATTGAGAATGGTCAGCTTGCGCGGCCCCTGGACATAGTGCCGCTCGACGCTCTTCAGCTCGATAATGACCTCGGCCACTACTCGTACCTCAAGGCTTCGACCGGATCGAGACGCGCGGCCCGCCATGCCGGGAACACCGTTGCCAGGAAGGACAGGCCGAGCGCCATCAGGACGACATAGGTCGTCTCGCGCGGATCCATCTTCGCCGGCAACTGGCTGAGGAAATAGAGCTCCGGATTGAACAGCACCTTGCCGGTCATCCATGAGAAGAACTGGCGGATGGATTCGATGTTGGTGCAGATCAGCACGCCGAGCAGCACACCGGCGAGCGTGCCGGTCACGCCGATCGCCGCGCCCGTCATCAGGAAGATGCGCAGGATGGCGCCGCGCGAAGCCCCCATGGTGCGCAGGATGGCGATGTCGTGGCCCTTGTCCTTCACCAGCATGATCAGGCCGGAGATGATGTTGAGCGCCGCCACCAGCACGATCAGCGTCAGGATCATGAACATGACGTTGCGCTCGACCTGCAGGGCGGAGAAGAAGGTCTCGTTGCGCTGGCGCCAGTCGACCATGTCGATCGGCCGCTGCGCCGCCGCCTCCACCTTCGGTTTCAGCGCATCGACATCGTCGGGATTGTCGACATAGATCTCGATCGTCTGCGCCCGCCCATCCATGTTGAAATAGAGCTGCGCTTCCGAGAACGGCATGTAGACGATGGACGTGTCATACTCGGACATGCCGACTTCGAAGATCGCCGCGATCTTGTAGCCCTTCATGCGTGGCGTGGTGCCGATCGGCGTCACGTCGCCGTCGGGCGAAATCAAGGTGATCGTATCGCCAAGCGTCAGGCCGAGATTCTCGGCCATGCGCTTGCCGATGGCAACGCCCTCGCCGGAGTCGAAATCGGCGATCGAACCCTGCTTGATGTTGCTGGCAACGATGGCGATCTTGCTCAGATCCTCGCCGCGGATACCGCGCACCAGCGCTCCGGTCCCGCCGCCGACATTGCCTTGCGCAAGCACCTGGCCATCGATCAGCGGGATGGCATATTTGACGCCTGCTACACCGTTGATGCGGCTGGCGACCTGCGCATAGTCCTCCAGCGGCGAATCGAGCGGCTGCACGATCAGGTGACCGTTGACGCCGAGGATGCGCGTCAAAAGCTCCGCCCTGAAACCGTTCATCACCGCCATGACCACGATCAGCGTGGCGACGCCGAGCATGATGCCGAGGAAGGAGATCGAGGCGATCACCGAGATCACCGTCTCCTTGCGCCGCGAACGCAGATAGCGCCAGGCAACCATGCGCTCGAAGATGGAAAAGGGTCCGGCGCCGACCGGTCTTGCCGCCACCGCATCGCTCATGCGGCGACACCGAAGCGCTTTTTCACGTCTGCGATCGGCAGCGTCTCGCGCTCGCCGGTCTTGCGATTCTTGATCTCGATCTCGCCGGCGGCGACACCGCGCGGGCCGACGATCACTTGCCAGGGCAGGCCGATCAGGTCGGCGGTGGCGAACTTGCCGCCGGGCCTCTGGTCGGTGTCGTCATAGAGCACGTCCTTGCCGGCGGCGACGAAAGCGGCATGCAGCTCGTCGCAGACGCGGTCGCACTCGGCGTCGCCCGCTTTCATGTTGATCAGCCCGATGTCGAACGGCGCCACCGCCTCCGGCCAGATGATGCCGTTGTCGTCATGGCTGGCTTCGATGATCGCAGCGACCAGCCGCGACGGACCGATGCCATAGGAGCCTCCGGAGACGAAATGATCCTTGCCGTCTGGGCCGGTCACCTTGGCGCCCATGGGTTTCGAATATTTATCGCCGAAATGGAAGATGTGGCCGACCTCGATGCCGCGCGCCGAAACCTTGTCGCTCTCGCCGATCTTCTCCCACGCCGCCTCGTCATGCATCTCGTCGGTGGCCGCGTAGGGTGTCGTCCAAGTCTTGACGATATCGCCGATCTCGGCGGCATTGGCGAAGTTGGTCTTCTCTCCGGGCACATCGAGCGAAAGATAGTCGCGGTGGCAATAGACCTGGCTCTCGCCGGTGTCGGCCAGGATGATGAATTCATGGCTGAGATCGCCGCCGATCGGCCCGGTGTCGGCCCGCATCGGTATTGCCTGCAGCCCCATGCGCGTAAAAGTCCGGAGATAGGACACGAACATCCTGTTGTAGGCCGCCCTGGCGCCCTCGAAGTCGAGGTCGAAAGAATAGGCGTCCTTCATCAGGAACTCGCGCGAACGCATGACGCCGAAGCGCGGCCGCACTTCGTCGCGGAACTTCCACTGGATGTGGTAGAGATTGAGCGGCAGGTCCTTGTAGGACTTCACATAGGCGCGGACGATCTCGGTGACCACTTCCTCATTGGTCGGGCCGTAGAGCATGTCGCGGTCCTGCCGGTCCTTGATACGCAGCATCTCCTTGCCGTAGTCGTCATAGCGGCCGCTTTCGCGCCACAGATCGGCCGACTGGATGGTCGGCATCAGGATTTCCAGCGCACCGGCGCGATTCTGCTCCTCGCGAATAATGCGGCAGACCTTGTCCAGCACTCGCTTGCCGAGTGGCAGCCACGAGAAACTGCCCTGCCCCTGCTGGCGGATCATGCCGGCGCGCAGCATCAGCCGGTGCGAGACGATCTCGGCCTCGCGCGGATTTTCTTTGAGGATAGGCAGGAAATAGCGCGACAAACGCATGGACTGGTCCGTGAGTGAGGATGGCCGCGTCAGAATCGGCGCGACTTTGGCTTGCTTGACCCGGCTTCATAGCCATTTCAAGGCGGAATGGGAACCCGGACGCTTCGGCCCGAAAAGCGGCAATCGATTTTCAAAAAGCACGGGATAGCCGGGATCAGAAGCGTCGCACCGTCCTTCGCCCGCCCAGAAGACCCACGGCGCCGCAAGGCCTCCCGGTCACCGCGCGCGTCTTGATGATCGTTCGCCAAGCAACGCCTGCCACACTATTGTGCAGTGCAGCACGAGAATGCCCGTTTCAAGGCAAAATTCTTCGTGACATTGTCATTCGCCTTAGGCTAATGTACCTCGATAACCGAGAGGGTAGAAAAAAATCTGCTCTCCTACGCGGTCAAAGTCTTGGGAGGATGCGATCTAGGCGCGGTTACTCGCTGCCGCCGGAAACCGGAAACAGATCGGACGCGTTTAAATTGCAAGGCCTCGTGCCTTGCATTTTTTTTGTGCAATCATCTGCTTAGCGCAACGCGTTGCCAAACCACCTTACCTAGCGTCAGCGCTCGTCCGGCCGCAAAACGGCACGGCATTCCTGTCTGGAACCAAGCTGTTCCGACGGATGAAAACGTCTTTGCCGGACAAATCTTCTTGGGCCGGGACCGGCTATTTGGCTGGGGTTTGGCTGAATTCCGGCACGATGTGCGGGATGTCGTTGAGGCTGTATCCCAGCCCATGCGTCAGGCCATAGAAAATGCCCATCAGGATCGCGGTGGCGATGGTGGTGCGGATCACGGCGCGCAGCATGTGAGGTCCGCGCGGCGCGCTCGGAACCGTGCCAAGCGTCACGTCACGATCGTCGTCCTGCGTCCTCACGCTGAACGGCAGCACAGCGAACAGCACCACCCACCAGGTCGCGAAAAACAGGGCGGTGAACGAAACCCAGCTCATGATTGCTCCAGTTCGATCAGCGTTCCGAAGAAATCCTTCGGATGCAGGAACAGCACCGGCTTGCCGTGCGCGCCGATCTTCGGATTGCCGTCGCCCAGCACGCGGGCGCCGGCGGCCTTGAGCTGATCGCGCGCGGCCAGGATGTCATCGACCTCGTAGCAAAGATGATGCATGCCGCCGGAAGGATTCTTCTCCAGGAAGGCGGCGATCGGCGACCCCTCGCCCAAGGGCTCCAGAAGTTCGATCTTGGTGTTGCCGACATTGACGAACACCACCGTCACCCCATGCTCCGGCAGCGCCTGCGGCGCGGTCACTTCGGCACCCAGCGTGTTGCGATAAGCGGCGACGGCGGCCGCCAGATCCGGCACGGCAAGCGCGACATGGTTGAGACGTCCGAGCATTGGCACTCCCAGGTAAGGGAGTAGGGGAACAAGGGAGTAGGGGAAGACAGATATATCAGCTGCTTGCTCTTCCTACTCCCCTATTCCCCTATTCCCCTATTCCCCTATTCCCTTTCGTCACCTTGTGACGAATACAGTCACCAGCGGCTTCTTGCCCCAGGCTTCGTTGGCGGCGCCGCGCACGGCGCGCCGCACTGCTTCCTGCACCAGGTCGAGGTCTTTTCGGCGCTGACGGGGGATCGAGTCCACCGCGCCGATTGCCGCATCGATCATCAAGTCTTCCAGCGACTCGCCACGGCTATCGGCTTCGGCGACGCCGATGGCGACCAGGTCGGGGTCGCCCGCAAGCTCATATTTGTCATCCAACACGACATTGACCGCCACGTGGCCGGCAAAGGACAGCTTGCGCCGGTCGCGGATGCCCATCGCCTGATCGGTGCCGATCAGTCTGCCATCCTTGTAGATACGGCCGAACGGCACCTGATCCATGATGGTGGCTGGGCCGGGAGCAAGCCTGAGCATGTCGCCGTCGCGCACCTGCGCCACCTGGCCGATGCCCGATGTCGACATCAGCGAGCCCTGCGCCACCAGATGTGCCGCCTCGCCATGCACGGGAACGCCGATCTGCGGGCGCACCCATTCATACATCTTGCGCAATTCGCTGCGCCGCGGATGGCCCGAGACATGCACCAGTGCATCGCCGTCCTCTATGATCTTGACGCCGAGGTCGATGAGACGGTTCTTGATCTCGAGGATCGCCTTCTCGTTGCCGGGAATGGTACGCGAGGAAAACACCACCGTGTCGCCGGCCGTCAGTGACACCGACTTCATCTCTTCGCGCGACAGCTTGGCCAGTGCGGCCAGCGGCTCGCCCTGGCTGCCGGTGCAGATGATGACCAGGTTTTCGCGCGGGATGAAACCAAAATCCTCCTCGGCGATGAACTCCGGCAGACCGTCCATGTAGCCGAGTTCGCCGGCCACATCGATGACCCGCTTCAGCGAACGGCCAAGCACCAGACACTGGCGTCCGGCATCGCGCGCCGCTTTGGCGATCGAGACGATGCGTCCGACATTGGAGGAGAATGTGGTGACGGCGACACGCCCCTTGGCAGCCTGGATGACGCCTTTGAGGCCCTCGCCCACAGCCACTTCCGAAGGCGACTCACCTTCGCGCAGCGCATTGGTCGAATCACAGATCAGCGCCAGAACGCCCTTGTCGCCATAGGCCCGGAAACGCGCCTCGTCGGTCTTCGGCCCGATCGTCGGCTCCGGATCGATCTTCCAGTCACCGGTATGGATGACGGTGCCGGCCGGCGAGGTGATCGCCAGCGACATCGGCTCGGGAATCGAGTGCGCGACCGGAATGGCTTCGATCTCGAACGGGCCGACGGTGAATTTCTCGCCCGCCCGGTAGATCGTCACCGGTATTTTCGGCGCGCCCTGCTCGCCTTGCCGCTTGGCTTCCAGCAGGCCGGCGCTGAACGGCGTCATCCAGACCGGTGCCTTCAGCTTCGGCCATGTGTCGAGCAGCGCGCCGTAATGGTCTTCATGCGCGTGCGTGATGATGATGCCACGCAGATTGGCGAGGTTCTCCTCGATGAAGCGCGTGTCGGGCAGCACCAGGTCGACGCCCGGCAGGCTGGCATCGGGGAAGGTCACTCCGACATCGATGACGATCCATTCGCGCGCATTGGGCGGCCCGTAGCCGTAAAGAGCGAAGTTCATGCCGATCTCGCCGACGCCGCCGAGCGGCACGAAGACGAGTTCGGCGGTTTCCGCTTTCGCCATGATTTTTCCCTTCCTGGCCCTCAGGCCAAGCCCAAAAAGCAATTCCGGGAAAAGTGTGTAACGGTTTTCCCACCGGAGTTGCGCAAAAACAAACAGTTAGAACCGTTCATGAACGGCCCTATGCCCTGGCCGAAGCGACCGCGCCGAAATGCACATCGCCGGCGGCGATCGTCCGAACCGAACCTTCATCGTCGCGGATCACGAAACGGCAGTCCTCGTCAATGGTCTCGAACACCCCACGCACCACATTACCGTCAATTCTGACAGCAACCTCGCCGCCGAGCCCCGCAGCACGATCAAGCCACCGACGCCTGACGGCGGCAAGTCCGCGCCCCTCGTCCCACAACCGGGCATTCTCGCTCCAGGCATCCGACAGCGCCAGGAAAAGTGTTTCCGCATCGCATGCCGCGCCCAGCGCGCTGAGTGATGTTGCGGGATAGGGCAAATCCTCGGGGTATGCCACCACATTGACGCCGATTCCGACCGCCACCCCGAAACGGCCGCCTTCCAGGATTGCCGATTCCAGCAGGATGCCGGCCAGCTTGGCGCCGGAGGCAAGCACGTCGTTCGGCCATTTCAGTTCGAAACGGTTTTTCCCTTCGCTGCCACCGTCGAGGCCGATGGCGATCCGGCCCTTCGGCACCACGGCATCGAGAGCATCGGCCAGCGCCAGCCCGGCGACGAAGCCCAGCGTCGCGGCAAGGCGAAGCTCTGCCTTGGTGATGACGAGCAGCGTCGCCGCGAGGTTGCCTTCGGGGGTTGCCCAGACGCGGCCGCGCCGGCCACGCCCGCTTTCCTGTTTCTTGGAAACGACCCACAATTTGCCGGGGTCGCCTGCCCTTGCGTGGTCCAGTGCCAGCGCATTGGTGGAGCCGACGCTCTCATGCGCCTCGAGCCGGAACCCATCCGACGCCGAGGTTGGAGCCAGCCGAAATGCCATGCCGACTAGAAAAACGTCTTGGCGGCGGCTTCGGCATAGGTGCCGATCGGCCCGCCGATCAGCACGTAGAACAGCACGAAGGCGCCGGAGACGCCGAGCACGACACGCAATTCCGTCGCCATCGGCACGAAACCGCCGACCGGTTCGTCGAACCACATGATCTTGATGATGCGCAAATAGTAATAGGCGCCCACCACCGAGGCCAGCACGCCGATGATCGCCAACGCATAGAGATTGGCGTTGATGGCGGCGAGGAAGACGTACCATTTCCCCCAGAAGCCGGCGAGCGGCGGGATGCCGGCCAGCGAGAACATCAGGATGGTCAGGATCGTCGCCATGATCGGATTGGTCGACGACAGGCCGGCCAGCTCGCTGATCTGCTCGACATTGCCTTCCTTGCGCCGCATGGCGAGGATGAAGGCGAAGGTGCCGAGCGTCATCACCAGATAGATCAGCATGTAGATGGCAACGCCGCGCACGCCAGCCTGGCTGTTGGCGGCAAGGCCGACCAGCGCATAGCCCATATGGCCGATCGAGGAATAGGCCATCAGCCGCTTGATGTTGGTCTGGCCGATGGCGGCGAAAGCACCAAGCGCCATCGAGGCGATCGAGATGAAGACGATGATCTGCTGCCAGTCGGAGGCGATCGGCTTGAACGCACCCATGGTGACGCGCACCATCAGCGCCATCGCCGCCATCTTCGGTGCTGCCGCCAAAAAGGCCGTCACCGGTGTCGGCGCGCCCTCATAGACATCTGGCGTCCACATGTGGAACGGCACCGCCGAGATCTTGAAGGCCAGGCCGGCCAGCACGAAGACGAGGCCGAAAACGAGACCGAGCTGGCGCTCGCCGCTGCCGAGCGCAGAAGCGATCTCCTGGAAGCCGGTGTTGCCGGTGTAGCCGTAGACCAGGCTGATGCCATAGAGCAGCATGCCCGACGACAGCGCGCCGAGGACGAAATATTTGAGGCCTGCTTCGGTCGAGCGCAGATTGTCGCGATTGATCGCGCACAGCACATAGATCGCCAGCGACTGCAGCTCGAGGCCGAGATAGAGGCCGATCATGCTGTTGGCCGAGATCATCAGCATCATGCCGAGCGTGCAGAGCAGGATCAGCACCGGATATTCGAACTTGTCGAAGCGTTCAGCCTTGGCGAAGCGCATCGACATCACCAGCGTCACCGCCGAACCGATCAGCGCCAGCACCTTCATGAAGCGGCCGAAGGAATCCTGGATGAAGGCATTGCCGTAAGCGCTGCCCTGCCCGGTCCGGAAGATCAGCCAGGCGCCCGCGATCGCCAGAACGGCAACCGCAAGGCCGGTTACCGTGTTGGCCGTGTTGGCGCGCGAATAGGCTCCGACCATCAGCAGCGCCAGCGCGCCGACGGCAAGGATCAGCTCTGGCGTCGAGAGCGACAGGCTGGAGAGAAGGTCCGGCGTCATGGTTCGCAAAACCTCTGGTCAGTTCGCCGCCGCGGTCTGCGCGGCGCCGATGGATGCAGTGACATTGGTGACGAGCGACTTGACCGATTCGGCCGTCGCGTCGAAGACCGGGGCGGGATAGACGCCGAAGAAGATGACCAGCACGACCAGCGGATAGATGATCACCTTCTCGCGCGGCGACAGATCGAGCAGGCCCTTCAGGCTCTCCTTGGTCAGTGCGCCGAAGATCACCCGGCGGTAGAGCCAGAGCGCGTAGGCGGCCGACAGGATGACGCCGGTGGCGGCGAAGAACGCCACCCAGGTGTTGACCCGGAACACGCCCAGCATGGTCAGGAACTCGCCGACGAAGCCGCTGGTACCGGGCAGGCCGACATTGGCCATGGTGAAGATCAGGAACACCGTGGCGTATTTCGGCATGTTGTTGACCAGGCCGCCATAGGCGGCGATCTCACGTGTGTGCATGCGGTCGTAGATGACGCCGACGCACAGGAACAGCGCGCCGGAGACGAGGCCGTGGCTGAGCATCTGGAAAATCGCGCCCTGCACGCCTTCCTGGTTCATGGCGAAGATGCCCATGGTGACGAAGCCCATATGAGCAACCGACGAATAGGCGATCAGCTTCTTCATGTCTTCCTGCATCAGCGCCACCAGCGAGGTGTAGATGATGGCGACGACGGACAGCGCGAAGACCAGCGGCGCGAACATTTCCGACGCCAGCGGGAACATCGGCAAGGAGAATCGCAGGAAGCCATACCCCCCCATCTTCAACAGGATGCCGGCCAGGATGACGGAGCCCGCCGTCGGCGCCTCGACGTGCGCATCGGGCAGCCAGGTGTGCACCGGCCACATTGGCATCTTCACCGCGAAGGAGGCGAAGAAGGCAAGCCATAGCCAGGTCTGCATGTTGGCCGGGAAGTTGTGGGTCAGCAGCGTCGGGATGTCGGTTGTGCCGGACTGGAAGAACATCGCCATGATGGCGAGCAGCATCAGCACCGAGCCGGCGAGCGTGTAGAGGAAGAACTTGAACGAGGCGTAGACGCGCCGCTTGCCGCCCCAGACGCCGATGATGATGAACATCGGGATCAGGCCGGCTTCGAAGAAGACGTAGAACAGCACGATGTCCAGCGCGCAGAACACGCCGATCATCAGCGTTTCGAGCAGCAGGAAGGCAATCATGTAGGCCTTCACGCGCTTCTCGATCGATTCCCACGACGCCAGGATGCACAGCGGCATCAGGAACGTCGTCAGGATGACGAACAGCATCGAGATGCCGTCGACGCCCATATGGTAGGAAATGCCGGAGTCGAGCCACGCGACCTTCTCGACGAATTGGAAGCCGGACTGCGAATTGTCGAATCCGGTCCAGATGAACAGCGAGATGATGAACGTGAACGTCGTCGTCAACAGCGCGATGGAGCGGATGTTGCGGCGTGCATTTTCGCTGTCGTCATTGATGAACAGGATAAGCAGCACACCAACCAGCGGCAGGAAGGTGACCAGCGAGAGGATTGGCCAGGCGGTCATCAGAGCATCATCCAGGTGACGAGTGCGGCAACGCCGATCAGCATGGCGAAGGCGTAGTGGTAGAGATAGCCGGTCTGCAGCTTGACGACGCGGTCGGTGACATCGACGACGCGCGCCGAAATGCCATCCGGGCCGAGGCCGTCGATGATGGTGCCGTCGCCGGTCTTCCACAGGAAATGACCGAGGCGCTTGGCGGGCCGCACGAACAGGAAGTCGTAGAGCTCGTCGAAATACCACTTGTTGAGCAGGAAGGCGTACAGCCCGCGATGCTGCGCGGCCAGGTTGACCGGCATTTCCGGCGAGCGGATGTAGAATTTCCACGCCAGCGCGAAGCCGATCAGCATGGCGATGAATGGCGACAGTTCGACCCACAGCGGCAATTCGTGGATGTCGTGCAGGATGTGGTTGTCAGGCAGCGTGAACAGCGACGCCTTCCAGAACTCGGCATAGCCCTCGCCGATGAAGGCGCCGTGGAAGATGACGCCGGCAAACAGTGCGCCAGCGGCCAGGATGAACAGCGGCACCAGCATCACCGGCGGCGATTCATGGACATGGTGCATCACCTCATGGCTCGCCCGCGGCTTGCCGTGGAAGGTCATGAAGATCAGCCGCCAGGAGTAGAAGGAGGTGAAGCAGGCGGCGATGACCAAAAGCACGAAGGCCATGCCGGCAACCGAATTGTGGCCGGCAAAGGCGCTCTCGATGATCGCGTCCTTGGAGAAGAAGCCGGCGGTGCCGATGACCGTCACCGGAATGCCGACGCCGGTTAGCGCCAGCGTGCCGATCACCATCATCCAGTAGGTGGTCGGGATCAGTTTCCTGAGGCCGCCCATCTTGCGCATGTCCTGCTCGTCGGACACGGCATGGATGACCGAGCCCGAGCCGAGGAACAGCAGCGCCTTGAAGAAGGCATGCGTGAACAGGTGGAAGATCGCCGCGCCATAGGCGCCGACGCCGAGTGCGACGAACATGTAGCCGAGCTGCGAGCAGGTCGAGTAGGCGATGACGCGCTTGATGTCGTTCTGGACGAGACCGACCGTCGCCGCGAAGAAGGCGGTGAAGGCACCGATGAAGGTCACGACAGTCAGCGCCGAATGCGAGAGTTCGAACAGCGGAGACAGCCGTGCCAGCATGAACACGCCGGCCGTCACCATGGTGGCGGCATGGATCAGCGCGGAAACCGGTGTCGGGCCTTCCATGGCATCCGGCAGCCAAGTGTGCAACGGCACTTGCGCCGACTTGCCCATGGCGCCCATGAACAGCAGCAGGCAGACGATCGTCATGGCCGCCTGCTTGTCCAGCGCATAGCCGAGGAAGGTCAGCACCGCGGCGCCGTGCGGGGCGCCTTCGGCCGGAATGAACGTTGCCGCATTGGCGAAGATGGTGCCCAGATTGACCGAGCCGAACAGCACGAACACGCCGAAGATGCCGAGTGCGAAGCCGAAATCGCCGACGCGGTTGACGACAAAGGCCTTGATTGCCGCGGCATTGGCCGACGGCTTCTTGTACCAGAAGCCGATCAGCAGGTAGGACGCCAGCCCCACGCCTTCCCAGCCAAAGAACATCTGCACGAGGTTGTCCGCCGTCACCAGCATCAGCATGGCGAAGGTGAACAGCGACAGATAGGCGAAGAAGCGCGGCCGGTTCGGATCGTGGTGCATGTAGCCGATCGAATAGATGTGGACCAGCGCCGAGACGGTGTTGACCACCACCAGCATGACCACCGTCAGCGTGTCGATCCGGAGCGCCCAGGACGCTTCCAGCCCACCCGACTGTATCCAGCGCAGCACCGGCACGGTGAACACCTCGCCATGGCCGAAACCGATGGTGAAGAACGCGACCCACGACAGCACGGCCGCGATCACCAGGAAACCGGAGGTGATGTATTCGGACGCCTTGGCGCCGAGCGACGTGCCGAACAGGCCGACGATCAGGAAGCCGAGCAGGGGAAGGAAGACGATGGCCTGATACATGGTGGTTCCGTCAACCCTTCATCATGTTCACGTCTTCGACCGCGATCGAGCCGCGGTTGCGGAAGAAGACGACGAGAATGGCAAGTCCGATGGCGGCCTCGGCCGCCGCGACCGTCAGCACGAACAGCGCGAACACCTGGCCGACCAGATCGCCCAGCGCCGCCGAAAAGGCGACGAAATTGATGTTGACCGCCAGCAGGATCAGTTCGACCGACATCAGGATGACGATGACGTTCTTGCGGTTCAGGAAGATGCCGAACACGCCGAGCGTGAACAGAACAGCCGATACGGTCAGATAATGTGCGATGCCGACAACCATCTCAGAGTCCCTCGCCTGTCTTGACCTTGCGGATTTCCATGCCGGTCGCCGGCGTGCGGCCGACCTGGGCCGCGATCGACTGCCGCTTGACGCCCGGCTTATGGCGCAGCGTCAGCACGATGGCGCCAATCATGGCGACCAACAGGATGAGGCCCGAAATCTGGAAGTAGTAGAGGTAGTCGGTATAGAGGATGTCGCCGAGCGCGGCGGTGTTGGTCCGCGTGGCGAGATCCGGAATGGGCTTGGAGACCGTCGAAGCGAGCTGCGGCGCGAACGTATAGCCGCCGAGAACGACGATCAGCTCCGCCGCCAGGATCAGCCCGACCAGCGCGCCGATCGGCGCATATTGCAGGGCGCCTTCCTTCATCTCGGCGAAATCGACGTCGAGCATCATGACGACGAACAGAAACAGCACCATCACCGCGCCGACATAGACGACGAGCAGGATCATCGCCAGGAACTCGGCCCCGGTCAGCATGAACAGGCCGGCGGCGTTGAAAAAGGTCAGGATCAGGAACAGCACCGAATGCACGGGGTTGCGCGACGAAATGACCATGAACGCCGACGCCACCGCGACAAAGGCGAAGAGGTAGAAAAAGGCCGCCTCTAGTCCACTCAACATTGGGGATCCCCCGGGTTCCTGTACGAACAGGACGCTCGTCCTGTTTGTTGTCTCTGGCCTGGTTCCGCCTCCGGTTCCAAAGCCGCGTTGTCCTAGCCCATGTTCCGATCGGGTTGAAAGGCCCGATCGAAAGAAACATGGGCCACTCTGTATTCCGGAGCATGATCTGGTCCGAAAAGTCCGCAACTTTTCGGGATCATCCTCTGGACGAGGCCCCTGCCCCGCCCATGCGTCAAATATCAGCGGTAGGGCGAGTCCAGCGAGATGTTGCGCGCCAGTTCGCGCTCCCACCGGTCGCCATTCGCCAACAGCTTGTCCTTGTCGTAGTAGAGTTCCTCGCGCGTCTCCGTCGCGAACTCGAAATTCGGCCCCTCGACGATGGCGTCGACCGGGCAGGCTTCCTGGCAGAAGCCGCAATAGATGCACTTCACCATGTCGATGTCGTAGCGAACCGTGCGGCGCGTGCCGTCATTGCGGCGCGGGCCGGCCTCGATGGTGATGGCCTGCGCCGGGCAGATCGCCTCGCACAATTTGCAGGCGATGCAGCGTTCCTCGCCATTGGGATAGCGGCGCAACGCATGCTCGCCGCGGAAGCGCGGACTGGTCGGCCCCTTCTCGTGCGGATAATTGATCGTCTCTTTCGGCGCGAAGAACTGGCGCATCGACAGGAAGAAAGCGCTGACGAAATCCTGCAGCAGCAGCGATTTGGCGGCTTGGGAAAGAGCGGACATCACGCAAACCCCGTGATCTTGAGGAAGGCCGCGGTGGCGACCACCATGAACAGCGAGATCGGCAGGAACACTTTCCAGCCAAGCCGCATCAATTGGTCGTAGCGGTAGCGCGGCACGAAGGCCTTCACCATGGAGATGCCGAAGAACACGAAGCAGACTTTCAGCACGAACCAGATGACGCCCGGCACCCAGGTGAACGGCGCGAAGTCGAACGGAGGCAGCCAGCCGCCGAGGAACAGGATGGTGGCCAGCGCGCACATCAGCACGATGGCGACATACTCGCCGAGGAAGAACAAAAGGAACGGCGTCGACGAGTACTCGACCATGTGGCCGGCGACCAGTTCCGATTCGGCTTCCACCAGATCGAAAGGCGGCCGGTTCGTCTCGGCCAGCGCCGAGATGAAGAAGATGATGAACATCGGGAACAGCGCCAGCCAGTTCCAGTCGAGGAACGTATTGGGCAGGCCAAGCCGCGTACCAATTCCATCATGCTGCGACAGCACGATATCGGTGAGGTTGAGCGAGCCGGCGGTGAGCAGAACAGTGACGATGACGAAGCCGATCGAGACTTCGTAGGACACCATTTGTGCCGCCGAACGCAGCGCGCCGAGGAACGGATATTTCGAGTTGGAGGCCCAGCCGCCCATGATCACGCCATAGACCTCGAGCGAGGAGATGGCGAAGACATAGAGGATGCCGACATTGACGTTGGCGATCGCCCAGCCCTGATCGACCGGGATGACCGCCCAGGCCGAGATCGCCAACACGGCCGACACCAGCGGCGCCAAAAGGAACACGCCCTTGTTGGCGCCTGACGGGATCACCGGTTCCTTGAAGACGAATTTCAGCAGATCGGCGAAGGCCTGCAGCGTGCCCCAGGGGCCGACGACGTTCGGGCCACGGCGCAACTGCACCGCCGCCCAGATCTTGCGGTCGGCGTAGAGGATATAGGCGACGAAGATCAAAAGCACGACGATCAGCACGACCGACTTCAACAGGATCAGCAGCGCCGGCAGCACGTAGAAGGAGAAGAAAGTGTCCATGCTTATTCCGCCGCCTGCTTGAAGCCGCTCTTGGCCAGTGCCGAGCATTCCGCCATCACGGCCGATGCCCGCGCGATCGGGTTGGTCAGGTAGAAATCCGTCACCGGCGAGGTGAAGGCGCCCTTGTTCAGCCGCCCGCCGAGCTTCGCCACCCCAGCGATGTCCTCGGCATTGCCGGCCGCAACCTGGTCGATACGGGCCAGATGCGGGTATTCGCCATAGAGCTTGGCGCGCAGTTGCGGCAGCGAATCGAACGGCAGTTTCTTGCCCAGCACATCCGACAGTGCCCGCAGGATCGCCCAGTCCTCGCGCGCCTCGCCCGGCGCGAAGCCGGCGCGGTTGGTCTGCTGCACACGCCCTTCGGTGTTGACATAGGTGGCCGACTTTTCCGTGTAGGCGGCCGCCGGCAGGATGACATTGGCGCGGTGCGCGCCCTGATCGCCATGCGTGCCGATATAGACGACGAAGGCGCCGCCGGTCTTGGCCATGTCGATCTCGTCGGCGCCGAGCAGGAACAGGAGCTCCATTTCGCCCAGCATGCCGGCAACGTTTCTGCCGCCCTCGCCCGGCACGAAGCCGAGATCGAGACCGCCGACGCGCCCGGCCGCATTGTGCAGCACGGCAAAGCCGTTCCAATCCGCGCGGGCAGCGTTGACGGCGGCGGCGAGCTTGGCCGCCTGACCGAGCACGGCCGCGCCATCGGCGCGCGCCAGCGCGCCCTGGCCGACGATGATCAGCGGATGCGTCGCCTTCTTCAGCACCTGGAAGAACTTGCCATTGCCGTCAGCCAAATCCTTCAGCGAATCCGGTCCGGCGCCCAGCTGTTCGTAGTCGTAGCGTGTGTCGCCGACATCGCCGATGACGCCAACCGGCAGATTGCCGGTCCGCCAGCGCTTGCGGATACGGGCGTTGAGCACCGAGGCTTCATAGCGCGGGTTGGCGCCGATGATCAGCACCGCGTCGGCCTGCTCGATGCCTTCGATGGTCGGGTTGAAGATGTAGCTCGCCCGGCCCAGCGCCGGATCGAGTGCGGCACCATCCTGGCGGCAATCGGTATTCTTCGAGCCAAGCGAAGCCATCAGCAGCTTGAGCGCGTAGATTTCCTCAACCGCGGCAAGATCGCCCGATATGGCGCCGATCTTTTCGGGCGCCGTCTTCGACACCGCGTCCTTGATCGCAGCGAAGGCCTCGGCCCAGCTGGCGGCAACCAGCCTGCCGTCCTTGCGCACATAGGGGCGGTCGAGACGCTGCGTGCGCAGGCCGTCCCAGATGAAGCGGGTCTTGTCGGAGATCCACTCCTCGTTCACCGCCTCGTTGACGCGCGGCAGGATCCGCATCACTTCGCGGCCCCGGCTATCGACGCGAATCGCCGAGCCGACCGCATCCATCACGTCGATGGATTCGGTCTTGGTCAGCTCCCACGGTCGCGCCTGGAAGGCGAATGGCTTCGAGGTCAGCGCGCCGACCGGGCAAAGGTCGATGACATTGCCCTGCAGCTCCGAGGTCATCGCCTGTTCGAGATAGGTGGTGATCTCTGCATCCTCGCCACGGCCGATCAGGCCCAGTTCGGAAATGCCGGCGACTTCGGTGGTGAAGCGGACGCAGCGCGTGCAGTGGATGCAGCGATTCATCACCGTCTTGACCAGCGGTCCGATGTATTTGTCTTCGACCGCGCGCTTGTTCTCGTGATAGCGCGAGGAATCGACGCCGAAGGCCATCGCCTGGTCCTGCAGGTCGCATTCGCCGCCCTGGTCGCAGATCGGGCAATCCAGCGGATGGTTGATCAGCAGGAACTCCATCACGCCTTCCCGGGCCTTCTTGACCATCGGCGTGTTGGTGAAGATTTCCGGCGCCTCGCCATTCGGGCCGGGACGCAGGTCGCGCACATTCATGGCGCAGGAGGCCTGCGGCTTGGGCGGCCCGCCCTTCACCTCGATCAGGCACATGCGGCAATTGCCGGCGATCGACAGCCGCTCATGGAAGCAGAAGCGCGGCACTTCCGCGCCAGCGTCTTCAGCCGCCTGCAGCAGCGTGTAGTGGTCGGGTACAGTGATCTCTTTCCCGTCGACCTTGAGCTTTGCCATTCGCCTCAAACCCCTGCGGAGTTCCCGCAATCTCTTTTTCCGGACGCGGTCGAGACCACGTCGGGCACTTCATTCACTTCTTGACGGCGAGCGCCGCCGCTTGGGCTGTCCAATCGTCGCGGCCGATGCGGCCGCCGAGCGACAGATAGTCCTCGACCCAGGCAACCTCTTGCGGCGTCCATGCCGCGATCTGGGCATACGTCCAGATGCCGAGGCCGTTGAGAACCTTTTCCAGCTTCGGCCCGATGCCCGAGATGGCCTTGAGATCCGCCGGTTTGGCCGGCTTCTCCATGGCGTTGGGCTGCCTGAAATCCTCGGGCATCAGCGCATCGCCGGCGCCGCTTGTCGCCGGAGCGGCATTCGCGGCCGGCACGGCAGTGGCGGCTTCCTTGGCGGCAATATCGGTGACCTCCCTGGCGAAGGACTGCGCCTCGGCAATCATGCTTTTCGCCGTCGCCCGTGCCTTGGTGGAGGAAGGACTTGGATCTTCGAACTGCGCGACGCGCGCCTCGAAATCATCGACGATCGGCTGCAGCAGCCGCTGCGAGGCTTCTGCCGCACCTGAAAGCGCGCCCAGCCAGACGCCGAAAGCATGGTTGGCGAGCCCGAGGCCAAGCGCCGACATCGCCGCCGCACCCGCCACGGGATGCACGAAAAGGTTGACGGCGCTGGCCATCTCCTTCGGCATCATCCTGGTCAAGTCCTGGTTCATCTTCTCGATCTGGTCCAAATTGGGCATCAGCGGGTTCGAATACGGCGCCATAGAGTTCTCCTGGTCGTTTCTTCGTTCGCCCCGCCCTTCGCTGCGGACTTTCGTCCGCGTAAAACGTTCTTCTATTCCGCCGCCACCATCACAGGCTCGGTCCGGTGCGCATTGCGCGAAAACTCGTCGATGCGCCGCTCCACTTCGCCGCGGAAATGCCGCATCAGGCCCTGGATCGGCCATGCCGCCGCGTCGCCCAGCGCGCAGATCGTGTGGCCCTCGATCTGCTTGGTGACGTCGAGCAGCATATCGATCTCGCGCTTCTGCGCCTCGCCGCGCACCAGCCGTTCCATCACCCGCCACATCCAGCCGGTGCCTTCGCGGCATGGCGTGCACTGGCCGCAGCTCTCGTGCTTGTAGAAGTAGGAAAGCCGCGCGATCGCCTTCACGACATCGGTCGACTTGTCCATGACGATGACAGCCGCGGTTCCAAGGCCGGATTTGAGGTCGCGCAAGGCGTCGAAATCCATTGGCGCGTCGATGATCTGCTCGGCCGGCACCAGCGGCACCGAGGCGCCGCCCGGTATGACCGCCAAAAGATTGTCCCAGCCGCCACGAATGCCGCCGCAATGCGTCTCGATGAGCTCGCGGAACGGGATCGACATCGCCTCCTCGACCGTGCACGGATTGTTGACGTGGCCGGAGATGCAAAACAGCTTGGTGCCGACATTGTTGGGTCGGCCGAAGGACGAGAACCAGGCCGCACCGCGGCGCAGGATGGTCGGCGCAACCGCGATCGATTCGACATTGTTGACCGTGGTCGGGCAGCCATAGAGGCCGACATTGGCAGGGAATGGCGGCTTCAGCCGGGGCTGGCCCTTCTTGCCTTCGAGGCTTTCGAGGAGCGCTGTCTCCTCGCCGCAGATATAGGCGCCGGCGCCGTGGTGCATGTAGATGTCGAAATCGTAGCCGGACGTGTTGTTCTTGCCGATCAGCTTGGCCTCATAGGCTTCCTCGATCGCGCGCTGCAGCGCCTCGCGCTCGCGGATGAACTCACCGCGCACATAGATGTAGGCGGCAATCGCGCCCATGGCGAAACCGGCAAGCAGCGCGCCCTCGACCAGCGTGTGCGGGTCGTTGCGCAGGATGTCGCGGTCCTTGCAAGTGCCGGGCTCGGATTCGTCGGCGTTGATGACGAGATAGCTCGGCCGGCCGTCGCTCTGCTTGGGCATGAACGACCATTTGAGCCCGGTCGGGAAGCCTGCGCCGCCGCGGCCGCGCAGGCCCGACGCCTTCATCTCGTTGACGATCCACTCGCGCCCCTTGGCAACGATGCCGGGCGTGTTGTCCCAGGCGCCGCGCGCCATCGCGCCGGCCAGCGATTTGTCGAACAGGCCGTAGATATTGGTGAAGATGCGGTCTTTGTCCTGAAGCATTTTTCGTCCCTCAGACCGGCTTCTTGCCGAAGACGCGGATGTATTCGGCCACGCCACCCTTGGCGAGCGCCTTGGCCTGCTTGACCCAGTCGTCGCGATCGATGCGGCCCTGGAAAGAGAGATAGCCATCCACCCACTCGCGTTCGGCCTTCTTCCACGACGCGACCTGCGCGAAGGTAAAAATGCCCAGCGTATGCAGGATGCCCTCGATCTTGGGGCCGACGCCGGAGATCAGCTTCAGGTCATCGACCTGTACCGGTTTATCGATGCCGGCCGGACGGTTCTTGTCCTCGAGCGACGGTTTGGCCGGCTTGGCTGCCGGTACCTTGACCTCCGGCGCCTTGAAGGCGGATGCCGGCTCGGCCTTGGTTATTGGACCGTTGCGCTGCTTGGAAACCTGCTCGACCTTGGAGTCTGCCTTGTTGGCATTGGCGGCCGAATGCAGTGGGGCGGCAACGCTCGCCGCCTTTTCAACCGTCGGCGCGACCTTGGTTTTTGAAGGCGTCTTCAATGCCGGGCTGGTTTCAGGGGCGTCGGTCTTCGGCTTGCTGGTGTTGGACGGCGCGACAGGGGCCGCAGCCGGTGCCGGCACGGGCCCTGCGATGATCGCGTCGGGCGCCGCCCTGGCAGCCCTGGCCGCTTCCCTGGCTTCCCTTTCACGGGTCGACTTGAGGATCGCCTTTTCGCTCTTCAGCGTGGTGAGGCCGGAGGCCGGCTCCGAGCCGGTACGGCCGTTCTGCGGCCCCGGTTCCACCGAAGCACCCTTGCCGGCGTCATAAAGATCGATGATTTCAGCCAGGCGTTCCGGCGTCAGATCCTCGAACGTGTCCTTGAAGATCATGACCATCGGCGCGTTGACGCAGGCGCCAAGGCATTCGACCTCTTCCCAGGACAAGGTGCCTTTGTCGTTGGCGTGGAACTGGTCGTGATGGATCCTGGAGCGGCAGACATCCATCAGCGCTTCCGAACCGCGCAGCATGCAGGGCGTGGTGCCGCAGACCTGGATATGCGCACGCGTGCCGACCGGATTCAGCTGGTACTGCGTGTAGAAGGTCGCGACCTCGAGCCCGCGGATACGCGGCATGCCGAGCATGTCGGAGATCGTCTCGATCGCCGCCTTCGTCACCCAGCCTTCCTGCTCCTGCGCTATCATCAGCAAGGGAATGATGGCCGACTGTTCGCGACCCTTCGGATATTTCTTGATCCATTGCTTCGCCGCGGCCGCATTCGCCCGGTTGAAGGCGAAGGAGGCTGGCTGGACGCTGGCTTCTGCGAGACGGCGGACTGACATTTAGCGATCGACCTCACCAAACACGATGTCGAGGGAGCCGAGAACGGCGGTGACGTCGGCCAGCATGTGGCCGCGGCAGAGGAAATCCATCGCCTGCAGATGCGCGAACCCCGGCGCGCGCAGCTTGCAGCGGTAGGGCTTGTTGGAGCCGTCGGAAACCAGATAGACGCCGAATTCGCCCTTCGGCGCCTCGACCGCGGCGTAAACCTCGCCGGCTGGCACGCGATAACCCTCGGTGTAGAGCTTGAAGTGATGGATCAGCGCTTCCATCGAGCGCTTCATCGCCTGGCGCTTGGGCGGCACCACCTTGCCGTCGAGGTTCGACACCGGGCCGGTGCTTTCCTTGCCGAGCAAGAGATCGACGCACTGGCGCATGATCTTCGCCGACTGGCGCATTTCTTCCATGCGCACGAGGTAGCGGTCAAAGCAGTCGCCGTTCTTGCCGATCGGAATGTCGAAATCCATTTCCGAATAGCATTCATAGGGCTGCGACTTGCGCAGGTCCCAGGCTGCACCCGAGCCACGCACCATCACGCCCGAAAAACCCCAGGCCCAGGCATCCGCCAGCGAGACGATGCCGATATCGACATTGCGCTGCTTGAAGATGCGGTTGCCGGTCAGCAACTGATCGAGGTCGTCGATCGACTTCAGGAACGGGTCGATCCACTTGCCGATGTCCTCGACCAGCTTCTGCGGCAGGTCCTGATGGACGCCGCCGGGACGGAAATAGGCGGCATGCATGCGCGAACCGGAGGCGCGCTCATAGAACACCATCAGCTTTTCGCGCTCGACGAAGCCCCACAGCGGCGGCGTCAGCGCGCCGACGTCCATAGCCTGCGTCGTCACATTGAGGATGTGCGACATGATGCGGCCGATTTCGCAATAGAGCACGCGGATCAGCTGCCCGCGCTTCGGCACTTCGATGCCGAGCAGGCGCTCGGCGGCGAGCGCGAAGGCGTGCTCCTGGTTCATCGGCGCGCAATAGTCGAGCCGGTCGAGATAAGGGATCGCCTGCAAATAGGTTTTGGCTTCGATCAGCTTTTCGGTACCGCGATGCAAGAGCCCGATATGCGGATCGACGCGATCGACGACTTCGCCGTCCAGCTCCAGCACAAGGCGCAAAACGCCGTGCGCCGCAGGGTGTTGCGGGCCGAAATTGATGTTGAAGTTGCGGACCGAGGTTTCAGCCATTTACTGCTTTGCCTTCTCGTCCCCGGGCAGCACGTAATCGGTGCCTTCCCAAGGGGAAAGAAAATCGAAATTGCGGAATTCCTGCTTGAGCTCGACCGGCTCGTAGATGACGCGCTTGGCCTCGTCGTCGTAACGCACCTCGACGAATCCGGTCAGCGGGAAATCCTTGCGTAGCGGATGGCCTTCGAAACCGTAGTCGGTCAGCAGGCGGCGCAGATCCGGGTGGCCGGAGAACAGCACGCCGTAGAGATCGTAGGTCTCGCGCTCGAACCAGTCGGCACCGGGAAACACGCCGGTGATCGACGGCACCATCGTCTCCTCGTCGGCCAGAACCTTGACGCGGACGCGCACATTCTGCTTCGGCGACAGGAGATGATAGACGACGTCGAAGCGCTTGGCCCGCGACGGATAGTCGGCGCCGCAGACATCGATGATCGAGATGAACTGGCAGCGCGCATCGTCGCGCAGGAAGGTCATGACCTCGACCAGGTCGCGCGGCTCTACATGAACGGTAAGCTCGCCATAGGCAATCGCCGCTTCGTTCACGCGGCCGATCAGCTTCTCGCCGAGATAGGTCGACAGTTCGCTCAGGGATGCGGTCATGGATTTACCGTTCGATCGTGCCGGTGCGGCGGATCTTCTTCTGCAGCAGAAGAATGCCGTAGAGCAGCGCTTCGGCGCTCGGCGGACAGCCGGGCACATAGATGTCGACCGGCACGATGCGGTCGCAGCCGCGCACCACCGAATAGGAATAGTGGTAGTAGCCACCGCCATTGGCGCAGGAGCCCATCGAGATGACGTAACGCGGTTCCGGCATCTGGTCGTAGACCTTGCGCAGCGCCGGCGCCATCTTGTTGGTCAGCGTGCCGGCGACGATCATGATGTCGGACTGGCGCGGGGACGCGCGCGGCGCGACGCCGAACCGCTCCGAATCATAGCGCGGCATCGAGGTGTGGATCATCTCGACCGCGCAGCAAGCGAGGCCGAACGTCATGAACATCAGCGACCCGCTGCGCGCCCAGGTGATGAGCGCCTCGGTCGAAGTGACCAAAAAGCCCTTGTCGGCCAACTCATTGTTGATCTCGAGGAAGAAGGGATCGTCCTCCCCCACCGGCCTGCCGGTGTTGGGGTCGATAATACCCTTGGGCTTCGGCGCGACGAGGGTGCCTGAACTGTCGTTCAATCCCATTCCAGCGCTCCTTTTTTCCATTCATAGGCAAAGCCGATGGTCAGCACCGCCAAAAACACCATCATCGACCAGAAACCGAGCATGCCGATCTTCGAAAACGACACCGCCCACGGAAACAGGAAGGCCACTTCCAGGTCGAAGATGATGAACAGGATCGACACCAGGTAGAAACGGATGTCGAACTTCATGCGCGCGTCGTCGAACGAGTTGAAACCGCACTCATAGGCGGAAAGCTTTTCGGGATCTGGATTGCGGTAGGCCACCAGAAAGGGCGCGGCCAGCAGCGCCAGGCCGACAACCAGCGCCACGCCTATGAACAGGACGATGGGCAGGTATGAGCTCAAGAGTGCGTTCATGCTCGGCTTTCCGTTGGCGCCAATCCACTTTGATTACAGCACCGGACCCTAATGCGGAAGCGTGACAGTTTAACCGCTGAACCGTTTTAAGGGCCTATGCTGCAACGCGGCGAGGGTTAGCGCAGCACTTCCAGCGAAGCAAGTCAAACCTTGTTCAAAACACCGACCTGGACGGCATATCGCGGCAAACTGGTCCGATCCGCTCCTGTTTGATTTCCTGCGCCTATTACTCCACTTTTCTCTCCTGACATGGATGCCGCCAAAACCCTGCTAGCATGGGTTGGAATCAGCCTTTCGACCCTCGGTCAAAACACTTCAAAGTGATGCCTGCATGAAGGAAAAGATCTCGCTCCCCACGGCCCGTCGCATCGCGCTTGCCGCCCAGGGGTTCCTCGATCCCCGCCCGACCGGTACGCCCGACCGCCGGCATTTTGCCCGCACCCTCTCCCGCACCGGCCTGCTGCAGATCGATTCCGTCAGCGCCGTGGTGCGCGCTCATTATATGCCGCTCTATTCGCGCCTTGGCCCCTACCCGTTCTCGCTGCTCGACAACGCGGCCGTGACGCGCAAGCGCACTGTTTTCGAATACTGGGCGCACGAGGCCTCCTTCCTGCCGGTCGAGACATACCCGCTGATGCGCTGGCGCATGCAGCGCGCCGAGCGCGGCGAGGAAATGTATCTGGGGCTCGCCAAATGGGGCCGCGAGCACGCCGGCTACATCGAAGAGATCTACCGCCAGGTCGCCGAGCGCGGCCCGATCGCCGCTTCCGCGCTGGAGGGCCAGAAAGGCTCGGGCGGCTGGTGGGGCTGGAGCCATGCCAAGCACGCCTTCGAATGGCTGTTCTGGGCCGGCCGCATCACCACGGCGCACCGTCGCGGGTTCGAGCGTTTCTATGATCTGCCCGAGCGCGTGCTGCCGCAGGCGGTCCTCGACCTTCCAGTGCCGACGCCTGAGGACGCGCACCGCGAATTGCTGCGCATTTCCGCCCGCGCCCACGGCGTGGCGACTTCAGGCGATTTGCGCGATTATTTCCGGCTGTCGCCCGCCGACATGAAAGGCCGGCTGGAGGAGCTCGTCGAAACAGGCGAGTTGATGCCGGTGCGTGTCGAAGGCTGGGACAAGCCGGCCTATCTTCACCGGGACGCCCGCCAGCCGCGCAAAGTCGAGGCCCGCGCCCTGCTGGCACCCTTCGATCCGGTCGTCTTCGAGCGTTCGCGCACCGAGCGGCTGTTCGACTTCCACTACCGCATCGAGATCTACACGCCGGCCGACAAGCGGCAATACGGCTATTATGTCCTGCCGTTCCTGCTCGGCGACAGGATCGTGGCACGCGTCGACCTCAAGGCCGATCGCCCGGCCAGCATACTGCGCGTCCATGCGGCCTATGCGGAGCCCGGTGCACCGCCTGAAACCGCTGCAGAGCTGTTCGAGGAATTGAAGCAGATGCAGGGCTGGCTCGGTCTCGAACGCATCGAAGTGACGCCTGCCGGGGATTTGGGGCCGGCGCTGGCCGACATCGCCGTGTCGTAAGCTCGCGTTGACACCGCCGCCCGCAAAAGCCTAAATCCGGTTCCAGATGGTCCCTTGCCCGCAACGGCAAGGGCTAAGAGGGAATGCGGTGCGGGGCAAAATCCCAAATCCGCGGCTGTCCCCGCAACTGTAAGCGAAGAGCCAAGGCCGAAAGCCACTGGGGAGTTCCCGGGAAGGCGGCTACCAAGGCGATGACCCGCGAGCCAGGAGACCTGCCGTCTGCGACTTTAGAATCCGATCGCCCGGCGGGTTTCCGGGCAAGGAGCACGATCTTGGACCACGACAGCAGTTTTTCGGCTGGCACAGCGGATATCTCGTCCGGCCATGATGATGCCTTGGCCGGCGTCACCATCATCGTCTGCGCCTCCTGCCGCGATGAGACCGGCGCCGACGCTCATCCCCGCGCCGGCGAATTGCTGGCGGACGACACGCGCCGCGCCGCATCTGGCGACGACATCCGCATCCGCAGCGTCGAATGCCTCGGCAATTGCAAGCGCCGCCTCAGCGCCGCCATCCTGCGCGACGGTTGCTGGAGCTATGTCTTCGGCGACCTGACAGCGACCAGCGGCGCCGACCTCATCACGGGTGCCAAGCTTTTCGCCACCTCGATCGACGGTCTGATCCCGTGGCGTGGCCGTCCCGATAGCCTGAAGCGCGGCCTCGTTGCCCGCATCCCTCCCCTAGACCTGCTGAAGGATTGACCATGACTGCCCCAGATTCGCCTGCGAACCTCTCCCGCGTTCCCTGCACCGTCGTCACCGGCTTCCTCGGCGCCGGCAAGACGACGCTGGTCCGTCACCTCCTGGAAAACGCCGGCGGCAAGCGCATTGCCATCATCGTCAACGAATTCGGCGACATCGGCATCGACGGCGAGATCCTCAAGGGCTGCGGCATAGACACCTGCCCGGAGGAAAATATCGTCGAACTGGCCAATGGCTGCATCTGCTGCACCGTCGCCGACGATTTCGTCCCGGCGCTCGACAAGATCCTCGCGCTGACGCCGAGGGTCGACCACATCCTGATCGAGACTTCGGGCCTGGCGCTGCCCAAGCCGCTGGTCCAGGCCTTTCAATGGCCGAGCGTGAAGAGCCGCGTCACAGTCGACGGCGTCATCGCCGTGGTCGACGGGCCGGCACTGGCCGAAGGCCGCGTCGCCAACGACATGAATGCCTTGCAGGCGCAGCGCGCCGGGGACGAGACGCTCGACCATGACGATCCGGTGGAAGAAGTGTTCGAGGATCAGATCGCCTGCGCCGACCTGATCATCCTGTCGAAGAGCGACCTGATGGACGCCGCCGGCACCGCCCGCGCCAACGCCATCATCAACGAACATTCCGCCCGCGCGGTGAAGATCGTGCCGACGTCGCATGGCAAGGTCGATCCCTCCGTGCTGCTCGGTCTCGGTCTCGCCGTCGAGGACGACATCGAAAACCGCAAGTCCCACCATGACGGCGCATTCGACCATGAGCATGACGACTTCGACACCTTCATCGTCGACATTGCCTCGATCGCCAATCCGGACGAGTTGGCAAAGCGCGTCGCCACCGTCGCCGAAGAAGAGAACGTGCTGCGCGTAAAAGGCTTCGTCGAGGTCGGCGGCAAGCCCATGCGGCTCTTGCTGCAGGCCGTCGGGCCGCGCGTCAATCATTACTATGACCGCGCCTGGACCGCGCAGGACGACCGCCGCTCGCGTCTCGTCGTCATCGGCCTGAAGGGGCTGAACCGCCCGGCGATCGAGCGTATACTCGCCGGCTGATCTCGGACACGGGTTGCGATGCACATCCTCACCACGACATCCGCCTCGCTCGACGACCTCGCCGAGCCGGTCGATCTGCGGCAGGCGCCGGCGGATATCGTGGCCCTGTCCTTCACCGACAGCGACCTCGCCGGACTGGCGGCAGCCTGGAAGGCCGATGCCGGCCGCCTGCCCTCGATGCGGCTGGCTGCCCTGCGTGACCTGCGCCATCCCATGTCCGTCGACCTCTGGGTCGACAGCGTCGCCCGTCACGCCAAGGTCATCCTCGTGCGCATCCTCGGCGGCTACGACTGGTGGCGCTACGGCTGCGACCAGCTTGCCTCGACCGCCCGCGCACACGGCATAAAGCTGGCGCTGCTGCCCGGCGAATGCCGCGACGAGGATCTGCGCCTGATCGAAGCCTCGACGCTGCCGCGCGAGGAGCTCGATGGCCTGCTCGACTATTTCCGCGAGGGCGGCCCGGCGAATATGAGCGCGCTGGTGCGGAGGCTGGCGCGACTGGCGGGACAGGATGCGGCTTTTGCAGAGCCGGTTCCAGTGCCGAAAGCCGGGTTTTATGAGCCAGGACTTGGGGTCGTTGGTGATCCTTCACACCCCCCTCTGTCCTGCCGGACATCTCCCCCGCAAGGGGGGAGATCGGACTTCATCAAAGCCGGCTCTTTTCCCGTTTCATTAGAAGCTGACGCGTCCGCAACCTCGACAATTGGCGAAATCTCCAATGACAGCGCAATCTCCCCCCTTGCGGGGGAGATGTCCGGCAGGACAGAGGGGGGTGTGAAGGAACTCGACGCTGACAACGTCAACGCTCCTATCATCCCCATCCTGTTCTATCGCTCGATGCTATTGGCCGCCGATGTCGCGCCCATCGATGCGCTTTTCCACGCGCTCCGCCAGCGCGGCATCAATCCGGTCCCCATCTTCGTCTCCAGCCTCAAGGACCCCTCATCCCTGGCGTTCGTGGAAACCGCACTCGCCGCGCTCAATCCCGCCGCCATCATCACCGCGACCGCTTTCGCGTCCGGCGCCGAACCCGGCATTGAAACCCTGTTCGACCGCGCCGGCGTACCGGTCTTCCAGGTCATCGTCGCCACCACCCGCCGCGACGTCTGGGAGACCAACCAGCGCGGCCTGGCGCCCGCCGACCTCGCCATGCATGTCGTGCTGCCCGAACTCGACGGCCGCATCCTGGCCGGCGCCATTTCCTTTAAGGGCGAGAGCGAGATCGATCCAGCACTTGGCCACCGCGCCTTTGCCAACCGGCCGGAACCGGATCGTGTGGCGCAAGTGGCTGACCGCGTCGCGGCCTTTATCCGCCTGCAGGAGACAGCCCGCGCCGAACGCAAGCTGGCCATCCTGATGCCGGATTATCCCAGTGCCCCCGGCCGCACCGGCTACGCCGTGGGTTTGGATGTCCCGTCCAGCGTGCTGGCCATGCTGCAGGACCTCAGCGAACAGGGCTATGTCGTTGAGGGGATTCCGCAAACGCCGCGTGAGTTGCTGGCGCGGCTGGGCCAGGGCGGGCATGGCTTGGCCTTGAGGGATTATGTGGAGTTCTCGAAGGCACTGCCGTCTGCAGCAATTGCTGCCGTAGATGCAGCTTGGAAGGCTGAATATGAGATAGGTTTGTGCGAGGCACCCCCCTCTGTCCTGCCGGACATCTCCCCCGCAAGGAGGGAGATCGGCAGTTCCGCCATCGGCGCTCATTCTGCGACGTTCGTAGCTGGCGAAAGCGGCAATGAGAGCTCAATCTCCCCCCTTGCGGGGGAGATGTCCGGCAGGACAGAGGGGGGTGCTCAAGCGCCAACCGCCGCCCACTTCCCCTTCCGCGCTGCCACCTTCGGCAACATCACGGTCGCCCTCGCCCCAGACCGCGGCCGCTCCGTCGACCGCCGCGCCGACTACCACGACCCGACGCTCCCGCCGCGCCATGCGCTGATCGCCTTCGGCCTGTGGCTGCGCAAATCGCTCGGCGTCCATGCGCTCGTCCATGTCGGCGCGCATGGCACGCTGGAGTGGCTGCCGGGCAAGACCGTTGCGCTTTCGGAGAACTGCTTTCCCGAGATCGTCACCGGCGCCATGCCCGTCATCTATCCCTTCATCGTCTCCAACCCCGGCGAAGCGGCGCAGGCCAAGCGGCGCATTGCCGCCGTCACCCTTGGCCACCTGCCGCCGCCACTGACCGATGCCGAGCTGGACGAGAACCAGCACAAGCTGGAACGGTTGGTCGACGAATACGCCCAGGCCGACGGGCTCGACCGCCGCCGCCGCGACCGCCTTGCCAAGCTGATCGTCGAGACGGCGCAGAAGACCGGCCTCGCTTCCGAAGCCGGCGTCGCCACGACCGACGCGCCCGACGAAGCGTTGCGCCGCATCGACGCCTGGCTCTGCGACCTCAAGGATTTTGCCATCAAGGACGGGCTGCATATCTATGGCCGCGCCCCTGAGGACGAGCCCGACGCCATGCGGCGCCAGAGTGCGGCAGCCGAGAAGGCGGCGCTGCTCGCCGCACTCGATGGCCGCCACGTCAAGGCCGGCCCGGCCGGCGCGCCCGCGCGGGGTCGCTCGGACGTTCTGCCCACCGGCCGCAACCTGTTCACCTCGGACCCGCGCACCATGCCGACGCCGACCGCTTATGATCTGGGCAAGGCAGCGGCGGAGGAAGTGGTGCGCGGCTACATGCAATCGCATGGCGACTGGCCGCGCTCGCTGGTCATCGATCTCTGGGGCTCGGCCTCACTGCGCACCGGCGGCGAGGAGATCGCGCAAGGATTGGCGCTGATGGGCTGCCGGCCGCAATGGGATTCGGCGACCGGCCGCATCACCGGCATCGAGGTATTGTCGCCGGCCACGCTCGGAAGGCCACGCGTCGATGTCACCTGGCGCATATCAGGCCTGTTCCGCGATATGTTCCCGACCCAGATCGCACTGATCGATGCCGCCGCCAACGCCGTTGCCGCTCGCGACGAAGAGGATTCGGAAAACCCGCTCGCAGCCAGGACCCGCGCTGACGGCAAGATCAGCCCTCGCATCTTCGGCACCTCGCCCGGCACGTACGGCGCCGGCGTCGAGGATATCTTGTCCTCCGGCAACTGGGCGGCGCGCGAAGAAATCGGCCGCGCCTATCTCGACGCCACCTCGCACGCCTATGGCGGCGCAGAAGGAGAAGGCATCTCGGTGCCCGGCGCCTTCGAAACCCGCATCGCCGAGGCCGATCTTCTCGTCCACACCGGCGACGACCCCGGCCGCGACATCCTCGAAGGCTCCGCCGACGTCGCCTTCATCGGCGGCTTTTCGGCCGCCTTGGCAACGCTCGGCAGGAATGCCGACGTCATCGTGCTCGACACCACGGACCCGCAAAAGCCGAAGCCGCGCTCGGTCAGCGAGGCTGTGTCGCGGGTGGTTCGCGCACGCGCCGTCAATCCACGCTTCATATCAGGCCAGATGCGCCATGGCCCGCGCGGCGCCTCCGAATTCGCCGAAACGGTCGACCGGCTGGTCGGCTTTGCCGAAACCACGCACGCCATTTCGGGAGCGCTGATCGAGGCGGTGCATGATGCCTATCTCGGCGATCCCGAGGTTCGCGCCTTCATCCTGCGCGAAAACCCCGCCGCTGCCAAAGTCATCGCCGAGCGCTTCCTGTCGGCGCGACGGCGTGGCCTCTGGCATCCCCTGCGCAATTCCATCGACGACGACTTGACGGCCATGATTGCCGAGGCCGAGGCGCTTGGGGTGGCTGCATGAACGCCTTCTCGCGCCGCGGCGCCTGCCCGGCTTTGTCGGCGCCAATGCAAACCGGCGACGGGCTTTTGGTGCGGCTCAACCCGGTCGCTGGAGGCCCATCTTCTGGAGGATTGTCGCCGAAGCTTTTGATCGGGTTAGCCGAATCGGCTTTGCGGCATGGCAACGGCATCATGGAAGTGACCGCGCGCGGCAGCCTGCAGATACGCGGGCTGACGGCGGACAGCGCGGCGTTGCTGGCGGCGGAGGTCGATGCGCTTGATATCGCGGTGCGCACCGGCGTGCCGGTCGAGACCGGGCCGCTGGCCGGCATCGATCCGCAAGAGATTGCCGATCCCCGGCCACTGGCCGAGCGGATCAGGGCGGCGATTGGCGAGGCTGGGCTGACGCAACGGCTCGGGCCGAAGGTTTCCGTGATTGTCGATGGCGGTGGGCAGTTGACCATGGATGCGGTGACGGCCGATGTGCGGCTGAAGGCGGTGCGGGCCAGCGCTGGCGTGCTGTGGGCTGTGTCTGTTTCAGGTGACGGCCAAAGCGCGAGGCCGCTTGCGACGGTCGATGACGATGTAGCGCGCGATATTGCCGTTGCGGTGCTCAGGATGATTGCCGAGAAGAGTCGGGAGGCGCATGCGAGGGATTTGACGGACCGCCAATTGGCCTCTCTCGCAGGTTGGCACTCCGTCACACCCCCCTCTGTCCTGCCGGACATCTCCCCCGCAAGGGGGGAGATCGGCAGTTCCGACGCCGGCTCTCGTCCTGCAACATCGGCGGTGGACGTGACGTCGGCAATTGGCGAAAGCGCCGATGACGGCTCAATCTCCCCCCTTGCGGGGGAGATGTCCGGCAGGACAGAGGGGGGTGTGCAGGATCGCCGGCCTATCGGTCTTTTCTCTTTATCGACCGACCACGCCCTCGGCATCGCTCTCCCCTACGGCAGCATGCCGGCGGACAAAATCATCTCTCTCGCCCAGAGTGCCCTCACCCTCGGCACCACCGAAATCCGCCTCGCCCCCGGCCGTGCCCTGCTTTTCCTTGGTCAACCAACCGCCGCCAACCAAACCCTTCAGCACACCGCCGCCACCCTCGGCTTCGTCACCGCCCCCACCGACCCGCGCACGCGCATCGCCGCTTGCCCCGGCACACCGGCCTGCGCCTCCGGCCGCATCGCCACGCGCGACATTGCCGAGACGATTGCCGCTGAAACTGCCGACATCCCAGACCTCACCCTGCACATTTCCGGATGCGCCAAGGGCTGCGCCCACCCCGGCGTAGCGGCGTTAACAATAGTCGGCGGCGAAAACGGAGCCGGACTTGTCGTGAACGCGACGGCAAAGGCTCTTCCTGCCGGCTACAGGCCGGGCTATGACGCCGCGCGCGGCATCAGCCGCGTCGCGGCAATGATCCGCAGCGCACGATATCAAGGCGAAACCGCCGCCGCTTGCCTGACAAGGCTCGGGCCGGTGGCAATCGCCGAGGCTTACCGACAGGCCCAAACTGAAAAACGGAAATGAGCATGGCCGCCTACGACTATATCCATGACGGCACGGCGATCTACGAGCGCTCCTTCGCCATCATCCGCGCCGAGGCCGATCTGTCGCGCTTCTCCGAAGCCGAGGCCGATGTCGCCATCCGCATGATCCATGCCTGCGGCCAGGTCGAAGCCGCCAGTCATTTCGTCTTCTCCACCGATTTCGTTGCCGCCGCGCGCACCGCTTTGGCGGCTGGCGCGCCAATTTTCTGCGACGCGGAAATGGTCTCGCATGGCGTCACCCGCGCCAGGCTGCCGGCCGGCAACGAGGTGATCTGCACCTTGCGCGACCCGCGCACGCACGACATCGCCAGGGAGATCGGCAACACCCGTTCGGCCGCCGCGATCGACCTGTGGGGCGAGCGCATGGCCGGCTCGCTGGTCGCCATCGGCAATGCGCCGACCGCGCTCTTCTATCTCCTGGAAAAACTGCGCGACGGCGCGCCGAAGCCAGCGGCCATCATCGGCATGCCGGTCGGCTTCGTCGGCGCGGCCGAATCCAAGGATGCTTTGGCCGAGAATTCCTATGGCGTTCCCTACGCCATCGTGCGCGGCCGGCTCGGTGGCAGCGCCATGACCGCCGCCGCGCTCAATTCATTGGCGAGGCCGGGCCTGTGAACGCCTTTCTCAAAGGCCGTCTCATCGGCGTCGGCACCGGTCCCGGCGACCCCGAACTGCTGACGCTAAAAGCCGCGCGCGTCTTGGCGGAAGCCGATGTCGTGGCCTATTTCGCCAAGCGCGGCAACAACAGCAACGCGCGTGCCATTGTCGAAGCGCAGTTCCGGCCCGAAATGACGGAATTGCCGCTGCTCTATCCCGTCACCACCGAAATCGACAAGGATCACGACGACTACCGCTCGCAGATCACGGCTTTCTACGAGGAGTCCGCCGAGAAGGTCGCCGAACACCTTCAGGCGGGCAGAATGGTTGCCGTGCTGTCCGAGGGCGATCCGCTTTTCTACGGCTCCTACATGCATCTGCATGTGCGGCTCGCTCATCGCTTCCCGACCGAAGTCATTCCCGGAATCACCGCCATGTCCGGCTGCTGGTCGCAGACTGGTGTTCCGATCGTCCAGGGCGACGATGTGCTGACGGTGCTGCCCGGCACGATGAGCGAGTTCGAGCTGACGCGCCGGCTGGCTGACACCGATGCCGCCGTCATCATGAAGGTCGGCCGCAACCTGCCCAAGATCAGGCGTGCGCTGGAGGCTACGGCCAAGCTGTCGCGCGCCGTCTATGTCGAGCGCGGCACCATGGCCGGCAGCGTGTCGATGAAGCTTGCCGACAAGCCGGACGACAAGGCCCCCTATTTCGCCATCGTGCTGGTCGCCGGCTGGTCCGGCCGCCCCGGCGCTTTGGGAGCGCAAGCATGAGCGGCCGTCTCACCGTCATCGGGCTTGGCCCCGGCAATACCGATCAGGTCACGCCGGAAGCCAGCCGCGCCGTCGCCGAGGCCAAATTCTTTTACGGCTACAAACCCTATCTCGACCGGCTGGACCTGCGCCCGGATCAGACCCGCGTCGCTTCCGACAATCGCGAGGAACTTGCCCGCTCCAAGGACGCACTGGTCAAAGCCGCCGAGGGCCACGACGTCGCGGTGGTTTCCGGTGGCGATCCCGGCGTGTTCGCGATGGCGGCGGCCGTCTGCGAGGCGATGGAGGCCGGACCGGCCGAATGGCGCGCGGTCGATGTCGCTGTGGTGCCCGGCATCACCGCCATGCTGGCGGTCGCCGCCCGCATCGGCGCGCCGCTTGGCCATGATTTCTGCGCCATCTCGCTGTCCGACAATCTCAAGCCGTGGGAGCTGATCGAATTGCGTCTGCTGGCGGCGGCCGGCGCCGGCTTCGTCATCGCGCTCTACAACCCGATCAGCAAGGCACGCCCCTGGCAGCTCGGCCGCGCCTTCGAATGCCTCACCGCGATCCTGCCAGGCACCACGCCAGTGATTTTCGGCCGCGCCGCCGGCCGCCCGGACGAGCGTATTGAGGTCTACCTGCTGGCAGACGTCGACGCGCAAAAGGCCGACATGGCGACCTGCATCATCATCGGCTCGCCGGAAACCCGCATCATCAAGCGCGCTGAGAAGCCGGCGCTGGTTTACACGCCGCGCTCGTCCACGGGGCGGACAAAATGATCGACCATCACGGTCAGCGCTTCAACGCTTTCAGCCGCGGGAACATCCGGCAAGGTTGGCCGTTGGATCATGACCACCTCGAGGCCAAGCGCCCGCGCCGCGGCGATCTTGCCATAAGTCGCTTCGCCGCCGCTGTTCTTGGACACGACGACATCGATGCCTTGCTTTTCGAGCAGCGCGCGTTCCTCCGCCTCACGAAACGGGCCACGGGCCAGAAGATAGCTCGCATCCGGCACGGCAAGCTTGGGCTCGATCGCGTCGACGCTGCGGACGAGATAATGATGCTGGGGCGCAGCTTCGAAAGCGGCGACCTCTTGCCGGCCCAGCGCCAGGAAAACACGGCGCGGCGCCAGTCCAAGTGCTCGCGCGGCATCGCCGGATGTATTGACCTCAGTCCAGCGGTCGCCTTCGACAGGCTCCCAGCCGGGGCGTCGCAGCGCAAGGATCGGCACACCGGCCGCGCGCGCGGCTTGCGCCGCATTGGCGGAGATCTGCGCCGCATACGGGTGCGTCGCGTCGATCAGCAGGTCGATAGGCTCTTTCCGCAGATAGTCGGCCAGCCCATCGGCACCGCCAAAGCCTCCGCTTCGCACCGGCACGCCTTGCGCGACCGGGCTTTCAGTGCGGCCAGCCAGCGACAGCGTGACCGAGGCGCGCGCCGCCAGTTTTCCGGCCAGTTGCCGGGCTTCGGTGGTGCCGCCGAGGATCAGAATACGGTGGGTCATCATGCCTGCTGAAGGTCCGCGCGGTGCCAAGCTCACCCCAAAATGGCTCACAATCGTCGGCATCGGCGAGGACGGTTTAGCGGGTCTCGGCGACGAGGCCAAGCAGCGGATTGCCCAGGCGGAGATCATCTTCGGCGGCAAGCGGCACCTGGCGCTGGTCGCTTCCTGCGCCAAGGGCGAGCCGCACCCGTGGCCGGTTCCGTTCGATGCCGAGATGGCTGACGTGCTGGCGCTTGCGGGTAGGCGCGTCTGCGTGCTCGCTTCCGGCGATCCGTTCTTCCACGGCGTCGGCGCCACCCTCGCGCGCAAGGTCAAGCCACAGGAGATGCATGTCATCCCCGCACCGTCGGCCGTTTCGCTGGCGGCCGCGCGCCTTGGTTGGGCGCTGCAGGACATCGAGACCGTCTCGCTGCACGGCCGGCCGCTCGACTTGATCCGGCCGCTGCTGCAGCCAGGCGCGCGCATTTTGGCACTGACGTCGGATAGCGATGCGCCGGCGGCAATAGCGCGCCTGCTCACCGAACTCGACTTCGGCGCCTCGCGGCTGACAATCCTGGAGGCACTAGGCGGGCCAAGCGAAAACCGGCGCACCGCCCGCGCCGATGCTTTCGATCTCGAAAACATCAATCCGCTCAACGTGCTGGCGATCGAAGTTGAATCCGGTCCGGACGCGCGCGTCCTGCCTCTCACATCAGGTCTTGCCGACCATCTGTTCGATCACGACGGCCAGATCACCAAACGCGAAATCCGTGCGATCACCCTGTCAGCGCTGGCGCCCAAGCGCGGCGAATTGCTGTGGGACATCGGCGCCGGCTCCGGTTCTATCGGCATCGAATGGATGCTGGCCCATCCTTCGATGCGCACCATAGCCATCGAGGCCGATCCGATCCGCGCCGCCCGCACTGGCCGCAACGCCGCCGCATGCGGCGTTCCCGGCCTTGTCGTGGTCGAAGGCAGCGCCCCCAAGGCACTTGCCAGGCTGGACACGCCGGACGCGATCTTCATCGGCGGCGGCGGCAGCGATGCCGGTGTCTTGAACGCTGCCATCAAAGCGCTGCGCACTGGCGGCCGTCTTGTGGCCAATGCGGTGACGCTGGAGATGGAAGCCTTGCTTCTCGCCCGCCATGTCTCGCTTGGCGGCGATCTCACCCGCATCGCCATCTCTCGCGCGTCGCCGGTCGGCGCGATGCAGGCATGGCGGCCAGCCATGCCGGTCACGCAATGGAGCTGGGTGAAGCCATGATGGTCGCGGGTATTGGCAGCCGAAAAGGCGTGAGCGTCGAGGACGTGCTTGCGGCGATAGAAACCGCTGTGGAAGCGCATGGGCTTGCGATGACGGCGCTTTCGGCACTGGCGACGACCGAGTTCAAGAAGGATGAAGAAGCGATCTCTGCCGCTGGCCGCGTGCTGAATCTTCCGGTCATCGTCGTCGATGATGCAGCACTTCAGGCCGTCTCGTCGGACACGCTCAGCCATTCCGAGCTCTCGCAAGAACTCGCCGGCACCCCATCGGTTTCCGAGGCATCCGCCCTTGCCGTCGCCGGCAAAGGCGCCAGACTGCTCGGGCCCCGCACGGTGCTCGGCCCGGTCACCTGCGCCATCGCCATCAGTGGAGATGCGCCATGACCGTCCATTTCATCGGCGCCGGTCCGGGTGCCGCCGACCTCATCACGCTGCGCGGTGCGAGGCTGCTGGCAAGCTGCCCGGTCTGTCTTCACGCTGGTTCGATCGTCGCACCCGAATTGCTGCAGCACTGCGCGCCGGGGACAAAACTGATCGACACCGCACCGATGTCGCTCGACGAGATCGAGGCCGAGTATGTCGCGGCCCATAAGGCCGGCCATGATGTCGCCCGTCTCCATTCCGGCGACCTGTCGGTGTGGAGCGCTGTTGCCGAGCAGATCCGCCGGCTGGAAAAGCACGGCATCCCTTATACGCTGACGCCCGGCGTCCCCTCTTTCGCCGCTGCCGCCGCCGCATTGCGCCGCGAGCTGACCATTCCCGAGGTCGCGCAAAGCCTGGTGCTGACCCGCATTTCCGGACGCGCCTCGAAAATGCCGCCCGGCGAAACGCTGGCCGGCTTCGGCCGTACCGGCGCCACGCTTGCCATTCATCTGGCCATCCACGCCATCGACCGCGTCGTCGTCGAGCTGACGCCGCACTATGGCGGCGATTGCCCGGTGGCGATCGTCTTCCGCGCCTCCTGGCCGGACGAGCGTGTGCTGACCGGCACGCTGGCGACCATCGAGGCACAACTCGCCGCCGACCCGATGGAGCGCACGGCGATCATCTTCGTCGGCCGCTCGCTGGCGGCGGAAGGTTTTGGCGAGAGTTCATTGTACGACGCCCACTACCAGCGGCGTTTTCGCGGACGGGACGGATTGTGAGCGGCAGCACCAAAAACAACGGCCAAAACGCCACGCTCGAAAAAGCCTTGTCCCGGCTGAACTTCAAGCCGCGCCGCCTGGAACCGGGGCACGTCTGGCTGGCCGGCGCCGGCCCCGGCGACCCCGGCTGCCTGACGCTCGAAGTGTTGGCGGCTTTGGCCGAGGCGGATGCGCTGGTCTACGACGCGCTGGTCTCATCAGATGTCGTCGCCGTTGCGCAAAATGCCGAGCTTTTCTTTGCCGGCAAGCGCGGCGGCAAACCGTCAATGAAACAGGACGACATCACCGCGCTGCTGGTGCGGCTGGCGCGCGACGGCCGCCGCGTCGTCAGGCTGAAGGGCGGCGATCCCTATATTTTCGGCCGTGGCGGCGAAGAAGCTCTGGCGCTGGCGCGGGAAAACATCCCGTTCCGCGTGCTGCCAGGCCTGACCTCGGGCCTCAGCGCGCTGGCCGCGACCGGCATTCCCGCCACCATGCGCGGCATCAACAAGGCGGTGATCCTGGCCACCGGCCACGCCGCCGGCACCGATGACGATCTCGACTGGGCGGCAATCGCCCGCACCGGCCAGCCTGTCGTCGTCTATATGGGCATGGCCAATCTGCCGCTGATATCAGCGGCACTGCTGGATGGCGGACTGGCGCCGTCGACACCGGCGGCAGTGATCGTCGCCGCGACGACGCCGCAGGAACGAACCGTCGTCGCCACGCTCGCCACCATTGCCGAGGAAGCCGCGGCCGCCGGCCTTGCCTCGCCGGCGCTGATCGTCGTCGGCGGCATCGTCGCCATGCGCGCGGCACTGGTAGGTGCTTTGTGACCGCCCGCGCGATCATCATCGGCGCGCCGCGCTCCGGCTCCGGCAAGACCAGCGTCACCATCGGCATTTTACGCGCGCTCACACGGCGCGGGTTGAAAGTGCGCGGCGCCAAATCCGGCCCCGACTATATCGACCCCGGCTTCCACACCGCCGCCACGGGCCTGTCCGGCGTCAATCTGGACAGCTGGGCGATGCCGCCATCGCTGCTCAACGCGCTCGCCGCGCAGGCCGCCGATGACACCGATTTCGTCATCCTCGAAAGCGCCATGGGCCTGTTCGATGGCATTCCGGCCTCGCCGGGGCGCACCGGCTCGGCGGCCGATCTGGCCCGGCTCTACGGCCTGCCGGTGCTGCTGGTGCTCGACGTTTCCGGCCAGTCGACCACCGCGGCCGCCGTCGCCAAGGGTTTTGCCACCTATGATCCGGACGTGCGCATGGCGGGCGTCGTGCTCAACCGGCTGGGCAGCGAGCGGCACCGCAAGCTGTGCAGCGAGGCCATCGAGGCGATCGGCCTGCCGGTCGTCGGCGCCATCCTGCGCGATCCCACGCTCAATTTGCCCGAACGCCATCTCGGCCTCGTCCAGGCTGGAGAATATGACGACCTGATGGCGCATCTCGACCGGCTGGCCGACATGGCGGAAAAGTCGCTCGACCTCGATGCGATCATGACCCTGGCGACACCCCTCACCCCGGCACATGGCGGCTTCGACGACGCGCTGGCGCCGCCCGGCCAGCGCATCGCGTTGGCCGAGGATGCCGCCTTCACCTTCCTCTATCCACATGTCGCCGCCTACTGGCGCAAGGCGGGTGCGGAAATCGTCCCGTTCTCGCCGCTCGCCGACGAAGCGCCCCACGAGACCTGCGATGTCTGCTGGCTGCCCGGCGGCTATCCCGAGCTACACGCCGGCAAGCTCGCCGCCGCCGCGAATTTCCGCGCCGGGATGGCGTGTTTTGCAGCAACAAAGCCCATCCATGGCGAGTGCGGTGGCTTCATGGTGTTGGGCGAAGCGCTGGAGGATGCGTCGGGCGAAACGCATGCGATGCTCGGCCTGCTCGGCCATTCCACCAGCTTCGCCAAACGCAAGATGAATCTCGGCTACCGCGAGGCGCGGTTGCGCGTCGACTGCCCGCTGGGCTCACAAGGTGCGCTGATCCGCGGCCACGAATTCCACTATGCGCAGATGACGGCCACCGGCAATGACGAGCCGCTGGCCGACCTTGCCGACGGCCAGGGCAATCCGATCGGCGCCTCGGGCTATCGGCGCGGCTATGTCAGCGGCACCTTCTTCCATGCGATAGCGAGGGGCTAGAGCATGAAGTTCAAGAATCTGGCTCTTTCACCACGGCAGGTCGTCGACGACATCGCGCTTTGCCTGGTCTTCTTCACCCGTCTGCCGCTGCCCGTCTTCGATTTTCGCGGCCGCAGTCTTGCCGCCGCGATCTGGGCAGCCCCCATTGCCGGACTTGTCGTCGGCATGATCGGCGCCATCGTCTTCGCCACGGCGGAACGGTTTGGGCTGGCCATGGGGCCGGCGGCCGCACTTGCGCTTGTGGCAACCGTGCTCACCACCGGCTGCCTGCATGAGGACGGGCTATCCGACGTCGCCGACGGCTTTGGCGGCGGCAAATCACGCGGCCGCAAACTCGAGATCATGCGCGACAGCCGCATCGGCGCCTATGGTGCGGCGGCGCTGGGCCTGTCGCTGCTGATCCGCTGGAGCGCGCTGTCGGAGTTCGTCGATCCCACTCAGGCCCTCTTCGCCCTCATAGCCGCACACGCGGCCTCGCGCGGCGTGATCGGCGCTTTCATGCATCTGCTGCCTCCAGCGCGCGTCGACGGCCTCTCGGCCGATGCCGGCACCGTCTCGCAGGAGGCCGCCATGGCAGGCGCCGTGCTCGGCGCGATCCCGCTGCTCCTGCTCGGATTGGGCGGCGCCGTCTTCGCGCTGATCCTGCTTGGCCTGCTGTTTGCCGCTTTCCGCGCCCTTTGCCTCAACCAGATCGATGGCCAGACCGGCGACACGATCGGAGCCTTGCAGCAGGCAAGCGAGATCGCGGTGCTGCTCGTCGCTTCGGTAGCGCTTTCCTGATCCCTTGGCCTGATCCCTTGGCCTGATTCCTTTTCGGAGACTTTGCCCTCATGCCTTTCAAATCGCTTAGTGAATTGCGCGCCGCCTGCCTCGACCTGCCGGCCGGCAGCGATGCCGCGGCCAATGCGGTCGCCCGCCGCCAGGACACGCTGACCAAGCCGCAAGGCAGCCTTGGCCGGCTGGAGACGGTCGCCGCCTGGCTGGCGCGCTGGCAGGGCCGCGACATGCCGAAACTCGACCGCGTAAAAGTCTTCGTCTTCGCCGGCAACCACGGCGTCACCGCGCAAGGCGTGTCGGCCTATCCCTCGGAAGTCACCGTGCAGATGGTGGCGAACTTCGCCGGCGGCGGCGCCGCCATCAACCAGCTTGCCCGCATGGCCGGCGCCGAACTCGACGTCATCCCGCTCGATCTCGACCATCCGACCGGCGACTTCACGCAAGGGCCAGCGATGAATGAGGAAGCTTTTCTCGCCGCCGTCTCGACCGGCTACGACGCGGTGACGAAAGACCTCGACCTTATCTGCTTCGGTGAAATGGGCATCGGCAACACGACGCCGGCGGCCGCCATCTCAGCAGCCCTGTTCGGCGGTGGAGCGGAAAAATGGACCGGACGCGGCACCGGCGTCGACGACGCCGGCCTCAAGCGCAAGGTGGTCGCCATCGAAGCCGGCCTGAAGCGCCACGCCGCCGCCCTTGCCGATCCGCTAGGGATCGCCGCCGCGCTTGGCGGACGCGAACTCGCCGCCATCTTCGGCGCGACGCTGGCCGCCCGCCATCTCGGCATACCCGTGCTGCTCGACGGCTTCGTCTGCACCGCAGCCGCGGCCCCACTGGCAAAGCTGCACCCAACCGGCCTCGCCCACACCATCGCAGCCCACGTCTCCGCTGAGTCAGGCCATCGCGGCCTGCTCGAAGCGCTTGGCCTGCCGCCTCTGCTCGATCTCGGCATGCGGCTCGGCGAAGGCTCCGGCGCCTGCCTCGCCGTCAACATCGTCCGCTCGGCGCTGGAATGTCACGTCAGGATGGCGAGTTTTGCAGAGGCGGGCGTTTCGGAGAAGTAGATCCGTCAAAATTTCAACGTGATTGAGCCAAAACAATAACGCCGTTTTGATTGTGCCATGAGACGAGGAAATCTCATGGAGAAATCGAATGATGTATTTGAAGACAACAATTATCGTTGCGCTGTTTTGCAGCACTGTTGCGCCGGCATTTTCTCAGATCCTTGACGAGACAGGCCGGCCGCGGCGGCCCGGCGACGACGGCCTTGCCAAGGTGCAGTCCGGTATCACCATGAGCATTCCGGTCAAGGACGGCGAAGACATCGCGGTGCAGCAGGAGGCCGGGCTTCGTTCCTTCTACAAGCTCGCGGCCGGCAGTTGCGCCATGGTGCTCGAAACCATCGCCGACAGCTGCGAAGTCACCAACGTCACCACCAATGTCAACGCCAGGGATCGCAGCATGGGCGCCGCCGCCGGATCGCAGATCACCGTGACCGGCCAGATCGCCATGAAGGTCAAGTTCAAGGCCAGCCTCGGCAAGCCCGCGCCGTGATCGGCGCCAGGCTCGAGACGCGTCAAACGCGTCTCGTTTTCAGGGTCTTTCCACCAACTCTTCTAGGAATTTGGTGGGTGCGCACAGGATTGAACTGTGGACCCGCTGATTAAGAGTCAGCTGCTCTACCAACTGAGCTACGCACCCACTCGGCCGGCAAAAACCGGCGTTGGCGGGCATATAGCCGCCACCATCCGTCATGTCCAGCCCTGCCGGAGTCATTTCCCGACAAATCGCTTTCAGCCCGCCGCGATCAGACGAACAGCTTGCCCTCCGCCACCTTGATCGCGTTGCCGCCAATGCGCGCCGAGGCCAGTTTTCCGCCTTGCACGGTCAGTTCGAGGCGGATGCGCGATGGCCGGCCCATCTCCAGCCCCTGCTCGATCCACAGCTGCGAAATGCCGTCGGTCGGCGCGTCGAAATGCATGATGGCGCCGGCAAAGGCCGCAGCCGCCGAGCCGGTCGCCGGATCCTCGTAGGAAGGCGTGCCGGGCACAATCATGCGCACATGGAAGGCGCTTTCGTGGTTCACCGTTTCGCGGCAGTAGACATAGGGACTGGCGAAGGCCCACTCGCTCTTGCGCGGCGCCAGTTCCGACCAGGCCTGGTTGTCCAGCCGGATCCGGCCCGCCGCCTCGAGATTGGCAACCGGAATGGTGACGTAGGGTACGCCGGCCGACCAGAACGCGACGCGGTGATTCTCGAAGCCGATTTCGTGCGGCGTCAACCCAAGGGCGGCGCCGATCGCCTCCGGATCGGCCTCGAGCTTCAGCGGTTCCGGCAGCTTCGCCAGATCGAACTCGGCAAAGGTGTTGCCGTCATGCTTGCTGACGGCGCACCGCACCGGGCCGATGTTTTCTTCCAGCACGAAGATGCCGGCGCCGCCCTCTTCCGCCAGTTCGGCCAGCGCGATCGCGGCGCCGACCGTCGGATGGCCGGCGAACGGCATTTCATAGTCGGGCGTGAAGATGCGGATGCGATTTTTATGCTTGGGATTGTCCGGCGGCAGCACGAAAACCGATTCCGACAGGTTGAATTCGCGCGCGATGGCCTGCATCGCGGCCGTGTCCAATCCCTTGCTGTCCAGCACGACGGCCAAGGGATTGCCGGCCAGTCGCTCGGTCGTAAACACATCGTAAAGCAAGTAATTCCGGGTTTTCATTCCTGCCTCAATCCCAACATGGGCGAAATTTAATTTGATATTTGAACCAGTAAGCCTGATCTGTGCACAGATAGGGACACTACGCATTATAGGGGTCCAGCGTGGACCAGATTGTCAATCTGCCAAAGACGGAATCGGATTCCGCCATCGAGACGGCGCTTGGGCTCGACCAGAGGGGGCGGCGCAAGTCGCGCCGGCGCGGCTGGCTCTATGCGCTGCTGGCGCTGATCGTGCTCGTCGCCGGGCTTGGTGCCTATCAGTGGTATGCCGGCTCGCCGGCCAGGATTGACTACACCACAGTGCCTGCCGCCAAGGCTGATCTCACCGTCGCGGTGTCGGCAACCGGCACGCTGCAGCCGCTCACCCAGGTCGACATTTCAAGCGAACTGTCCGGCATCATCCGCTCGGTCTCGGCCGAGGAGAACCAGCAGGTCAAGAAGGGTGACGTGCTGGCGACACTCGACACCGTGAAACTCGAAGTCCAGATCGAGCGCGCCGAAGCTTCGGCCAAGGCCGCCGCCGCCAATGTCGAGGACGCCACGGTTACGCTGACCGAAAACGAGAAGGCGCTGGTGCGCGCCGCCGAACTGACCAGGCGTGGCATGGCGACCGACCAGTCGCTTGAAGCAGCAACCGCCACGCGCGACCGTTCCAAGGCAGCGCTCGACAGTGCGCAGGCCAACCTCGCCATCGCCCAGGCCGACCTCAAGGCGCAGCAGACCGACCTTGCCAAGAGCACCATCTATGCGCCGATCGACGGCATCGTGCTGACGCGCTCGGTCGATCCCGGCCAGACGGTCGCCTCCTCCCTGCAGGCGCCGGTGCTGTTCATCATCGCCGCCGATCTCAGGAACATGGAACTGGTGGCGGCGGTCGACGAAGCCGACATCGGCGCGGTCAAATCCGGCCAGCATGCCCGCTTCACCGTCGATGCCTTCCCCGAGCGGCCGTTCGACGCCGAGATCCGCGACATCTCCTATGCCTCGGTCACCACCGACGGCGTCGTCACCTACAATGCGCGGCTCGAGGTCGACAACAACGAGCTGTTGCTGCGGCCCGGCATGACCGCAACCGTTTCGGTCGTCACCAAACAGGCCAAGGGCGTGCTCACCGTGCCGGCCACCGCCTTCCGCTATCGTCCGGCGCAGCAGGCCGCCCGCGGCTGGAGCCTGAGCGACCTGTTCACCGGCCGCATGGGGCGCCCCGGCGGCAACCGCCAGCGCCAGGCCGCCACAGTGCCCACCGACGGCTCGCGCACGCTCTACGTGCTGGAGAACGGGCGTCCGCACCCGGTCAACGTCAAGATCGGCTCGACCGACGGCGAACTGACCGAGATCATTTCGGGCCTGGACGAAGGCGCTCAAATCATCACCGCGTCGCAGCAGCGGAGCTGATGCCGTGGCTGCGGGCGCGACCCTCATCACCTTCGACAAGGTCTGGAAGAGCTACGGCCAGGGCGAGGCCAAGGTGCATGCGCTGGCCGGCGTCGATCTTGCCATCCGGCGTGGCGAATTCGTCGCCATCATGGGTCCGTCCGGCTCCGGCAAGTCGACGGCGATGAACATCATCGGCTGCCTCGACACGCCGACGGCCGGAACCTATTCCTTCATGGGCATCGACGCCGGCCGCCTCGACCGCAACCGCCGTGCCATGCTGCGCAACCTCTATGTCGGCTTCGTCTTCCAGGGCTACAACCTGCTGGCCCGCACCACGGCGGCCGAAAATGTCGAACTGCCGCTGATCTATCGCGGCGTCGCCGCCCGCGAGCGCCGCGACCTGGCCATGCAGGCCTTGGCGCAGGTCGGCCTTGTCGGCCGCGAGCACCACACGCCGGCCGAACTGTCCGGCGGCCAGCAGCAGCGCGTGGCGATCGCGCGCGCCATCGTCACGCGCCCGACACTGCTCGTCGCCGACGAGCCGACCGGCAATCTCGACACCGCCCGCACGCACGAGATCATGGAGCTGCTGACCCGGCTCAACACCGGGCTTGGCCTGACCGTCGCCATGGTTACGCATGAGGCCGACGTCGCCGACTATGCCGAACGAACCATCCGCTTCCTCGACGGTCATGTCGCCTCCGACACAATGAAGCTGGAGACGGCATAACCATGATCTGGGAAACCGTCCGCCTCTCGCTGCGCTCGATCCGCCGCAACGTGCTGCGCTCGTTCCTGACCTTGCTCGGCATCGTCATCGGTGTTGCCGCCGTCATTGCCATGCTTACCATCGGCTCGGGTACCACAGCAAAGGTCAAGGCCGACATCTCCAAGCTCGGCAGCAATCTACTGGTGGTCCGCTCCGGCCGTCCGGCCGGCCCCGGCGGACCGGGCGGGCTCGACCAGGTGGTGCGTCCGCTCGCGGAAAAGGACCTTGCGGCACTTGTGGCGCATCTCAGCGGCGCGCGCGCGATTTCACCGGCCTCGCAAAAGCAGGTCCGCGTCATCTTCGGCACCGAGAGCCTGACCTCGGGCGTCACCGGCACCGACAGCGCCTATCTCGATGCGCGCGACTGGAAGCTGGTGTCGGGCCGCCCGTTCAGCGATTCCGAAACCCGCTCGGGCACCGGCGTGTGCCTGATCGGCGAGACCGTGCGCCAGCAATTCTTCGGCGCCGGCGATCCCGAAGGCGAGATCATCCGCGTCAACCGCACCTCCTGCAAGATCATCGGCCTGCTCGAGCCCAAGGGCTATACCGGCTTCGGCCAGGACCAGGACAATGTCGTGCTGATGCCGCTGCATGCCTACCAGCGCCGCATCGCCGGCAACCGCGACATCGACAACATCTACATCGCCGCCGACGACCGCACGCCGACCAGCGAGTTGCAGCCCCGCGTCGAGGACATTTTGCGAGACGCGCGCCGCATCACGCCCGACCGCGAGAGCGATTTCGCCATCCGCGACATGACCCAGATCGCCGACGCCATGGCCAGCGCCACAACCACCATGACCGGCATGCTGGGCGCCGTCGCCGGCGTCAGCCTGCTGGTCGGCGGCATCGGCATCATGAACATCATGCTGGTGTCGGTCACCGAACGCACACGCGAGATCGGCATCAGGCTGGCCATCGGCGCGCATGAAAAGCACATCCTCATCCAGTTCCTGGTCGAGGCGACGGTGCTGTCGCTGCTCGGGGGCATCATCGGCATCCTGATCGGCCTGGCGCTGGCCGGCCTCGCCGCGGTGACGCTGACCATCCCGTTTGCGCCGAGCCCGGCGGTGATCCTGCTCGCCGTCGGCTTTTCCGCCCTGATCGGCATGGTCTTCGGCTTCTTCCCAGCATTGCGCGGCGCCAGGCTCGATCCGATCGACGCGCTAAGGCACGAATAGGGCAACCCGGCCAGAACGCGGCCGGCGCTCCGACCGGTTTTGCACAGTCTTCGACGTTTCCACCCGGCCCGCCACTGTCCCGACACTGTTCGCGATGCTAGGGCAATTGACCTTGGGTGGAGGAATAGCGGGATGAGCAAGAAGGCGCGACTGGTCCTGGCGATGGTGGTCATCGAGGCAGGTCTTGCAGGCATCTGGTGGTATCTCGCCCGCTTCGGCATGGCCAATCCCGATCGCGTCACATCAGATTTCCAGGCAGTCGTCGGCCAGACCATGGGAATGGCGATGGGCGGCTTGCTCGGCATCGGCTTCATCCTGTTCCTCGTCGCCGCCCGCAACGATCGCAACGCGGCACAGAACAAGACGCGCCCTTAATTCCTGTTTGCGAAATGCCACTCGATCAGCGGCTTCATGTGCGGCGAGAGCCCATCCGGCAGGTCGGCCGCATGGCGGATGATCACCGGCCCCTGGATCTCCGGCTCGGTCTCGGTGGCGACGAAGGCTGAGATGCGCCTGGCGATCTCGTCTGCGGGCGCCGTCTCGTGATAGCGGCGGAAGATCACCGTGCCGCTGCTGGTCGACATGGCGTGGTAGCGCTTGCCGCGTTCAGCACCTGACAGGTCGAGACCGGTTTCCTCGCGCACCTCGCGGATCATGTTGAAATCGACATCGACCAGCCCATCGCGAAAATCGATCGGCTCGAACGAGCCGGCAGCGAAATAGACGCGGCCGGCGTTGACTGTGTGAGGACCCATGCGGATCGCCACCAGCGCATTGTCGCCGGCCACCAGCATGGCATGGGCATAGGCATGCTCGGCGCCCGAATTCTCGCGCCGCTTCCGCCACAGCATGAACGTCGAGTAGTTGACCGCATGGCAGCGGCCGACGAGACGGTTATCGCGGTAAGCGAGTTGCGACAGCAGCACCACGGTGCCGTCGAACAGCGCCGGATTGGCTGATATCTCGCGCTGCCAGTTCTCGGCGATCGCCTCTGCATTATCCCGGGCGAAGGGATGCGGGCCAGGATCGAGCCTGACATCGACGGCATCGACCGGCAGGATGACATTGCGGGGCAGGTCGAAGCTCATCTTGCTCTAACGCAGCTCAGGTCATGTCCAGCGTGATCGCCACCGGGCAATGGTCCGATGCCTTCGGCCGGTCCCAGCCGGCGCGCGGAAACCGCTCGACCTCCTGGCCGGGCGGAAAAATGGTGCGCCAGGGCTGGCCGTTGCGGATGATGTCGGGAACGGCCGTCGCGTTGCTGGCGGCGAGCCCCTTCGACAACAGGATGTAGTCGAGCTGGCACAGATGCCGCTCTTCCGGTCCGCGCGTGTGGTAAAAACTCCAGCGGTTCATCTCCGGCCGCCGCTCGACGACATTTTCGCAAAAGCCGCCTGCCGTCAGCACGTTGATGCAGGACAGGGCTTCGTCGACCACCTCGAAGCGATAACCGTCGATCGCATCGCCGGCCACCTTCACGCGCTGGCGATAATCATTCATGTCGCCGCATATCGCCCAATTCTTGTCGGCGGCATAGTCCTTGCCGAAGCGCTCCTCGATGATGCGACGCACGGCCTGCGCCTCTGCGATGCGCACCGGAATCGTCGCCTCGCGCCCGTCGAGCCCGTTGCGCGGCGAGCCCATCGACTTGAAATGCACGAGATAGAGCGTCAGCGGCACGCCACCCACGGTGACGTCGATCTCCAGGCAGTCGCGCCGGAAAATGCGCTCATTGGCCTGATTGCCCAGTACCTCGAGTTCCGGCGTGTGCAGCCCGAACTGCTCGTAGGTGACGTAGGCGTGGCTGGTCATGCGCACGAATTCGATCGGCTGGCCCTGCGCGGTCTCGTTGCGCATCATCACGGCAACGTCGATACCGCGCGAATCATTGCCCGATGTGGTGTATTTCTGCCGGTAGCCCTGCCCCACCATCTTGAACAAATAGCCGTATTCGAAGGCCTTCAGCGCTTCGATGTTGTCGACCTCCTGCATGCAGATGATGTCGGCCCGGGTGGCAGCGATTGCCAGCGCCGTCAGTTGGCGCGTGTCGTCGGACTGGGCGATGGCGCGGGCCTGCTCCAGGATCCTGTATTCCGCCTCGCTCTGGATATCGAACAGCGCCAGCGTTCGATCCTCGTTGAGCTGGTTGCGATAGCCGGAAAAATCGAACCTGTTCATCAGGTTCTCGACATTGAAGGTGGCAAGGCGCAGCGACATGCCATGACCTTTGCCCGCAAGTGCTTCGGAAAACAAGCGCGCAAAACCACCATCTGAGATCGATTGGTCCTGGGCGCGTTCGCGTCATGGTTGACGGAACCTTTCCGTTCATCCGCCGTTCAGATGCAAACATCCATTGTTGCCCATTCCTCGGGTGGGCGTGGGGCCTGTAACTCTTGGAGAGTGCAATGAGTTCGCTCTTTTCTTCCACGGTCAAATCGGGGCTGATAGCCCTCGGTATCCTGTCCGGCGTCACGGCACCGTCCGCCGCCGGACCGATCATGCAGCCGGATCTGTCGATACCAACCAGCACGGCGGCGCCGAATGTCACGCCGGTTCGCGACAGTTGGGCCGGCGGCAACAACCGTCAGTTCAACAACGACGATTGGAGATGGCGCCGGTCGGGCAATTGGGACGGCGGCCGTCGACACTGGCAGGGCGGCGGCGGTAACTGGAATGGTGGAGACAACTGGCGTTGGCGCCATGGTCGCCATCACTATCGCGGCGGCCGTTACTACGATGATGGCGCGAGTGCCGCGATCCTGGGCCTTGGCCTGGGGCTTGGCCTCGGCAGCATGTACAACAATTACGACTACTATGACCGGCCGGCGCCGCGCCGCTACTACCGCGCGGGACGGCTTTCGAGCGCCCATGTCCAATGGTGCTACAACCGCTACCGGTCGTACCGGGCCTACGACAACACCTTCCAGCCCTACAACGGCCCGCGCCAGCAGTGCTACTCACCCTATTGAGCTGACCTGTAGCTGAGCCGACCGACAGAATGAAAAAACGGCGCCACTTGGCGCCGTTTTTTGTTCATGGAAGCCGCTGTTTTCGAGCGCTTGTGGATTTCGCTCAGTTCTTGGCCTTGTCGACCAGCTTGTTCTTGGAAATCCAGGGCATCATCGCGCGCAGCTTGGCGCCGACTTCCTCGATCTGGTGGCTGTCATTGTTGCGGCGGATGCCTTTGAAGCGGGACATGCCGGCGCGATATTCCTGCATCCACTCCGAGGTGAATTTTCCCGTCTGGATGTCCTTCAGCACGCGCTTCATCTCGGCCTTGGTCTCGGCGGTGATGATGCGCGGACCCGAGACATATTCGCCCCATTCGGCGGTGTTCGAGATCGAGTAGTTCATGTTGGCGATGCCGCCTTCATAGATCAGGTCGACGATCAGCTTGACCTCGTGCAGGCACTCGAAATAGGCCATCTCAGGCGCGTAGCCGGCTTCCACCAGCGTCTCGAAACCGGCCCGGATCAACTCGACCAGACCGCCGCACAGCACGACCTGCTCGCCGAACAGGTCGGTCTCGCATTCCTCGCGGAAATTGGTCTCGATGATGCCCGAACGGCCGCCGCCGACGCCGCAGGCGTAGGACAGCGCCAGGTCGAGCGCATTGCCCGAGGCATCCTGGTTGACGGCGACCAGGCACGGCACGCCGCCGCCCTTCTGGTATTCGCCGCGCACCGTGTGGCCGGGACCCTTCGGTGCGATCATGACGACGTCGACCGTCGACTTCGGCTCGATCAGGCCGAAATGCACGTTGAGGCCATGCGCGAAGGCGATAGCGGCACCATCGCGGATATTCGGCGCGATCTCGTTTTTGTAGATGTCGGCCTGCAGTTCGTCCGGCGTTGCCATCATCATCAGGTCGGCCCATTTGGCGGCGTCCGCCACGCTCATCACCTTGAGCCCGTCGGCCTCGACCTTCTTGGCGGTCGCCGAGCCGGCCTTGAGGCCGATGGCGATCTCCTTGGCGCCGGAATCCTTGAGGTTGAGCGCATGCGCCCTGCCTTGGCTGCCATAGCCGATGATGGCGACCTTCTTGCCCTTGATCAGATTGAGATCGGCATCACGATCGTAATAGACGCGCATTTTGTCTTCCTTCCCGTTTTTACAAATCAGAGGGCCTTGCGGCCGGTTGTTGCTCCATGAAGAGCGAGAAACTGCTGCGTCGCGCGCGCGGCATCGCCGCCGATTGCCACCTCAGTCAATTCCAGCCGGTCGCCAAGCAGCAGACGGATCTGCACGTCGCGGGCGACCAGCCCGAAAAAGGTGCGGAACGCCGTCTCGGCATCCGTGAAATCCAAAAGCCCGGTCCGTCGGCCGGCCTCAAGCACCGGCTTCAACCGTTTGGCCAATGCGAAGCGGCCGTTCTCAAGCACGACGGCGCCGAGATTGTCCTTACCCGAGCCCGCATGGCTGACCGCCACCCGGTTGAGGGCGATCGAGGTGTCGCTGGAGATCACCTTAAGCCAGTCCGAGGCAAAGCGTTCGAGGCTTGCGGTCAGCGAGGCAAGATCGAGCCCCTTGCCGTCAACCGGCGCCACCCGCACTTTCGAGGCCTGCCACTGCACCGTCGCCGTCAGCAGCCCGTCACGGTCGCCGAACCATTTGTAGAGCGTTTCCTTGGAGCAGCTAGCGCGGCGCGCCACGGCGGTCATGGTCAGATGATCGCCCTCCTCGACCAGCAGCCGCAACGCCGCGTCGAGGACGGCCTTCTGCCGTTCTGTCAGCGCTTCGCTGGTGTCTATATCGGGCAAGATGTGCAACACGCTCTTCTCTCGAAAGGCAGGCCACCGATCACTCGGCAATCCGTACCGTACGTTACGGTTCGGCATATTGCGCATTCCAAGGCCGCACGCAAGAGGACGAGAGCAAAATATCTGCAAGTGGATGAGCGTTGCCGCGCGCGACAGCCTCGCCTAGTCGCCGGCTGGCGGTTGACGCAGCCGTCCAAGCAATGCCGAGACCATGGTCAGCTCATCCGCCGACAATTTGGCGCCTACCAGTTCCGCAATCGAGCGTCCGTAGACAGCCCACATCTGGCGGCGTATCTCTCGCCCGCTGGCGGTGATGCGGATGGTCTGGCCACGGCCGTCATCGGCCACCGGCAGCTTCTCCACCAGTCCGTCGGCCTCTAGGCGGGCCAGAAGCCGGGAGATGTTGTATTGCGCGAACAGCGTGCGCTCGATGAGCTGGAACGGCCGCAGCCCGCCCTCACCCGCCTCGGCGAGCTCATGCAGCACGTCGTACCAGGCAAGCGGCGGCAGGCCGGCGGCCTTCAACGCCTCTTCGGCGCTTTCCATCAGTTGGCGCGAAACCCGCATCAGGCGAGCCCATGCCTTGATGGCGGCTGGCGGAGGCGTGGCTTTCTCGGTCATGACCAAGCATAGGCAGTAGATGCATCTGCATCAAGCTTGACGATCGATGCACATGCATCTATATAGATGCAAATGCATTAACCTTGGAAAACCTGATGAAACACAAGCTCATCCTCGTCAGCCACCACCTTTGCCCCTATGTGCAGCGCGCCGCGATTTCGCTGGCCGAAAAGGGCGTGCCGTTCGAGCGCGTCGATATCGACCTCGCCAACAAACCGGACTGGTTCAAGGCGATCTCGCCGCTCGGCAAGGTGCCGCTGCTGCGGGTACAGCGAAATGGTGAGGAAACGGCGATCTTCGAATCGGCCGTCATCCTCGAATTCCTCGAAGAGACGCAGGCCAACCCCCTCCACCCTGTCGATCCCTATGCCCGCGCCCGTCATCGCGCCTGGATCGAGTTCGGTTCGGCAACCCTCAACGCCATCGGCCGGTTCTATTCAGCCTCGACCGAGGCTGGCTTCCTTGCCGAATCCAGCGCGCTGTCCGCCATGTTCGATCGCCTCGAAGCCGAGCTGGCGGACGAGCCCGGCGGACCCTGGTTCGCCAGCAAGCACTTTTCGCTGGTCGACGCCGTTTACGGTCCGGTCTTCCGCTATCTCGATGTCTTCGACCGCATCGGTGATTTCGGCATTCTGGACGGCAAACCGCTCGTCCGAGCCTGGCGCAAGGCGTTGAGTGAACGCCCGTCGATCAGGCAAGCCGTGGCGCCGGACTATCCGCAGCGCCTGCATGCTTTCCTGCAAGCGAAGGGATCGCACCTTTCAGGCCTCATCCGGCAAAACGATCCAGCCACCGCGCTTCGGTCAGCCCAATCCGCTTGAACGGATCGATCACCGTACCGGCCACCATCGAGGCGAGAAACTGCGGCGCCGGCGGGATTTTTGCCACCGTCGCCACCAGCCTGTCGCGGATGAAGGGCAGCGCCACCGAATCCGACTGGTAGAACGGCGTGAATGCCAGCGACAGCGCCTGGAAGATGCGGACATGCCAGCGCCGCGCCTTCGCATAAGCCTCCAGTGCTGCCCCGACACTCGTTGTCCGCACCAGCGCATGGCTGAGCGCCGCCGCGTCGAGCAGCGCCATGTTCGCCCCTTGCCCGAGTTGCGGACTGGTGGAATGCGCCGCGTCGCCGATGACGGCCAATCGCCTACCGGCCGGAAGCTTCATCGTGTGGTGGCCGTAGCGGGCCAGCGAGAGCTGGTCGAAACTGTCGATCTGGCTGGTGAACGCCTCGCTCTGTGGCCACAGCCGGACCACCCTTTCCTTCCAGGCGTTCAGGCCGCGGACGCGCACCTCATCGGCATCCGACGGCTTCAGGCTCCAGAAGAAGGCCGCCATCTTTTCAGCGCCCGGCTGCGGCCGGCCGACCGGCAGCACGCCGATCATCACGCTCGCTTTGTCGTAGCGTTGCAGCAGCGCATGCTCATCGAAACCGTCGCCGCGCCAACCAAGCGAGGCCCAGAACGCGCCATAGGTGAGTGCTCTTGGCTCTCCTGGAGCGCTCGCGCGGCGCAGTTTCGAGCGCGAACCGCTGGCGTCGATGACGAGGTCGAACGGCCCTGCCCTTCGTCGGTTGCCGCATATCAGCGTCGCCCGTTCGCCGGTCTCCAGAGCCTCGATCTCGACGCCGGTCTCGATGGCGATCGCCTCGCGCTGCGCGGCGCGGAAAAGCACGCCGAACAAGGCCGCCCGGTGCACCGCCAGCCCGAAGCGGCCACCGCGTTGCGCATCGTAGCGGACATCGAGCACCGTACGGCCCGTGGAAGCATCGGCGCCATGCAGGCGGTCGATACGGCTGCCCAGCGCGAGTATGTCGTCAAGCAGGCCAAGATCGGCCAGGACCGTCAGCCCTGTCGGCTGCAGAATCAGCCCGGAGCCGACCGGCTTCGGCTCATCGAAGCGCTCGAAGACCGTGACCCGATGCCCGGCACGCTTGAGATAGAGCGCCATGGCCAATCCCGCCGGCCCGGCGCCGGCAATTGCTATGTCGTAGGAAATGCCAATGCCCCCAAGCCGAACTGGCCGGGACAATCCTTCAGCCGCCCGACGAAATCAAGCCGCGGGTTTTAGCTGCCGTTCAAGCCTGCATGGCATCAAAGCCGGAACGCGCGTCGCGCACCGCGTCATGATTGAGTTCGGCCCATAGGATCAGCTGATGCAAGGCGCCGAACATCGAATGCCCGAGGTCGGTCAGGCTGTATTCGACGCTCGGCGGCTTGGTCGGGAACACTTCGCGATGCACATAGCCGTCACGCTGCAAATCATGGAGCGTCTGCGTCAGCATGCGCTGTGAGATATCGGGCACCAGCCGCCGCAATTCGCCAAACCGATAGGGCTTTTCGGCCAGCGCCATCATCAGCAGCGAGCTCCATTTCCCGCTCACCCCCTGGATGACATCGCGGACTGGACAATTTGCAAAATTGCCGCCGCCGGAGATCGCCTTGTAGACCTCCATCTTCGATCTCAGATTGACGATCTTGCTGTCCACCGCTGGTTCCCTGCGCCTGCCTACCTCCCGAAAAACTGCCTTCTTTACGGCCATGGGTCAATTCCTATTTTAGTGCTGGTCTCTTTTTGAGACTGCCACTCGAACCGCCTTAGCGGCGCAATGTCAGGATCTTCCATGACCGAAACCCTTCTCATCACCGGCGCTTCCGGCCAGCTCGGCCGCGGCGTCATCAACCATCTGCTGGACACGTTCAAGGTTCCAGCGGCACGGATCATCGCCGCCACCCGCAATCCGGAAAACCTCGCCGGCCTGGCGGCGCGAGGCGTCATCACAAGGGCGGCTGACTTCGACGACACACTATCGTTGGAGGCTGCGTTCAAGGGCGCCGACAGGGTGCTGATCATCTCGACCGGCGAGATCGACCTGCTTCACGGCAAGCGCCTGAGGCAGCACGAGAACGCGGTTGCCGCCGGGAAGAAGGCCGGTGTTTCCCACCTTCTCTACACCTCGATGCCTAATCCAGAACCGGTTTCGCCGGTGCTGTTTGCCAATGATCACTACGGCACCGAGCAGGCGATCAAGGCGAGCGGCATCCCCTACACGATCTTCCGCAACGGCTGGTACCAGGAGAACCTGTTCATGGCCCTGCCGCACGCGATCGCTTCGGGAAAATGGTACACGTCCGCCGGCGACGGCCGCATGGCGCACGGTGCGCGCGACGACATGGCGGCAGCGATTGCCGCCGGCCTCGTTACCGTTTCGAACGAAAGCAAGACTTACACCTTGACCGGCCCGCAGGCCTACACCACCGCGGAGATTGCGGCCCTGGTAAGCGAGGTCACCGGCAAGCCGCTAGATGTCGTGCAGGTTCCGGATGAAGCCCTGACCGAGGGCGTGAAGGCGGCTGGCGTTCCCGAGGACTTTGCCCGCATCATCGTGTCGTTCGACGCCAACACGCGTTCCGGCCGCATCGCCATGGTGACGGACGCGGTCGAGACGCTTTCCGGCCGGAAGTCGAAGACGCTGAAGCAGTTCCTCGAGGCAAACAAGGCCGCGCTGGCCGGTTGAAGCGGAGTGACATGGACTGTGCCGTGAAGCACAGTCCATTCGCCGATCCGCCAGGGCATGTCCTAGATCGCCACCTGCGTGCCGATCTCGACCACGCGCCCGGTCGGGATTTGGAAATACTCCGTCGCATCGGCCGCCGTGCGCGCCAGGCCGATGAACAGCCGATCCTGCCACACCGGCATGCCGGAATTGGGCGAGGCCTTGAGCGAACGCCGTGACAGGAAGAACGAGGTCGTCATGATGTCGAACTTCCAGCCCTGCTTGCGGCAGATCGCCAGCGCGCGCGGGATGTTCGGCTGCTCCATGTAGCCGAAGGTCAGCGTCACCCGCATGAACAGCTCGTTGACCGTCTCCATCTTGACCCGGTCGCTGTCGGGCACCACCGGTTGCGGCGCGGTCACCACCGAAAGGATGACGTTCTGCTCGTGCAGCACCTTGTAGTGCTTCAGGCTGTGCATCAGCGCGGTTGGCGCGCTGAGTGGATCGCTCGTCAGGAACACCGCGGTGCCGGACACCAGCTGCGGCTTTTTCTTCAGGAGATTGCCGGCGAGGAAATCGAGCGGGATTTCGTTGCGGCGGGTCTTGTCGAACAGATAGCGGCTGCCGCGCACCCAGGTCCACATGGCCAGCACGATGGTGAAGGCCACGGCCAGCGAGGCCCAGCCGCCCTCGAACACTTTGACGATGTTGGAGGCAAAAAAGCCGACGTCGATGAAGCCGAACAGCGCCGTCATGGCGACCGCCACCCACAGCCGCCATTTCCAAATCCGCGTCATGACCACAAACAAGAGCACTGTGGTCACCAGCATGTTGCCGGTCACCGAGATGCCGTATGCCGACGCCAGCCTGCTGGATTCGCCGAAGCCGACGACCAGCATCATCACCACCAGCGCCAGCAGCAAGTTGACGCGCGGCATGTAGATCTGGCCGGACTGTTTCTCCGAGGTGTGCAGGATTTCAAGGCGCGGCAGCATGTTGAGCTGCACCGCCTGCCTGGTCAGCGAGAAGGCGCCCGAGATCACCGCCTGGCTGGCGATGACCGTCGCGGCGGTCGCCAGCACGACCATCGGGATCAGCGTCCAGCCTTCATTCATTTCGAAGAACGGATGGCCGACGACGCCGTTCTTGGCCAGCACGAAAGCGCCCTGCCCGGCATAATTGAGCAGCAGGCACGGAAACACGACCCACAGCCAGGCGAGCACGATCGGCTTGCGGCCGAAATGACCGAGATCGGCATAGAGTGCTTCCGCGCCGGTGACGGCGAGGAAGATGGCGCCGATGGTCACGAAAGCGACGTCGGGCGAATTGATCAGGAAGGCGACGATGTAGTGCGGGCTCACCGCCCACAGGATTTCCGGATCGGCGATGATGTGGTTGAGACCTGAAAGGCCGATCGCCAGGAACCACACCGCCGTCACGGGACCGAAGACCAATCCCACCCCGCCCGTGCCAAAGCGCTGCACCGCAAACACCATGGCAAGAATGACCAGTGTCAGCGGCACGACATAGGGCTGGAAGGTCGGCGTGACGACATTCATGCCCTCAACCGCCGACAGCACCGATATCGCCGGCGTGATGACGGCATCACCGAAGAAAAGCGATGCCCCGACAATGCCGATGCCGAGCATCAGCGCCGAGCGCTTGGGGAAACTGCCGCGCGCCAGCGCCATCAGCGACAGCACGCCGCCCTCGCCGCGGTTGTTCGCCCGCAGCACGAACATGATGTATTTGATGGTGACGATGATCGTCAGCGACCAGATGATCAGCGACAAAACGCCCAGAATATCGCCGCGCTGGGCGACTTGTCCGCCCGACGACGCCACCAGCGCCTCGCGAAAGGCGTAGATCGGGCTGGTGCCGATATCCCCATAGACGACACCGAGCGCGCCCAGCATCAGAACCTTGGTGCTGTGCTGCTCGACTTCCGAATGGCTCGATTGTTCGACGGGTTCTGCCTCACTACCAGTATTGGTAAGGGCCATGGACGACACTCCGATAGCGCGCGGTGCTCTACGCTTGCTGCAATGCAATATCAAGTGCCGTCGCGTAATGGCTGCCATGCCTGCCACGCGAGGCTGCCATCGCTACCATCCGCAGGCCTTGAGGAACCGACCCACCGTGCCGGCCATGCCATACTCCAACGCGTCGGCTGTCAACCCATGTCCGATCGACACTTCGGCCAATGCCGGAATGCGCTTGGCAAGTGCGGGCAGATTGCTGACCACCAGATCGTGCCCGGCATTGACCTGAAGCCCGGCAGCAAGCGCGGCGTCGGCGGTTTTTCCCAGTCTTTCCAGCTCCTTAGCCGCTTTGGCGGAATCTGTGTGATAGCTACCATATGGACCCGTATAGAGTTCGATACGGTCGGCGCCGACATCGCGGGCGGCCGCCACCCAATCGGGGTCCGGATCGGAAAACAGCGACACGCGAAAGCCCCCCTTTTTCAGACGCTTGACGATCGGTGTGAGGAACGCGGCCCGGGTGGCGAAGTTCCAGCCATGGTCCGATGTCGCCTGGGCCGGATCGTCCGGCACCAAAGTCACCTGTTCGGGCTGGTGCTTTTCCACAAGCACCAGGAAATCCTCGGTCGGATAGCCCTCGATGTTGAATTCCGCGCGCGGAAACTCGTCGTCGATCAGCGACCGAATCTCAGGCAGATCGGAGTGTCTTGTGTGCCGCTCGTCGGGGCGTGGATGCACCGTCAGCCCATGCGCTCCGGCCGCCAGCGCAATGCGGCCGAGGCCGGTCACGCTTGGCCACGGCAGGTCGCGCCGGTTGCGCAGCATGGCGATGGCATTGAGGTTGACGGAGAGCTTTGCAGGCATGCGGGTGGCCTCGGAAATCATTCAACGCGCCCACCTATAATGCCTTTGACGGGAACAGTAATGCCTTTGGTGGGAACAGACTGGGGGTTTCGCGTGTTCCAAGCCTGATGAGCGAACCCGGGAAAGGACGCACCGATGAATTTTCTCGATGAGGTTCCGGCAATCCGCCGTATCGAGACCAGCCGCGACGACCTTTTCGCCATCGATGTCGTCGGGCACGTTTCCGCGGCCGACGGTGAAAATCTTTTCGGGCTGCTGGAGGCAGCCTATGCCCTGCACCCGCGCATCGATGTGCTGGTGCGCCTCGTCGACCACGATGGCGTCGACTGGGCCGACATCGCGGACGAGACCCTGAAGCAGGGTGCCATTCATGCATTGGAACATGTCGGCCGTTGCGCAACCATCGGCGAACCGGACTGGATAGCGGACGCACAACGCTTTCTGCCGTCCTCACCGCCCATCGAAATCAGGCATTTCAGGGCGGAGGACGAGGCTGCCGCCTGGCAATGGCTTGCCGCACAGCCTATCGGGGCAACAGCATCCGGAGCCCCTACCTGACGATCGTCAGCCGTTCGGCCGCCCGCGTGATGGCGGTGTAGAGCCAGCGCTGGCGGGTTTCCTTGAAGGCCCAGCTTTCATCGAACAGCACAATCTCGTTCCACTGCGAGCCCTGCGCCTTGTGCACGGTCAGCGCGTAGCCATAGTCGAAATCGTCGAAGCGCTTCTTCTGCTGCCAGGGGATATCGGCATCGGGATCCTCGAACGCCGCCTTGAGCAGCTTGATCTTGGCGACGCCACGATCCGGATCGTCCTCTTCCGGCGACACCAGAAGGTTGATGCCGGGCTTCACCGTCTCGCGCGACGAGGTCATCACCTTCCACAGCGAGCCATTGAGCAGGCCCTTGGCCGGATCGTTGCGCAGGCAGACCAGCTTGTCGCCGGCTTGCGGATAATCGGCGTTGAAGCCCTTGAGCTCGCGCAGCCGCTGATTGTAGCGGCGACGCGTGCGGTTGGTGCCGACCAGCACCTGGTCCGCCTTCAGCACCAGCTCCTGGGTGACGTCTTCCTTGCCGATCACCTGCGCCGTGCCATAGTCGCCACGCATGAATTCACGGCCCTCGCGCACATCGAGCGCCAGCCGCAGGATCGGGTTGTCGCGCGCCTGCCGGTGGATTTCGGTCAGCAAAAAATCCGGCTCGTGGTCGGTGAAGAAGCCGCCGCCCGAGATCGGCGGCAGCTGGCCGGGGTCGCCCAGCACCAGGATCGGCGTGCCGAAACTCATCAGGTCGCGGCCGAGCTGCTCGTCGACCATCGAGCATTCGTCGATGACGACCAGTTTCGCCCGCGTAATCGGGCTCTGGCGGTTGAGCGAGAAGGTCGGCGACATCGACGTCTTGCCGGTGACCTCGTCCGATACCGATTCCTCGCCCTTCGGCCGATAGATCAGCGAATGGATGGTGCGCGCATTGACTGCACCCTTGGAGCGCAGCACCTGCGCCGCCTTGCCGGTAAAGGCGGCGAACTGCACCTGGCCGTCGACATGTTCGGCGAAATACCGCGCCAAGGTCGTCTTGCCGGTGCCGGCATAGCCGAACAGCCGGAACAGCTGCGGCTGGCCGGTCTTCAGCCATTGGGCGACCGCCTTCAGCGCGTCGTCCTGTTGGGGAGAGAATTCCATCAGCGCGAGAGACCGGATTCGCAAGGGAAAGACAAGACAGCGGCCACCATCATCGATGCGCCGGGACGCTTCAATGCCGCCGACGGGTCAGGCTATCAGGCGCAGACAAGAACGTAAAGGGAACATACAAGCTCGCCCCACACCTTATCGAATCGGCTGGGGATCGTTTTCCAGCAGGATCGGCTTGCCGTGCGGCGTGGCATGCGCGGCGCGCTCCCAGGCTTCAGCCATAGCGTCGACATCCGACTTCGCGGCCAGCCCTTTGATGGCAAGCAGGCTTTCCAGCGCCGCCAGCCAATGTTCGTAATAATCATGGCCGTCCGCTGCGGCGCCCGGTCTCTTCACTTTTTCCGACAGTGCCTGCGCCCACTCGCTCCACGAAAACAGGCCCTTGTCGTGCAACGCCACCGTCATGGCGAAAGCCTCGGCCTGCCATGGCTCGGCAAACACCCGCGCATCGACGCCCGGCGGCAGCTCGGGCAGATCCGTATCACGCCGGCTCAAGATAGCTCTCCCAGGCGTCTATCGACACGCTTAGCGTCGGGTCGGCGCCCTCGCCCCAGATTTCCGGCCCTTCGAAAACCACGGTGTAGACCCATTGCGGATTTTCGCCGTGTCCATGCGCGTTGCTGTCGGGGAACACGAAACCGTCGTGCACCGCCTCAATCACCCCCTGCTTGGCGCGCGCATAGCGCGGCAGCCGCGTGTGGCCGCTCGGGTTGAAGTTCTTGGTCCGTACAGGATCGCCGGCCTTGAACCGCGCTGGCTGTGCCACCGGCCGGTCGCAAGGCCCACCCTTGGCCAGCACGGCAGGCACGTTTTCCGCCTTCAGCACCCTTTTCGGTGTCGCAGCCGGATCAATCGCTCGGCCCTCAGCCAAGTCGCGCTCGCTGACAAACCCATGGCGCTTGAGCAGCACCTCCAGCGCCTTGATCCAGATCTCGTAGTAGCTGGAGGCATAATAGTCGGCCGGATGCAATGATTCCCGCGCATGCCGGCTCTCGTCGATGTTCCAGGCTCCCATGGCGCCGGCAGTCAGCGTCACGCCGAGCGCCCGCCTCTCCCATGCGGCATGAAAATACGGCTCGTCCTGTTCGGGCGCGACGGGACCGAACCCCATTTGTCCGCCGAGATCCTGCGGCCCGTTCATGCCGGCTGCCCCTCTATTTCAGGTCTTTGGGCCAAGCCGGTCCCGATCATCGCATCACGGCTGACCAACTCCGCCAGCCGCTCCTCGCTCCAGCCTTCGGTATTTTCGGGCCGCATCGGCACGACGAGATAGCGCAGCTCGGCGGTCGAATCCCAGACGCGGATTTTCTTGTCCGCCGGCAGCGTCAGCCCGAACTCCTCCAGCACGCCGCGCGGATCGATGACGGCACGCGAACGATAGGGCGGCGCCTTGTACCAGACCGGCGGCAGGCCGAGCACCGACCACGGATAGCAGGAGCACAGCGTGCAGACGACGAGATTGTGCGTCTCCTCGGTGTTGAACACCGCCTGCATGTGCTCGCCCTGCCGCCCGGTATAGCTCAGCGATTCGATCGCCGCCGTCGCATCGCGTTTCAGCCATTCGGCATAGGCGGGATCGCTCCAGGCCTTCGCCACCACCCTGGCGCCGTTGCGCGGGCCGATTTTCGTCTCGTAGGTATCGACGATGACGTCGATCGCCGCCGGATCGATCAGCCCCTTTTGGGTGAGGATGGTTTCCAGCGCGCGGACGCGGGCGGCAAACGGATCGAGTTCGTTGTCGTGGTCATGATCGTGTGACATGGCCGCAAACTACGTTTCCAGTGATGCCGCCGCAAGCGCAACGGCTTGGGCCAACGGCACATGGCGCTGGCCCTGTCACATCATTCGGCCGCCGCCCGCTGCGGTTCGGGCAGCATGTCTTCCCTGGCTTCGAATAGCGACGGCTGATCCCCCGCTTCGACCGGGCCTGGCTCGCCCTTGCGCTTCGACCAAAGCCCGACCAGCCAGCCAGAGAAATTCTCCATGTAGACATAGATCACCGGCGTCACGAACAGGGTCAGCGCCTGCGAGGCAAGCAGACCACCGACAACGGCAACGCCCAGCGGCTGGCGCAGTTCGGCGCTGGCGCCGGTGCCGAGCGCAATCGGGAATGTGCCCATCAGTGCCGCCAGCGTCGTCATCATGATCGGCCTGAACCGCATCAGGCAGGCCTTGTGGATCGACTCGGTCGCGGACATGCCGTCTCGTCGCAGTTCAAGCGCGACGTCGACCATCATGATGCCGTTCTTCTTGACGATGCCGATCAGCATCAGGATGCCGATCACCGCGATGACAGACAGATCCATACCGGCGAAGCGCAAGGCAACAACCGCCCCGAGCACAGCCGACGGCAGGCCGGTGAGGATTGTCAGCGGGTGGATGAAGCTCTCGTAGAGGATGCCGAGCACGATGTAGATGGTCAGGATTGCGCCGCCGACCAGAAAACCCTGGTTGGCAAGAGAATCCTGGAAGGTCTTGGCCGTCCCGGCGAAGGTGGTCGAGATCACCGTCGGCATGCCGATCTGCTCCTTCAGCGCATTGATGCGCGTCACGCTGTCGCCCAGCGCCACGCCCTGCGGCAGATTGTAGGAGATGGTCACGGCTGGAAGCTGGCCGAGCTGGTTGACAGTCAGGGCGCCGGCCGTGCGATCGACCCGGGCGAACGCGCCGAGCGGAACCAGACTGCCGCTCGCCGTCCTCATCTGGATGGCCAGCATCCGCTCGGGCGACCACTCGATCTTTGGATCGAGCTCGGTGATGACTTCGTAGCTGTCGGCCGAACCGAAGATTGTCGAAACCTGGTCGGTGCCGAACCCGCCATAGAGGGCGGAGCGCAACGTGTCGGTATCGATACCGAGCTGGGCGGCCTTGTCGCGATCCACCACCAGCGTCGCCTGCAACGCATTGTTCTGCAGGTCGCTGGTGACGTCGGTGAAGTTCGCATGGTCGGCCGCCATCGCGTCGTTCAGTTTCTGCGCCCAAATATCGGTCAGGCCGGTATCAAGGCCCTGAACCACGAGCTGGTAGGCGCTTGCCGACGACCGCGAGCCCAGCCTCAAATTCTGCACCGGCTGCATGTAGGTCTCGATGCCCGCCACGCCGGCCAGTTGCTTGCGCAGATCCGAAAGCACCTTCTCGATATCGGGGCGCTGGTCCTTGCCCTTGAGCTGGACGAAAAGCTGCCCCTGATTGAGCGCATTGTTGCCGCTGCCCGCCGACCACGCCACATGGTCGACATAGGGCGAATGCGAGAAGACGCTGGCGACCTGTCCTTGCAGCCTGGACATGGCATCGAAAGAGATGTCCTGACGTGCGATGGTGGTCACCGATATCTGGCCGATGTCCTCCTGCGGGAAGAAACCCTTCGGCGAAGTCTGGATCAGCCACACCGACGCTGCCGCGGTGCCGACGAAGACGAGGAACACCAGGAAGGTGTGGCGCAGGCAGAAGCTCAAGACCCTGTCGTAGCCGCGGGTGACGAGGTCCTGCTTATGACCGGGGCCATGCTTGTCACGGTCGGCTTTGGTCACCGACAGCAGCCGCGAGCACAGCATCGGCGTCAGCGTCAGCGACACGAACATCGACGCCAGGATGGCGACCGTCACCACGACGGCGAACTCGTTGAAGATGCGCCCGATGACGCCACCCATCAGCAGCACGGGGATGAACACCGCCACCAGCGAGATCGAGATCGAGATGATGGTGAAGCCGATTTCGCGCGCGCCCTTCAGCGATGCGTCGAAGGCCGACAGCCCGTCCTCCTCCATATGGCGGAAGATGTTTTCAAGCATCACGATGGCGTCGTCGACGACGAGGCCGACCGCCAGCGTCAGGCCCATCAGCGATATGTTGTCGATGGAAAAGCCGAACAGGAACATCGCGCCGAGCGTGGCGATCAGCGAGATCGGCACAGCCACGGCCGGGATGATGGTCGCCGTCACCCGGCGTAGGAACACGAAGATCACCATGATCACCAGGGCAATGGTGAGCAACAGCGTGAACTGCACGTCGCTGACCGCCTGCCGGATCGAACTGGAGCGGTCGTTAAGCAGCTTGATGTCGGCGGCGGCCGGCATCTGGTCCTTGAAGGACGGCAGCATCGCCTTGACCTTGTCGACGACGTCGACAGTGTTGGCATCGGGCTGGCGCTGCACGGCCATGATGATCGCGCGGGTGCCATCGTACCAACTTGCGGTGGTGGTGGTCTGCACCGAATCGACCACGCGGGTCACCTCGCCCAGCCGCACGGGATGACCGTTTTTGGTGGCGATGATGATGTTGGAGAAGCCGGCGGCGTCGGTCAGCTGCGTGTTGGCGGTGATGGTGAGCTGCTGCTTGTCGTTCTGCAGCACGCCCAGCGGCGTGTTGCTGTTGGCCGAGGCGACCGCCGCCTGCAGCTGATCGATCGAGATGCCGCGCGCGGCAAGCGCGGTCGGGTCGATCTGGATGCGCACCGCGTATTTCTGTTGGCCGAAGATCGAGACCTGCGCCACGCCGTCGATGGTCGACAGCGACGGCGAGATGACATTTTCCGCGAAAGCATCGAGATCGGTCAGCGGAACCGTGTCGCTGACCAGCGACATCAAAAGGATCGGCGCGTCGGCCGGATTGACCTTGCGATAGCTCGGCGGCGCCGTCATCTGCGGCGGCAATGATTTCTGCGTGCGCGCGATCGCCGCCTGCACATCGGCCGCCGCCGCATCGATGTCGCGGTTGAGCACGAACTGGATGGCGATCGAGGTCTGGCCAAGCGAGTTCGTGGTCGAGATCGAATCGATGCCGGCGATGGTGGCAAACTGCTTGATCAGCGGCGTCGCCACCGATGTCGCCATGGTTTCCGGCGAGGCGCCGGGCAGCGAAGCCGAGACATTGACCACCGGGAATTCGGCGCTGGGCAGTGCGGCCACCGGGAGGAACTTGTAGGCGAACAGCCCGCCCAGCACGAGGGCGAACGACATCAGAAGGGTGGCGACGGGTCGGCGTATGCAGAATTCGGAGATCATTGGGCCGCCTCGCCGGCGTTGGTCGCCTCGGCCACCTTGGGCGCGGCTGCACTCGCCGTGGCCTTGCCTTCATGCACGGCGGCGCCGTCCTTCAGCCTTGTCTGACCTTCGGTGACAACCTTCTCACCGCTTTTCAGCCCCTGGCTGATGGCGCTGTTGTCGCCTTCGGTCAGCGCCACCTGCACCGGCCGCATCTCGACCGTGTTGTCCGGCTTGACCACATAGACGAACGGCCCCTTCTGGCTTGGCTGCACCGCGACCGTGGGAACCGATGTCATCTGCGGCATGATGCCGGCGTCGAGCACGACATTCACATACTGGCCGGGCCATAGCGAAAGATCGGCATTGGGAATGCTTGCCCGCGTGGCAATCGTGCCCGACGCGGTGTCGACGCTGGAGTCGACGAAATCGAGCGTACCCTTGCCGATCGGCGTCGGGTCGCCATCCTTGGTCAGCGTCACCGCGCCCTGCTGCGGGTCGGCGAGCGCCTTGTGCAGCAGGGCCAGATTGCTCTCGGGAAGATTGAAGTTGACCTGCAGCGGGTCCATCTGGGTGATGGTCACCAGCGGGGTCGCCGTGCTGCTGTTGCCATTGCTGACGGTGACGAGATCGCCGACGGCGACGCTGACAGCGCCCAGCCTGCCGGAAATCGGCGCCGTGATCGTGGCGAAGCCAAGCTGGACATTGTCGGCGTCGATTGTCGCCTTGTCGGCATCGACAGTCGCTGCGGCAGCCTTCTGCGCGGCGACGGCCTGGTCGTAGGTCTGCTGCGTGCCTGCCTGCTTGGCGACCAGATCCTTGGCGCGCTGGAGATCGGACTGCGAGCTGGCGAGCATCGCCTGATCCTTGGCCAGCGCCGCTTGATCCTTGGCTAGCTGCGCCTTCAGCGCCCGGTCATCGAGCGAAAACAGCAGATCGCCGGTCTTGACCATCTGCCCGTCCTTGACGTCGATCGACACGATCTGGCTGGACACCCGCGCGTTGATGTTGACGACGGCGGGAGAGGAGACGAAGCCGATCGCATAACGCCGGATCGGGAAATCGGCTGTCGAGGCGACGGCCGAGAGGATGGAGGCCGAGCGCCCGGCATTGTCGGCCTTCTTGTCCGAAGCCGGGGCCTGTTTGTCCGGCGCGGTAACCGGCTTTGCACCGATAACCTGCTGGACCCTGCCAAGCACGTCGGGCGAAAGATAAAGCCACCCGGCCGCACCCAGGCAGGCGACGGCCAGCAACGAAAGAACGACTTTTCCACGCATGGTCAAAGGCCCTCTCCACCCGACACGTCGTGGTCCGATGGTTCTATTCCAACGCGGCCCGTTGCCGCGATTTCGCCGAATAGATAGGACACGCCTTTGTCGGAAAAGGGCCAAAAGGCGGCATTACGAAGATTTAATGTGCACTGCACAACGGATGTGCAACACGGGCTCAATCCCGATCTGGGCGGTACGCCCGAGACTCCGGATCCTGTCCCTTAAAGATCAGATGATGCGCCCCGGGCCTACCTCAGCATCGGCCAAAGCGTCGCCGCCAGCAGCACGCCCATGGCGATGTTGAACCATTTCAGCCGCACCGGGTCCGACAGGAAACCGCGCAGTGCGGTGCCGAACCCAGCCCACACCGAGACGCTCGGCAAATTGACGATGGTGAAAGCCACGGCGATCAACACCACCGACAGGAACGGGTGCTCGGCATTGGCATAGACGGCCATGGCGGTGATCGCCATCACCCACGCCTTGGGATTGACCCACTGGAATGCGGCTGCCTCGATGAAGCGCATGGGCCGCGCTTTCGTCTCGCCCTTGCCGGTCAGCGTGCGCGACATGGCGATCTTCCAGGCGAGGTACAAAAGATAGGCGCCGCCGGCGATCTTGAGCGCGGTATGCAGCGCCGGAAACGCCGTCAACACAGCGCCGAGGCCAAGACCGACGGCAAGCAGCAGCACGAGGAAACCCATGCTGATGCCCAGCATGTGCGGAACGGTTCTGACGAGGCCGAAATTCACGCCCGATGCCAGAAGCATGAGATTGTTTGGCCCCGGCGTGATCGACGTCACGAAGGCGTAGACAAGCAGGGCAAGGAATGCGTCGAGCGACATGGATATCTTCCCTGACAAGTCAGCATCTTGTCCCTTCTCGGCGACCCCGCAAAGGCTACGGACGGCCTCACCATGGAAACTGGCTGACGCGTTCGACGCCAGCCCCGCCGAAGTCCTACATCGCCTGCGGGCCGCGGTTTAACGCTGCCACGCCGGTGCGGCAGATTTCGACCAGGCCGAGCGGTTTCATGATGGCGATGAACTGGTCGATCTTGGAGCCTTTGCCGGTGATCTCGAAGATGAAATGCTCGGTGTTGGCGTCGATGACGCTGGCGCGGAACGCATCGGCCAGCCGCAACGCCTCGACGCGGGCCTCGCCGGTGCCCGCGACTTTGACCAGCGCCAGTTCGCGCTCCAGCGGCCGCTCCTGGCCGGATTCATGCGAACGCACGGTCAGGTCGACGACGCGGTGAACCGGCACGATGCGCTCGAGCTGGTGCTTGATCTGCTCCAGCACATGCGGCGTGCCGCGCGTCACGATGGTGATGCGCGACAGGTGTTTTTCATGCTCGGTCTCGGAGACGGTCAGGCTCTCGATGTTGTAGCCACGCCCGGAAAACAGGCCGATGACCCTGGCAAGCACGCCCGGCTCGTTGTCGACCAGCACGGAAAGCGTGTGGTTTTCCGGCTTTTCCGTCTCCTTGGCGATGAAATAGGCGGAGCCGGTCGGTTGTAGCTGTGCGTTCATGACATGAATCTCGTTTTTCAAGCTCTTGAGCTAATTCTCTGTTTGCGCGGGGCTTTCTTGCGACAGCCCTGCCTTGGTTCTGCCGGCTACACCAGTTCCCTGCCCTTGGCGTCGATGGCATTGGCCACCGCCTCGTCGGTCGCCTCGTCGGGCAAGAGCATCTCATTGTGCGCCTTGCCCGACGGAATCATCGGGAAGCAGTTGGCGAGCGTCGCCACGCGGCAGTCGAACAGCACCGGCTTCCTGACCGAGATCATCTCCTTGATCGCGTCGTCCAGCTCGTCCGGCTTCTCGCAGCGAATGCCGTGGCCGCCATAGGCCTCGGCCAGCTTGACGAAGTCCGGCATCGCCTCGGTGTAGGAATGCGACAGCCGGTTGCCGTGCAGCAACTGCTGCCACTGCCGCACCATGCCCATATACTGGTTGTTCAAGATAAAGATCTTGATCGGCGCGTCGTGCTGCACGGCCGCGCTCATCTCCTGCATCGTCATCTGCACGGAGGCGTCGCCGGCAATGTCGATGACCAGCGCGCCTGGATGCGCGATCTGCACGCCGAGTGCCGCCGGCAGGCCGTAACCCATCGTGCCCAGCCCGCCCGACGTCATCCAGCGGTTCGGCTTCTCGAAATGATAGTGCTGCGCCGCCCACATCTGGTGCTGGCCGACCTCGGTGGTGATGTAGGTGTCCAGACCCTTGGTCAGTTCGTAGAGCCGCTCGATGGCGTATTGCGGCATGATCACGTCGTTGTTCATCTTGTAGGCGAGCGAGTCGCGCGCACGCCATTTGGCGATCTGCTCCCACCAGGGGTAGAGCGCCTTCTTGTCGGCCTTGGCGCTCGCACGCCACAAACGCACCATATCCTCCAGCACCCGGCCGACATCGCCGATGATCGGGACCTCGGTGTGGACGTTCTTGTTGATCGACGACGGATCGATGTCGATGTGGATCTTCTTCGAGTTCGGCGAGAAGGCGGTCAGCCGCCCGGTGATGCGGTCGTCGAAACGCGCGCCGATGCAGATCATCACGTCGCAGTCATGCATGGCCATGTTGGCTTCATAGGTGCCGTGCATGCCGAGCATGCCCATCCAGTTCTTGCCCGATGCTGGATAGGCGCCGAGGCCCATCAGCGTCGAGGTGATCGGGAAACCGGTGAGATCGACCAGTTCGCGCAGCAGATGGCTCGCTTCCGGGCCGGAATTGATGACGCCGCCGCCGCTGTAGATGATCGGCTTCTTGGCACCGGCCATCAGCTCGACCGCCGCCTTGATCTTTTCCAGGTCGCCCTGGACCTTTGGCTGGTAGCTGGTGCGCGGCGCGATCTGCGGCGGGACGTAGAATCCCCTGGCGAACTGCACGTCCTTCGGGATATCGACGACGACCGGACCGGGGCGGCCGGTGGTCGCGACATGGAAAGCCTCGTGGATGGTCGCAGCGAGCTCGTTGACGTCCTTCACCAGCCAGTTGTGCTTGGTGCAGGGGCGGGTAATGCCAACCGTATCGCATTCCTGAAAAGCGTCGGAGCCGATCAGCGAGGTCGGCACCTGCCCCGTCAGGCAGACCAGCGGGATCGAATCCATCAGCGCGTCCTGCAGCGGCGTCACGGCATTGGTGGCACCGGGGCCGGAGGTCACCAGCATGACGCCGGCCTTGCCGGTCGAGCGCGCATAGCCTTCGGCTGCATGGCCGGCGCCCTGCTCGTGGCGCACCAGTATGTGCTCGACATCGTCCTGCTGGAAGATCTCGTCATAGATCGGAAGGACAGCGCCGCCCGGATAGCCGAAGACATGCTTGACGCCATTGTCCTTCAGCGCCTGCACCACCATTTCGGCACCTGTCATCTCGCGCCGCTCGTTCTGTCCGTTGCTCATCGGTCTGGTCCCGTACTGTCGCCATTGGGCGTTTGCTGGTCGTTTAGTCGTGTTTCAGGCAATAAAAAAGGCCCCCGAGGGAGCCTGTGTCTTGCGCATGGGGGGTTTTCGCCCGGCGGTTACACCGCCTTGCCCACGCGCTTTCCTACGAGAATGAGTGCCGTTTTCATGGTGGCGGACACTAAGGGCGGGCAAGGCAGCCTGTCAACGGGAAAAATCGCGCCGGCGCGCACAGCGTGCCGGCACGATCGAGGTGGTCAGCCCGGCGCCTTGCAGCGGGAAACGCGTGGATCGCATTTGGACGCCTTCCTGGCCTGCATCTTCGCTGGCGGATGGTGGGGTGCCACCCTTGCCGGGCCATGGTGCTGGGGCATGTGCATTGCCAGCGCCTGCTGATGCGGCTTTTGTTGCCCGCCACCGAGTGCAAGACGCTGCCCCGAAACCGGCTTGGGCGAAACCGGTTTGGGCGACGATTTGACAACGATGCGTCCGTCGCCCGCGGTCCTGTCGACATGCAGCTTGAGCGCATCGGCCTTCGCGCCGTTGCCGGCGACCATCCGCTTGCGCACGGAGTCGCCAGGCTTCACGACGGCCGGATTGCTGGCAGCCACCGCGCCGGGGGAAATGGCCTTGCCGCCGATCGCAGTCTTGGAGCCCGCCACGATTTGCCCGTTCCCCTTTGTATTGCCGGCAAGTCTCTTGATCTCGGCGCCCCTGGAAGCATCGAGCCGTGCACTGGCAAACACGCCTTTGCGCGGAGGAACCAATTTTGCCGCCTTGATCGACTCGATGACGGGCTTCGGGAGTTGCTGCAGCCGGGGTCCGGCATTGATTGCAACCACCTGATTGCCAAGCCGCACGTGCGGCGCATTGTTGACCAGGACCGTCTGGTTGATGATCGTCGTGTTGCGCATGAGGACGACGTTTTCCTGCACCGGCCGCACCACCCTGACCAGATCGACCGCGCCGATCGCCGCCACAGGCACGAAACACCACCAGGCGTCGTCGAAGGCGACACCGACGTTGGGCGGCGCTGGAGCCCAACCGACGTCATTGCCGCCCTGGCGCCACACCACCCAGGCTGGCGCCCATTGATCGCCGGCGATCCACACCCAGCCGAAATCGGGATCGTAGGCCCAGCGGCCATAGTGATAGACGACATCGCCGAATGGCTCGGTGGACTGCCAGTACCAGCCATCGTCGGTCCAGACCCACCTGCCTTCGGTGTAGGGCCGCCATTCGGTACGGACCGAGGGAACCCAGACATCGCCGAAGCGGCTGGAGGTTCGCCATCCGCCATAGTTCGAAAGCCTTTCGCGGACGGTAACGGCAATTTCCGCCGCATGCGCCTGCGTTCCGGGCAGCACCAGCGGGCCGGTCAGGGTCGCGCTCAAGGCCATGACCGCGGCCATTGCCGCTGCGCGTCCACGCCGGCTAAGGGAGCGACATGAAGACGCTTGGATAAAAGGTATGATGATCATAACGGGCTCCAGAGTTCCGCATCCAGAAAATCCCGGGAACCGTCCTGTTGCCCGCCACCGCTTCCCGGCTTCTCACCGATCGGTTGTCATCGGCCTCGGTGACCGCATTGCGGCATTTGACCATCAATTTTGCGCGACCGGCGCGGCATTCACAAATGGGACGTTCGTTTCCGGCGCCCGGGCGATTCCGAAACCGTCCGGCGATCTCATTTATAGGATAGACCATTGAAATCGCTGGAAACTATGGTGGGGCGTGACGAGGGCCGCCATCTCTGACGATACTTGATCGTCCGGCGGCGAGCCCGGCGGAGCCACCACCATGACGATCTGGATTTCACGGGAGGAAACCTGATGCTCGACAAGCCCTCTAGCAAGAACAAGGCCCCTAGCAAGAAACTGTCCGACCTGCTCGATCAATTCGGCGCCGCGCTTGCTGCCAATGACATCGAGAAGGCGGTCGATTGCTTTCAAGAGGATTGCTACTGGCGCGACCTCGTTACCTTCACCTGGAACATCAAGACCATGGAAGGCCGCGACCAGGTCCGCGACATGCTGAAAAGCCAATTGTCGAACACCAGGCCCTCGCACTTCGCCATCGCCAAGGGCGAGGACACGACCGAGAGCGGCGAACTGATCGAGGGCTGGATCAGCTTCGAGACGGAAGTGGCACGCGGCTTCGGCCATATCAGGCTGAAGAACGGCAAGATCTGGACGTTGCTGACCACCATGGCCGAACTGAAAGGCCACGAGGAGCCGGCAGGCTTTGCGCGGCCGATGGGGGCCAGGCACGGCTCGGGCAAGAACCGTCCGACATGGAAAGAAGAACGCGAGAGGGAAGCCGCCGAGCTCGGCTTCAAGACGCAGCCCTATACGGTGATCATCGGTGGTGGCCAGGGCGGTATCGCGCTCGGCGCGCGGCTGCGGCAGCTTGGCGTGCCGACCATCATCATCGAGAAGAACGAGCGGGCCGGCGACAGCTGGCGCAAGCGCTACAAGTCGCTGTGCCTGCATGACCCGGTCTGGTACGACCATCTGCCCTATATCGACTTCCCGAAGAACTGGCCGGTTTTCTCGCCCAAGGACAAGATCGGCGACTGGCTGGAAATGTATACCAAGGTGATGGAGCTGAATTACTGGTCCTCGACCGAGGCCAAAAGCGCGTCCTATGACGACAAGACGAAGGAATGGACCGTTCTCGTCCACCGCGACGGCAAGGACATCACGCTGAAGCCGAAGCAGCTGGTGTTGGCCACCGGACAGTCCGGCAAGGCCAATCTGCCGAAATTCAAGGGCATGGAGACCTTCAAGGGCGACCAGCACCACTCCTCGAAGCACCCGGGTCCCGACGCCTATGCCGGCAAAAAGGCCGTCGTCATAGGCTCCAACAATTCCGCCCATGACATCGCAGCGGCACTTTGGGAAGCCGGCGCCGACGTGACCATGGTGCAGCGCTCGAGCACCCATATCTCCAGGTCCGACACGTTGATGGAAATCGGACTGGGTTCGCTCTATTCGGAGCAGGCGCTGCAGAATGGCATCACCACCGCCAAGGCTGATCTCATCTTCGCTTCGCTGCCCTACAAGATTCTGCACGAGTTCCAGATCCCGGCCTATGCCGAGATGAAGAAGCGCGACGCGGCATTCTACAAGGGTCTGGAAAAGGCCGGCTTCATGCTCGACTGGGGCGACGACGAATCCGGCCTGTTCATGAAGTATCTCCGGCGCGGCTCCGGCTACTATATCGATGTTGGCGCCTCGCAGCTGGTCATCGATGGTTCGATCAAGCTGAAGAGCGGCGTCGACGTCGAGGAAATCAAGCAGCACTCTGTTCTGCTCAGCGACGGGTCGGAACTGCCTGCGGACCTCATCGTCTACGCCACCGGCTACGGCTCGATGAACGGCTGGGCCGCCGATCTGATATCCCGCGAAACCGCCGACAAGGTCGGCAAATGCTGGGGCCTCGGCTCGAACACCACCAAGGATCCCGGCCCCTGGGAAGGTGAGCTGCGCAACATGTGGAAGCCGACGCAACAGGAAGCGCTGTGGTTCCACGGCGGCAATCTGCACCAGTCACGTCACTATTCGCAATTTCTGTCGCTGCAATTGAAGGCCAGGCAGGCAGGCCTGCCGACGCCGGTCTACGGGCTGCAGCAGGTGCACCATAAGGGATAGCCGAGCGCCATTCCGGCAAAGCCGGAAGAAAGAAGGAGGCACGGCTTGCACCCTGCCTCCTTCCCTGGGGAATTTACGCCGGCTTGCCCGCGGCGAACTGCGTCACCACCCGCTGCAGCAGCGGCACGTAATCGCGAAATGCCCGTGTCTTCATGTTGGCGATCTTGCCGCTCTCGTCCCAGATGCGGACCCGGACCGCTTCCTCATGGAAGGGGTTCTTGCGGAACTCGGCGACCTCCTCGGCATTCATCGGCCCGCCCTGCAGCGACAGCGTGTGCACCGAGGCCTGCGAAAGCCTGCCGAAATAGGTCGGGTCGGTGGCGCAGAGATAGCGCTTGGCGGCGACATGCAGCCTGACGCATTCGACGATGACAGGTGGAAAGAACGGCGCCAGCACCTCGCCGCCGGCCTCGTCATGATGCTTGTCCTCGACATCCTCGGGTGAATAGGTGCCGAACTCGCTGGTGTAATGGCCGATGTCGTGCAGCAGCGCCGCCGCCACCAGTTCGTCCGGCGCGCCGTCCTTTTCAGCGAACCAGGCACCCTGCAGCATGTGCTCCGACATGGTGACGGGTTCGCCGAGATAGGATTCGGCGCCCCCGGCGCTCGAAGATGTCGGCGATGAACTCGACGATGGTGTCCGCGTTCAAATCCTGGCCGCTCATTCCGCCGCCTCCTTGAACCCGTGCTCGATTGCCGCGAGCGTCGACAGCAGACCGTCCTTGTCTGCGTAGCAACCCTGCAGCCAGCGCTTACCGGTACCGGAAAACGCCTTGCGGGCATGCATGACGCGGGTGTTGTCGACGATGAACGCTTGCCCCGCTTCGAGCTTGAACGTCACCTCGAAGGATGGATCCTCGATCAGTTCCGCAAACCGGCGATAGGCGGCGTAGTACGCTTCCATATCGCTGAACGGCACGTCGACCGTCGGCGCCAGCGAGCGGTTGTTGAAGCGGATGCAAATCAGCTCGCCATCGGGCCCGAGCTCGATCATCGGCCGCTTCGCCTGCAGCCGCACGCCGGAAGAGCCGGCATACTCGAAGCGCGCCGGGCATGAGCTCAGCAGCCGGAAGCCTTCCGGGTTCTCAGCCTGCAGCGCAGCCGCGACTGCAAACCCGTCGACGACACTGGACTCGCCGCCCTCAACCGTATTCTCGATGCAGGACAGGATCTGCAGCGTCGGCACAGGGTCGCGATAGGGATTGTCGGTGTGCGCCTGGAGGCCGAGATTCGTGTAGGCGAGATTGCTCGGATTGACCTCGGCGCGCACTTCGAACCAGCGCCCGTAATTGGTCTCCCTGATATAGCCGAACAGATCGGACACTTTGCACAGTGCCCCGGATTCGGTCGGCAGATCATCCATCACCGCGAAGCCATAGGTTTTCACCGCCGACAGCCATTGCCCCAGCACAGCGCGATCGCGGCTGGCCGCAACATAGCCGGCGCGCGGCACCGAATTCTGCATCGAGGCCTTGGTCCATCGCACGGTGGCCTCGCCTGTCCAGCCGGGCTGGCGGCCTGCGTCACGATCATAGGCATTGGCGCTCAGCCATGCCGCGGGAAAGCTGACCGTCTTCTGCTCGGGCACGAAGCTGACTTCCAGGGCGCCGCCTTTGATCGACGCGGCGCCGATCCTGGTGTCGGCGGGAATGTCGAGAATGGTGATGAGCCGTTGACCATTGCCGGCGCTGCGCGTCTTGTCGTCCAGCGCATTGTCGCGCAGCCACATGGCGTGAAAACGGCTGCGCGACCCGTCCTGCCAGCCAAGGTCGATTGTTCTGCCTTCGTCGCCGATCCGCGCCTGGGTGAGCATGGAGATCCGTTCCTGTCCATTGCGTCCCCCGCAGCCTGATCCGCAGGGTTTCGATTGCATGTTGATCGCGCGACAGACATAACTCAAATTATCATTTTTTAGCCAATGACCGCAGAATACTAATGGCTCGTACAAATACACCGGTGCCGCCTCTGGACTGGCTGCGCAGTTTCGAGGCGGCGGCGCGGCTGTCGAATTTCACCGCGGCGGCAGCCGAGCTCGGTCTCACCCAGGCAGCCGTCAGCCAGCACATCCGGTTTCTCGAGGAGCGGCTCAAGACACGTTTGTTTTCGCGGCTGGCGCGGGGCGTCGCACTGTCGCCGGAGGGAGCAGCCTACCTGCCTCACATCCAGTCGGCCTTCGCCACCATCGGCAACAGCACCGCGGAACTGTTCGAGCCGCGTGCCGTCCAGACCGTGACCATCCGGGCGCCGATCTCCTTTGCCTTGCTCATGCTGGTTCCGGCGCTGCCCGATCTGGCAAAGTCACTGCCGCGCATCCAGCTCGATCTGGTGACGATCCATCGCCCTGCTGACTACGATCTGCCGGGCTCGGTGCTCGACATCCGCTTCGGCAACGGATCCTTCCCCGGCCGCGAAGCCGACAGGCTGACCGCCGAGCGGCTCGTGCCGGTGGCCGCACCTGCGCTCGCCGGCGACGACGACTGGCCTTCCCAACCGCTGCTTCTGGTCGCCGGCGCGCGCGAGATGTGGGCGGAATGGTTCGCCGCCGCTGGACTGGCTGGCCATCCCAGGCGATCGCACCGCTTCGACAGTTTCGTTACCGCCATGGAGGCGGCGAGCGCCGGCGCCGGCGTGCTTTTGGGCTCGCGGCCGCTGGTCGATGCGGCGCTCGACAGCAAGACGCTGGTCAGGCTTTCCGACTATGAACTTTCCAGCACATCGGGGCATTTCCTGACCAAGGCGTCGACCGCGCGCCTGACCGGTGCCGAGCAGGATTTCCGGAAGTGGCTGCTGTCGCGCCTCTCCGGTTCGGCGCCGGCATGACTGGTTACGAGATTGGCCTGATCCGCTTCCAGTAGATCAGCGTGCCGGTCAGCCCGCCATGCGGCTTCAGGGCATAGTCCGGTATCTCGCCGGCCAGCGTGAAGCCCAGCCGCTCATAGAGGCCGGAAGCGCCCTCCTCTGTTGCCGTGTCCAGAACCAGCAGCGTGCGGCCTTTCTCCACCGCAAGGCTCTCGGCGGCCCGCATCAGGCGCGTTCCCACACCCCTGCCCCGGTGGTCGACTGATGTCATCAGTTTGGCGATCTCGGCCCGGTGCGGCTGGTTGGGCGGGCAGTCGAGCAGCAAGGTCACGGTGCCGACCAGGTTTTTGCCATCCCAGGCGCCAAGCACCGATCTTTCGCCCCTTGCCGCCGCGGCCAGCGATTTTTCCCAGAACGTCCTTGCCGCCTGCGGCGCCAACGGATGCATGAAGCTGACCGAACCGCCGGCCGCCACCGTTGCGACCAGCAATTCGGCCAGCATGTCCTGCGTCTCGGCAGCCGGGTTCAGGGTTGCGATCTCGATCGAGTTCATGTGCAGGATATCCTGTGATTGAGATAGAAGCGGGCGCATTGCTGTCAGTCCAGATGGCGCGCGCGGCGTCGCTTTCGCGCCGCCTTGATGGCGCTGATGCGGTCGGCGTCTTCGTGCCCGAGATGCCGCCCGCGCTCGAGGATCTCGAGCGTGTACTCCTCATAGGTCAGGCCAAGCCGCTCGGCTCTGTCCATGCGCAGCAGCATGACCTCGTGGCTCGGCGCCTTCCACGCCTTGGCATGGGCGGCCTGCCAGGCAAGAAAGATGTAGGGATCGCCCTTGCCCCATGGCGGGCTCTTGTACTCATCGAGAGGCGGCCCCCCATTATGGGAGCGCTTTGGTCTTCTTGCCATTGTGTCAGCCCCTGACCAGCGCGACGAGATAGTCGGCGCCGGGCTCGAGGGCATGGAAGGTGCAGTCCGACGGCGCCCCGAGCGCCAGGCAGTCGCCTGATACAAGCTTGTGCACCGCCTCACCTTCGATGAATTCGAGCCGCCCGGAAATCAGCCATATCTGCTGCTTGATGAAAGCGTAGGAGGCCGCCGGAAAGCTGACTTTGGCGCCCGCCGGCAGATGCACCTTGATCAGTTCCAGCGGCATATCGCCAGCCGGCGAAAGATGCCGCCTGACATAGCCGGTGTCGGGATCGCGCCACACCGGCTGGTCGGCCTCGCGCAATATCCCGCCGCCCTGCAATTCCGCGCGTGCGATCAAGGTCGACAGCGTCATGCCGAAGGCCGACGCGATGCGCACCAGAAGCGCCGCCGTCGGGCTGGTCTTGCCCCGCTCGATCGTGCTGAGCATCGCCTTCGAGACGCCGGAACGCTCCGCGAGTTCGGCCAGGGACCAGTCGCGCACGATCCTTTCGGCGTGTATCCTGCGGCCGATCGTCGAGGAAATGTCGTTCGCTATATCATCCATATGTCTATTATAGCGAAAAATAGACGCCGGAGAAGAGCCGCCTTGCGACAATTTCCACGAGCCCCTTAATGCTCTCTACACCATCCGACCTCATCGGGCCTTAACCCCATTCGGGTAGCATCGATGCTCCAGGGGAAATGGGGATTGGCCTGTCCATGTATGTCGAACGCGAAGCCTCCGTTGGAGAACCGACATCGCAGGAGCGCCGCGACGCAGAGCAGAACGACAAGCGCATCCTCGGCAATGTCGTGCAATGCGATGGCGCGCGCGCCACCATCAGCGCCTACGCGAACGACGCCGACGGCGCGGTGACCGGCCTGTGGACGGTCGGCAAGATGATTTCCATCAATCTCGGATCGACGCGAACCGTCGGCCTGGTCTACGCAATCGGCAAGTCGGACCGCGCGTGGAGCAATGAGGGCCAGAACGCCATCGAGGTCAGCATCGAGCTGATCGGCGAAGTCCGTGACGGAGCAGAGCCCGGCGCCAAACCGGTCTTCGACCGCGGCATCACCACCTATCCGCATATCGGCGCCGTTGCGCATCGCATCCGCACCCGCGACCTGCAGGCGGTCTATGACCTCGCGGGGCGTCATTCGATCACGATCGGCACGCTCGCGCAGGACGAGACGATCGCCGCCAACATCGCCATCGACGATACGCTGGCGCGTCACTTCGCCATTGTCGGCACCACCGGCGTCGGCAAATCCACCGCCGTCTCGCTGCTGCTGCGCAAGTCGATCGCGGCACGGCCGGATCTGCGCATCCTGATCCTCGACCCGCACAACGAGTTCGCTGCATCGCTGCCCGAATACTGCGTCAGGGTCGATTCCAAAACCCTGGATCTTCCGTTCTGGATGTTCACGCTGGAGGAATTCGCCGAGGTGCTGTTCCGGGGCCGCGAGACCGAGCCGGAAGAAATCGACGCCTTGCGCGACCTCATTCCGGCCGCCAAGAATCTCTACCGCAACCCGAATTCGGGCTCCTATATCAGGCGCGGCAGCGATGCGCTGACCGCCGATACTCCGGTGCCTTACCGCATCGCCGACCTGCTCAAGCAGATCGATGAGCGCATGGGCATGCTCGAAAGCAAGACCGATCGCCCGACGCTCAAATCGCTGAAGACGCGCATCGAATCGGCTGCGGCCGATCCACGCTACCGCTTCATGTTCAACTCGCGCCTGATCGAGGACACCATCCACGAGACGATCGGCAACATCTTCCGCGTGCCGCATCATGGCCGCCCGGTAACCTGCTTCGAGATGGCCGGCATGCCGTCGGAAGTGGTCAATTCCGTCTGCTCGGTGCTGGCGCGCCTGGCCTTCGATCTCGCTCTGTGGAGCGAGGGCAAGCTGCAGCTTCTGTTTTTGTGCGAAGAGGCGCACCGCTATATGCCGGCCGACCCGCGTCTCGGCTTCGCGCCGACCAGGCACGCGCTGTCGCGCATCGCCAAGGAAGGCCGCAAATATGGCTGCTATCTCGGCGTCGTCACCCAGCGCCCTGGCGAGCTCGACCCGACCATCCTGTCGCAATGCTCGACTTTTTTCGCCATGCGGCTTGCCAATGAGCAGGACCAGGCGATCATCCGCTCGGCGATTGCCGATTCTTCCGCCTCGACGCTTGCCTTCCTGTCCTCCATGGGCCAGCGCGAAGCCATCGCCTTCGGCGAAGGCGTGGCGACGACCATGCGGCTGAAGTTCGAAAAACTGCCGAGCCACCTGCTTCCTGGCACCGCCAAGCGCGAAGAAGCCGCCTCGTCGAAAGCCGGCGACGATGTCGATCTGGTGGCGATCGTGGAACGACTGCGCAACGTGCCGAAATCAACGCAGCAGGCGATGGCCTTCGCCGAGGTCGTCGATTCAGGCCGCCAGGCCGGCGATCCCGACTACCGCAAGCCACCCGCCGCACGCGCGCCATCGGACGACGATTTCGACATGCGCTACGGCCTAAAGCCCGCAACCTTCGGCCTGCGCCCGCAAAACGATTGAGTTTGGGCGTCACGCACATCGGCGGATGGGTCTGAGCACCCAAGTCAGGGCTTCCGATATCCATTGGAAAAGCCTGGGTAAATCCCGTCAGGGAATTCGTCAGGCTGAGTCGGGTGGTGCTGTTTTCGAGAACCGAAGCGGAGCGGACATTTGAGTCCGTGAGCATCGGAAGCGCAGAAAACGGCGCCAGACGGTCAGCCTCACGAATTCAGTGATGGGATTTAGGCGCAGACGCGGTTGCGGCCTTGCCTCTTCGCTTCGTAAAGCTGGCGGTCGGCGCGGCGATAGAACTCTTCCGCTGTTTCCTTGCGGTCCCAGACGGCGAGCCCGACGCTGGTGGTGATCTTGAGGCGGACATTGCCCGACAGCACCGACATGTTGGCGATCGCCTTGCGGATGCGCTCGGCAAACTTGCCCAGAAGCTCGGCGTCCATGTTGGGCGTGACCACGGCGAACTCCTCGCCGCCCAATCGCGCCACCACATCGTGGTAGCGCGTCATGTCCTTGAGACAGTTCGCGACGGCCTTGAGCACTTCGTCGCCGATGTCATGGCCGTGGGTGTCGTTGACCTGCTTGAAATGGTCGAGATCGAGGATCATCAGCCCGACGGGCTTTTCGATGCGCCGGAACTCCTCAAGATACTCCTTCAGCGCATCATCGAAATAGCGCCGGTTCTGCATGCCGGTCAGGCCGTCGGTCAACGCCGCATGCTCGAGTGTTTCCGAGCGCGCGCTGAGCGAGACCGTCATGGCGCGCAGCTTGCCTTCCTCCGTCGCCTGTTTGCGGATCAGCGGATAGATGAAGAAAATGCCGAAGAACAGCGCGGTGGCCAGGAGCACGCCGGTCGCGAACAAGAGCTTGTTGAGATAGATGACCTTGTCCAGACCCGAAGCCGTATGCAACTCGTCGGCGAAGGACTGCAGAAGTCCGTAAGCATGCAGCGTCACCAGGCCGGCGGCCAGGATCACGAATATAAAGACGAAAAATGCTGATTCCGCCTTGTGGAAACGCATCTGCTCCCCGTTGGAAAAGTGCCCACTGATCTTATGGCATGGGCGGGCTTACGGAGGGTTAATTCAGACAACCACAACGGGAACCTTTCCTTGCAGGTAAACTTTTCAGGTTGCATCGGAAGCAAGCGCTGAGATCGTGGTTTCCAGATCATCACCGGGGCGCAACCTCAGCCATTCCGGCCCCAATTGATGCCTGAACCAGGTGGTTTGCCGCTTGGAATATTGCCTGGTCGCGATCTTGGCGCGTTCGATTGCCTCGGGAAAGCCAATCTCTCCGGCCATCGCTGCCTGCAGTTCGCGAACGCCGATCGCTTTCATCGCCGGCAATTCGGGATCGAGGCCAAGTGCCGCAAGCCGCTTGACCTCGTCCAGCGCGCCCTTGTCCAGCATCTGGTCGAAGCGTTTGTCGATGCGAGCGACCAACGCCGCCCGATCCGGATCGATCACCAGGAAACGCGCGCTTTCCCGGTCGATGAGCGGCTGGCCGCGTTCCGCCTGCCATTCCAGGATCGAACGGCCAGACGCATCGAGAACCTCCAATGCCCGCACGACGCGCTGGCTGTCGGTTGGCTTGAACATCATGGCGGCCGCCGAATCCTCGCGCAGCAGCAGGCTGTGCAGCTTGACGGCGCCCTGCTCCTTCAACTCATAGCGCCAACGGTCGCGGACCCGCTGCGGAATGTCGGGCATTTCCGAAATGCCCTCGGCCAGCGCGCGGAAGTAGAGCCCGGTGCCGCCGACGAAAATCACTGGCCGTTCGAAGAATGTGCCGTCGTCGATCAGCTTCATCACGTCGCGCAGCCAGGCGCCGGTGGAATAGGCGGTGGCCGGTTGGACATGGCCATAAAGATAATGCGGTGCGCGGGCGAGGTCGGCCGCCTCCGGCCGGGCGGTCAGCACGTCGAGCACCGAATAGCCCTGCATGGAATCGGTGTTGACGATCACGCCACCCCTGTGCTCCGCCAGATCGAGCGCAAGCGCCGACTTGCCGCTGGCGGTCGGCCCGGCTATCAGGATCGCGTTCTTCACGCGGCCCTTGCCCGCCTGCCCGCCGGAATGTTCCATGCCGCTCGTCGCCACGCTTGTTTCCCGTCCCACTGAGCGCGCTTTGTCGCTGTCGCTTGCGAATATGGCCTCACGGTCGGTCGGCGCAAGCGCTGTTGTCTGGCTGGCTGAAGCTATTGCCTGCGATCTCGTCCTGCCTGAGGCAGCCGACGCCGCCGTTACGAGTGCCGTCTTGCGCAAGGCACTCGCCGGCGAGGCGGTCGACGTGATCGTCCAAGAGGCAGAAACCCGCCGCAAGAAAATCCTGATCGCCGACATGGATTCGACCATGATCGACCAGGAATGCATCGACGAGCTGGCCGACGAGATCGGCGTCAAGGATCATGTCGCGGCCATCACCGCGCGATCCATGAATGGTGAGATCGCCTTCGAACCGGCTTTGCGCGAGCGGGTGGCGTTGCTCAAGGGCCTCGACGCCGCCGTGGTCGATCGCATCGTCGCCAATCGCCTGACGCTGGCCGCGGGCGGCCGTGTTCTGGTCCGGACCATGCGCGCCAACGGCGCCTGGACGGCACTCGTGTCTGGCGGGTTCGAGGTCTTCACGACGCGCATCGCCGCCATGCTCGGCTTCCAGGAGAACCGTGCCAATCGCCTGCTCGAGCAGGATGGCCGCTTCACCGGCCTTGTCGGCGAGCCGATCCTCGGCCGCGCCGCCAAGGCGGACGCGCTGATCGAAATTTCAGCGCGCCTCGGCCTGACGCCCGCCGACGCCATCGCCGTCGGCGACGGCGCCAATGATCTCGACATGATCCGCCTGGCCGGTACCGGTGTCGCGCTCCACGCCAAGCCGACGGTGGCGGCACAGGCCAAGGTCCGCATCAATCATGGCGACCTGACCGCGCTGCTTTATGTGCAAGGCTACAGGCAGGAGGAGTTTGTGCAATGAAACCAATGCGTACCGAGCGCCTGATCCTGCGCAACTGGGAAGATCGCGACCGCGACCTGTTCCACCGCATCAACTCCGACGAACAGGTGATGGAGTTCTTTCCGTTCCGCCGCGACCGCGCCCAGGCGGATGCCAAGATGGACGAGTTGCGAGGCGTGACCGACCGCGACGGCTATGGCTTTGCCGCCGCCGAGATCATCGCCACCGGTGAATGCATCGGCTTTGTCGGCATCACCGGAACCGAGCATATGCCGTTCCTGCCGGCCGGCACCGTCGAGATCGGCTGGCGGCTGGCGCCTGAATTCTGGGGCAAAGGCTATGTCACTGAAGCCTCGGAAGCCTGGCTGGCCCACGACTTCGAAACCCTCGGCCTTGGCGAGATCGTGTCTTTCGCGGTCTATGACAACCACCGCTCTACGCCGTCATGCAACGCCTCGCCATGACCGCCGATCCGTCCGCCGACTTCGACCACCCCGGCATTCCCGACAGCCATCCCGCGCTCAAGCGACATGTGTTCTACCGGCTGACTGCCAAGAATTGGCGAAAGAAATGTCGCTGATCAATGTCGATCAGGCGGAAGCTCATCGCCAGGTTGCGGAGGTCCGGCAGCAACCCGCTCAAGCAGCTTTCCAAAATCGTCAGCGGACGCATCGCCTGTCCGACGACGCAGGAACTCGGCCGCTGTTTCCATTGCCCCAACTTTCTGCGCCACGGCCGAAGCGATCCACTGATTGAGCGACACGCCATCGGCCTTTGCCAAGCGCATGGCCGCCTCCTTGACCGAAAGCGGGAGTTTCAACGGATAAGTCGCTTTGCTCATGTTCGAAATCCTTCCAGGAACTCAGCCGGGCTTACGACTTGGACATCGAAACGGCCTGCCCCAGCCACAAAATCCCGGCGATTGTGAGTCACCAACGCATCCGCCCGACCGTTGATCGCCGCTTCCAGCACCATCTCATCCTTCGGATCGCTCAATTGCGGACGCCAGAGAAAGTGCAGTTCGACCGGCTCGGCCAAGGCCGCAAAGCCGGCCAACAGTCCATCTAAATCCGTAGTGGACAACCCGTGAATCGCCATTTGCTCGGGTCGGGACAGAACGGTTTCGTATTCAAGAAACAGCGCTGTCGTCACCAATGGGCAAACCCGCCGGTCCGCAACCAGTTGCAAGATAGCGAACGATGCACCATTCCTGCTTCGCAAACCTGCCGTCAGAACGTTTGTGTCCAGTACGATCCGCTTCACAAGGCAAAATAGTACATCCCATAGGATGTTACAATATGCCTGCGGGCTGCTGACTTCAGTCCATCCGGATCGTCACGAACCTGAGCTCACCGGTCTTCGAGGCCAGCATCAAGAGTGCATTCTTGCGCCCCTGTTCCTTCAAGGCGCCGATGCGATCCATGACGTCCTTGGGGGTGGCGACCGATTCCTGTGCGATCTCGGTGATCACCTCGCCGGGCTGGATGCCGCGTTCGGCGGCTGCCGAGTCCTTGGTGACGTCGGTGATGACGACGCCCGAAACATCGGCCGCAATGCTGAACCTCTTGCGTGTCTCGTCGTTCAGTTCGCCGACCGTCATGCCGAGCACCGAAGCAGTGGAAACGGCTGGAGCCTTGTCACCCTTGTCCTGGTCGGTGTTGCTGCCCTCCTCGCCGCTGGCGAGTTTTTCGCCATCCTCGAGCCGGCCGAGCGTTACTTTCACGGTCTGCTCGACACCCTTGCGCACGATGAGCACATCGACCGCCTTGCCAACCGGGCTTTCGGCGACGACGCGCGGCAGATCGCGCATCTCATGGATGTCCTTGCCGTCGAACTTGATGACGACATCGCCCGCCTGGATGGTGCCATTGTCGACCGGGCCGCCCTTGATCACGCCGGCGACCAGCGCGCCCTTGGCGGTCGCCATGCCGAGGCTTTCGGCGATGTCGTCGGTCACCGGCTGGATGCGCACGCCCAGCCAGCCGCGCCGCGTCTCGCCGAACTGGCGCAACTGGTCGACGACGCCGGACGCGAGCTGCGAGGGGATGGAGAAGCCGATGCCGATCGAACCGCCGGAAGGCGAAATGATCGCCGTGTTGATGCCGATGACTTCGCCGGCGCTGTTGAACAGCGGTCCGCCGGAATTGCCACGGTTGATCGCGGCATCGGTCTGGATGAAGTCGTCATAGGGGCCGGAATTGATGTCGCGGTTGCGGGCAGAGACGATGCCGACCGTCACCGTGCCGCCGAGGCCGAACGGATTGCCGATCGCCATTACCCAGTCGCCGACGCGCATCTTGGTGGAATCGCCGAACTTCACCGCCGTCAGCTTGTGGCCTTTCGGATCGACCTTGAGCACGGCGACATCGGTCTTGGTGTCGGTGCCGACCAGCGTCGCCTTCAAGGTGACACCATCGGAGAAATTGACCTCGATGTCATCGGCATCGGCAATGACATGGTTGTTGGTGACGACGATGCCTTGCTCGGCATCGATGACGAAGCCGGAGCCCAGCGACTGCACCTTCTGCGAGCCGTTGTCCTTGTCGCCGCCGCGGTTCTTGAAGAAATCGTCGAAGAAATCCTGGAAGGGCGACCCCTCGGGCAATTGCGGCATCGGCACGGCGCCCGGGCCTTCGGTGCCCTTGACCGTCTGCGAGGTCGATATGTTGACCACCGCGCCGAGCAGGCCTTGCGCCAGATCGGCGACCGAAGCGGGTCCATCGGCGGCAAATGTCGGCGTCACGAAGGACGGGACAGCGACGGCGCTGACAAGAAGTGCCGCCGCGCCGGCGATGAATGTCCGCCGAGCCGCGCACAGAATTGTATTGGATGTCATCGAGAAGCCTCCCGGTATCCTTGAAAAGAAAAGCGCTTCGACGAAAACGCCGCGTCACGCCATGTTGGCAAAAAATACGGCACGTTTGCGGCTATGACTATCGGCAGAGGATAAATCATCGCCGCCGTCATGCGCCCCGCACCAGCCAGACGATGCCGACGCCGATCACGATCGCCGCCAGCCCGGCGATCCGCAGCGCGTTCTCGGGCAGCGACAGCACTTCGGTGGCAAGTTTCCTGGCCAGGCCGGGAAAACCGCCATAGACCAGACCCTCTATGACAAGGACCAGGCCCATGGCGGCAAGAAAATCCTGCACCGGCCGCTACTGGCCGGTGCTGGGCTGTGCCGCCGGCGCGGCGGGTGCCGTCGCCGGAGCGTTTGGCGCAGGCGAAGCCGGCTTTGCCGGCCCCTCGCTGCCGTCGGGATTGCGGAAGAAACGGAAGAACTCCGAGTTCGGCGACAGCACCATCGTCGTTCCGGTGTTGTCCAGCGCCGTGCCATAGGCATTCATCGACCGGTAGAAGTCGAAGAAGGCCGGATCGCGCTGATAGGCTCCCGCGAAGGTGGCGCTGCGCTGGGCTTCGCCCTCGCCGCGCAGGATTTCCGACTCTTTTTGCGCTTCGGCGACAATCTCGACCACTTCGCGATCGGCGCGGGCCGTGATGCGCTGCGCCGCTTCGTTGCCGCGTGCCCTCAGCCGCGCAGCTTCCGCCAGGCGTTCCGCCTTCATGCGGTCGAAGGTCTGCTGCGAGACTTCGGCCGTGAGATCGGTGCGGCGGATACGGACATCCTCGATCTGCAGGCCGAGCGAGGTGGCGTCGGGCCTGAGCTGGTCGCGGACTTCGCGCATCATCACGCCGCGCTCTTCGGAGAGTGCTGCCTCGAAATCACGCAGACCATAGACACGGCGCAAGGCAGCGTCGAGACGCGTCCTGAGCCGGGCCTCGGCCAATTCGATCTGACCGGACACGGCGGAGCGGAAGACCCGCGGATCCGAGATGCGGTAGGCGATGAAGGCATCGACCTCATAGAACTTGCCGCCCGAGACCTGGACGCGGATGTTGTCGAGGTCGAAGCGCAGCACCCGGTTCTCGATCAGCTGCACCGTATCGGCGTCGAAGAACGAGAACGGCGCCTTGAAGTAGATGCCGGGTTCGCTCTTGACGTCGACGATCTCGCCGAACCTGAGCACCAGCGCCTGCTGACGCGCATTGACCACGAAGACCGACGAATAGAGCAGGAACAGGATAACCGCTGCTGCGACGACGATGATGGGAAGACGGTTGGCCATCACTGGTTACCTCCCGTAACGCCACTGGGCGCAGCGGGTGCCGGCGCTTTCGGCTGCAATGCCGGCAGCGGCAGATAGGGAACGACCCCTTGCCCGTTGCCCTGCTCGACGATGACCTTGCTCGAATCCTTCAGAACCTTCTCCATGGTTTCCAGGTAGAGGCGCTTGCGCGTTACATCGGGCGCCTTGGCATATTCGTCATAGACCGAGATGAAGCGCTGCGCCTCACCCTCGGCTTCCTGCACGACCCGGTTCTTGTAGGCGGCCGCGTCTTCGCGGATCTGTGCGGCCTCGCCGCGCGCCTGCCCGAGCTTCTGGTTGGAGTACTGGTTGGCCTGCTCGACGAACTTGTCCTCGTCCTGCTCGGCGCGCTGCACTTCGTCGAACGCATCGGCCACTTCACGTGGCGGTGCCGCATCCTCGATCGAGACGGCGTTGACGTTGAGACCGGCCTTGTAGCCGTCCAGCGTCGTCTGGATGATTTCACGCACCGAGGCGGCAATGCCCTGGCGGTCGTCGCGGAAGATGTCCTGCGCCGGCCGGCGGCCGACGGCTTCACGCATGGCGCTTTCGGCAACCTGCCGCAGCATGCCGTCGGGATCGGACACATCGAAGAGATACGCGCTCGGGTCGGAGACCTGATAGGCGACCGAGAACTGGACGTTGACGATGTTCTGGTCGCCGGTAAGCATCAGCCCGGACGTGTTGCCACTCGTCGCGCCGCCGCCGCCGATATCGACGAGCTGCTCGGAAATCTTGGCCGTCTCGACGGTTTCGAGCGGCCACCAATGGAAATGCAGGCCAGGCTGCGACAGTTCGGTCTTCGGCTTGCCGAAGCGCAATTCGACCGCGACCTCGTCGGGCTGCACGGTATAAACCGCCTTGAACGCCCACAGCACCACAAGTGCAGCCGCGATCAGGGCGAAGATAGCCGGGCTTGCGCCGCCGCCACCCGGCAGAGCGCGCCGCAGCCGGTCCTGGCCGCGGCGGATGATGTCTTCGAGATCGGGAGGCGAGCCCTGTGGGCCGCTGGGTCCCTTTGGACCCTGCCCCCAGGGTCCCTGATTGTTGCCGCCGCCACCCCATGGGCCGCCGCCACCGCCGCTTTTGTCGTTCCAGGGCATGAATGTCCTTTCGCTTGGAATTCCCTCAAGCGCCGGTATTACGGCGCAAAATCCAGTATTGTTCTTCTATAGGGACGCCACGAGGCGCTTTCAACGCGATGCGCTGCCGACTTCGTCCGATTTGTCCGGTCGCGACCCTTTGTCTTCCTTCAATGCCCCCTTCAATGCCCCTTTTTTCAGTCAATGTCTCTCTCGACGCCGCTCGTAAACCGAATAGCGCGTCGGGTGGCTGTCCTTTTCCCCGGCCGGGACGTCGTGCGAGCTGACAATACGCCAGGAATCAGGATCGATCGGCGGGAAATGTGCGTCGCCGTCGACCGCTGCCAGCACATGGGTGACATACAGCCGATCGGCCAGAAGCATGGCCTGGGCATAGATTTCGCCGCCACCGATGACGCACACCTCGTCCACATCGGCCATGCGGCGCCCGCGCACCGTCGCCAGTTGGACCGCGGCTTCGAGCGAATGTGCCACCTCTACGCCCTCGGCGCGCCAGGTCTTGTCGCGGGTGACGACGATGTTCAACCTGCCCGGTAGCGGCCGGCCGATGCCCTCATAGGTCTTGCGGCCCATGATGATGGGCTTGCCCATCGTATCGGCCTTAAAGCGCTTGAGATCGGTGGAGAGCCGCCACGGGAGCCCGCCGTCCCGCCCGATCACGCCGTTCTCGGCGATGGCAACGTAAATTGCGACATGCATCAATTGTCGTCCGTTGGCTCGAGGATCAGGATGTCGATGTCGCGCTCGGGGTAGAAATTATCCGCCGTCATCTCGAATGTCGTCGGTCCGGTCTTTTTGACATTGTCGCCGCAGAACGAGACCAGGGCTTTCGGATTGCCCTTGTCGATCGTCAGCTTGAACTTTCCGATTGTGCCGGTGGCCCAGTTGCCGCCGGTGGTCAGGATATAGGCGATGCGGTTCTCGACATATTTGGGGTAGCCGTCAGGGTCGTTCTTCGCCGCCTTGCGCACCGCACTCTCGAATGTGTCGTCCATGCAATAGCGGGCCTTGTAGGCCGCATACTGACCCTGGAATTTGCCGTCGTAGAAGAAGCTGACTGAAGACGTGCCGCCGACGCTCGGCTTGTAATGGTGGGAAACATGGACGTCCTTGTTGGCCGGAAAGGTCGAGCGCCACCAGTAGGTCGAACGCAATTGCCAGAACGGCGTGTAGACCTTGGTCGTCTCGGTGCCGTCGCTGCCGGTGTCCTCGATGATGATGCCGCGGTCGACCCAGTCATCGACAACCGCTTGCGGCAACTTGGCCAAGGCCGCCTTCGCCGCATCGCCGAATGGATAGAACGGCACGTTTTGCGCCTTCAGCTCTGCGCTGATGTCGATGCCTAGCGCCAACACCTTCTGCTCGAGCTGCGGCTTGACGGCGGCACCGTCGATCGTCACCTCGAAGCCGAGGAAATTGTCGCTCTGGTTTTCGGGAATCGCCGGGATTTCTTCGGGATTGCCCGATATTTCGGGCATCGGGAAGGCGACGATGGCCTCGACATCGCGATCGGTGTTGTTGTGGAAGACATAGTCGACCGTGACCTTTTCAGGCGAGATGAAAAGGTCCTCGCTTTGCATCGCCACGGCATCGCTGCGCGACAGGATCAGGCCGCCAGTGCCAAGTTCGGCAACCGAATCATTGGCAAATACGGGCGCAGCCGACAGGGCCAGCACGGCGGTCAGAACATATCGCAACATGGAAGCCCCCTCGGCTAGAATGCTTGCAGGACCCTAGCCGTTTCAATGTGGCGTTTCAAAGCCCTTCCGCATCCGCTAGCGCACCAAAAAGGGTCTGGAGCAAGCAGTCTGGACACCCAGCGCGATCTGGACACGCGCCAGCGCGGTCTGGACACGCGCCAGCGCGGTCTGGACACGCGCCAGCGCGGTCTGGACACGCGCCAGCGCGGTCTGGACACGCGCCAGCGCGGTCTGGACTAACGGGTTCCGATCGGGCAGGAGTTCGCCCATGCGCAAGCTTCTCGTCATCGGCATCGGCGCCGGCAATCCCGACCACATGACCGTTCAGGCCATATCAGGCCTGAACCAGGCGGATGTGCTGTTCATTCCCGACAAGGGCGCGAAAAAAAATGAACTGGCCGAACTGCGCCGCCGGATATGCGACCGCTTCGTCACCAACCCGAAATCACGCCGTGTCGAATTCGACGTGCCGTTGCGCGACCTGCCAATGGAAGATGGGCCAGTAGAAGATGGGCCGGCCCCCTCCTACCGCTCGACCGTCGATGACTGGCATGAAGCCATCGCCGCCATTTACGAAGGCCTGATCCGCGACGAGATTGCAGGCGACGGCTGCGGCGCCTTCCTGATCTGGGGCGATCCTTCGCTCTATGACAGCGCGTTACGCATCCTCGAGCGCGTGCGCCTGCGAGGCAATGTGGCGTTCGAGCTTGAGGTGATCCCCGGCATCACCGCCGTCCAGGCACTTGCCGCCAGCCACAAGATGGCGCTGAACCGCATCGGCGATTCCGTCCTCATCACCACAGGCCGCCGCCTGACCGAGGAAGGCATGCCGGACAATGCCGGCAGCGCGGTCGTGCTGCTGGACGGCAAATGCGCTTTCAACACGCTTGTAGACAAGGATGTCGTCATCCATTGGGGCGCCTATCTCGGAACGGAAGACGAGATCACTCTCTCCGGCAGGATCGGTGACATCGGCGCAGAGATCGAAAAGGTTCGAGAGGAAGCTCGTCGGCAGAAGGGCTGGATCATGGACAGCTATTTGCTGCGCAAGCCCGGTGAAGAGCAATAAGTCCTACTCCCCTACTCCCCTACTCCCCTACTCCCCTACTCCCCTACTCCCCTACTCCCTTCCCCCTCACCCAGCATCAATCTCCGCCTGCAATGCCTCCATATGCGTCGCTGCCGCCGAAGCCGCCGCCCGCTCGATGGCGCGAAAACGGCTGACCACCGCCAGGCCGACCGCCGTCAACTGTGCGCCGCCGCCCTTGCGGCCGCCGGTCTGTGCCGCCACCAGCGGCTTGCCGAATACCCGGTTCATGTCCTCGACCAGGTCCCAGGCGTGCTTGTAGGACATCTCCATGCCGCGCGCGGCGGCCGAAATGGAGCCGAAGGCGGCGATCTGTTCCAGGAGTTCGATCTTGCCCGGCCCGATGCGCCCGTCGGGGTCGAGATTTATCCGCAAGCTCAGCGACGGCATCATTACTCTCCGCGGTCCAACCTCATACTAGAAGCTCCCTGGCGAAACCGCTATTCCAAAAAGACATAGCGGGATCACCCATCCACCTCGGCGGGCAGGCCGGCGCCGGTGTTCGCCCGATCGAAGCTCACCGTCTTGATCACCGCGAAAACCTTGCCGCCAAGATGGAGCTTCAGCGCCTGCCGCGACTGTTCGGTGATGCGGGCAAGCACGGTTGCACCATTGCAGTCGATACCGACCTCGACCGCAGGCCCTTCGCCGGGGCTCATCGCGGTAATGGTTCCCGGCAGGATGTTGAGCGCGCTGAGACCCCTCGGCTTTTCGGTGGCGATCATCACATCGCGGGCGCGGATACGGATGCGCACCGGCGTACCTGTTTTCATCGCCAGCCGTGGCACCCGGAGCTCGCCCGCGGCCGAGCCGAGCACGGTCATGCCGAAAGGCTCGTCGTGATGCAGCACCTTGGTGTCCAGCACGGCGCCCCCCTCGCCGCGCTCCTCCGCCGGCAACAGGTCGAGCCTTTGCATCACCGCCCCGGTCGGCCCGCTGGCAATGACATTGCCCTGCGCCAGCATCACCACGTCGCTGGCCAGCCTCGCCACTTCGGCGACCGAATGACTGACATAGACGATCGGGATTTTCGTTTCGTCGCGCAGCCTTTCGACATAGGGCAGGATTTCGGCCTTGCGCGCTTCGTCGAGCGAGGCCAGCGGTTCGTCCATGAGCAGCAGTCTGGGGCTGGCAAGCAATGCCCGGCCGATCGCCACGCGCTGTTTCTCGCCGCCCGAGAGCTTTGCCGGCCGCCTGTTCATGAGCGGCCCGATGCCGAGCAGGTCGACGACGGCATCGATATCGGCGTAGCGCTCCGCCGGCGGCGTGAACCAGCGGCCGTAGCGCAGATTGCCGGCAACGCTCATATGCGGAAACAGCCGTGCGTCCTGGAACACCATGCCGATGCGGCGCTTGTGCTTCGGCACGAAAATGCCGGCACCGGTATCGACCAGCACACGGCCGTCGACTTCGATGCGTCCCTTGTCGGGCCGGATCAGCCCGGCAATCATGTCGATCAGCGTCGTCTTGCCCGACCCAGACGCGCCGAACAGCGCCGTCAGCCGCCCGGCGCTTTCGAAGCGGGCGTCGATGGCGAAACCACCCAGCCGATGACTGATGTCGACGAGAACGCTCATTCGATGTCCAGTCGCTGGCCGACACGCCGCGCCAGCACCTCCGAAGCCACCAGCGCGGCCATGGAGATGACGATGGAAATCAGCGTCAGGCGGAGCGCCCCTTCATCGCCACCCGGCACCTGCGTGAAGGTGTAGATCGCCGACGGCAATGTCTGCGTCTCATTGGGAATGTTGGAGACGAAGGTGATGGTGGCGCCGAACTCGCCCATCGCCTTGGCGAAGGCCAGGATGGCGCCGGCGATCAGCCCGGGCAGGATCAACGGCAGCGTGATGGTGGCAAACACCCACAGCGGATTGGCGCCGAGCGTTCCCGCCGCCGCTTCCATCTTGCGGTCCACCGCCTCGATCGACAACCGGATCGCCCGCACCATCAGTGGAAAGCCCATGACGCCGCAGGCCAGCGCCGCACCCGTCCAGCGGAAGGAGAAGACAATGCCGAAATGCTCTGCCAGGAAAGCGCCGGCCGGGCCCCGCCGGCCGAAGGTGAGCAGCAGCAGATAGCCGGTCACCACGGGCGGCAGGATCAGCGGCAGGTGCACCAACCCGTTGAGAACGGTCTTGCCCCAGAATTGTCCCCGGGCAAGCAGCAGCGCGATCAATATGCCCGGCGGCAGGCTGGCGAGCATCGCCACCGTTGCCACCTTGATGGACAGCCGGACCGCATTCCATTCGTCGGGAGTGAGGTCCAGCAGCCAGTTCATAGTGCCCCTTGGAACTCAGTTGCTCGGCGCGAGCACGGTAAATCCCTGATCCTTGAACAGCGCGGCCGCCTTGGCCGACTGCAGGCATTTCAGGAAAGCCGGCGTGTCCTTGTCCTTCGAATCGGCGGTCTGGGCAACCGGATAGATGATCGGCGGATGCGAATCCTCCGGGAAGGTGCCGACCACCTTGACGCCCCTTTCAGCATGCGCGTCGGTGGCATAGACAATGCCAAGGGCGGCTTCGCCCGTCGAAACCAGCTTCAGCGCCGCGCGCACGTTCTCGGCCTGCGCCACCTTGCCTTCGACCGAAGACCAGACGCCGAGCGATTCAAGTGCGGCCTTGCCGTATTTGCCGGCCGGCACCGCCTTGAAATCGCCCATGGCGAGCTTGCCGTCGCCGATCAGCTTGGCGAGGTCAAAGCCCTTCTCGATCCTGGTGTCGACCGCCGAGTCCTTCGGCGCCACCAGCACGATCTCATTGCCGAGCAGCTTCACTTCGGTGTCCGGCTTGGTCAGCTTCTTGTCGGAGAGATATCTCATCCAGTCGAGATCGGCCGAGATAAAGACGTCGGCAGGCGCCCCGCCCTCGATCTGTTTGGCCAGCGCCGAACTCGCGGCATAGGAGACAGTCGCCGCCTCGCCGACATCGGCCTCGCAGGCTTTGTTCACGGCGTCGAGCGCGTCCTTGAGGCTGGCCGCGGCAAACACCACCACCTTGTCTTCCGCATGTGCTGCCGGCACGACTGCCATCAGCGCCGCAGCGAAGCCACCAATGGCGATCGCCCTCGATCCAAAACCTTTGCGCAGCATGGGAACTCTCCTCGGTTTGAAAGCTAGTCAGCCCTAAGTCTCCGACCGATATATCCGCATGAATATAACAAGGGAAGGCCCGGCGCCCCATGAAAGCGTCCGTACGACACCAATTGTCCTGGAAAGACCGGCAAAGAAACCCTGGAAAGATCAGTGCCCGCAACATCCCCTCCGGGGAACGATCGCCGAGATCGTCAAGGAGCCACCACCTCGCATGTCATGATCGGCGTTGGCGGCGGCCATCGTCACCGCCTCGCTCACCAACGAGGCCGTCGCCGATCTCAAGCTCGAAAAGGGCAAGCAGGCCTATGCCGTGGTCAAGGCCTCGGACGTGATGGTAGGCATCGACTAGGGCCTGTCCTAATTTATTGGGCTTAGGCCGCAAGCCTATGGATCAAGGCATCTTCGACATAGATGCCATTGATGGTGTTGTGAGAAAATCGCACCTCACCTAGACCATCAACCCGCATGGCGATACCCAAGCCGGCGATGAGCCGGTCGTCCGCTGATGTGATCTTCACCTTGCTAAGATCTAAAATAGGCTCTTGTGGACGTGCCTTGCGCCAGTCAGCAGCAATGGTTGCCGCATCGAGATATTTTTTTTCGAGATCCTTTCGTGGGCCGCGATAGGCGATAATCATGCGCCAATTGTCGACGTCACTGTTGTACAACCATAGTGCAGCTGCAACTCCGAATCCCTTTTCATCAAGAGCACGAATTAGGTTGATGCCGGCGTCGATGTCGATCCTTACCAACGATCCTGAAGCCATCTGAATATTCCTTGCTCTTCGTCGACCATCGCGTTTCGCATGGCCGTCGCCTCGAACACATCTATCATATCGTAACGCGAAGCTTCATTCCAATCTGAGACCGCCGACCAATGGCTATCGAATACCGGCGACGCCGTCCGGCTTTCGGTAAGATCCACAGACAAGCCAGCCAACGCCACAAGCCGGTTGAGGTCATGGCTGTAAATGTCTTGGACGAATTTCTTATCAGGAATGGTATCTGGCTGAAAAAGCCGCGAAATTCGTGACTTGATGGCAATTTCCGCAGCGTACCCGAAAAGATAGTAAGCATTCGAATAGCGTTCGTTCTGAAACAAAAGTCTGCGTCTTGCAGCTTCGCATTGGCTATGGCTTGAAGCGCGGTCCGCTCTAGCGTCATACCGCTATCGGCGCCTTGATCGATGCATCGGCGACGTATTTTTCCAGCCGGAAATCCTCGAAGCGGAAGGCGAACAGGTCCTTCACCTCGGGGTTGATCCACATCGTCGGCAGCGCCCTCGGCGTGCGCCGCAGCTGTTCGCGCGCCTGCTCGAAATGGTTCGAGTAGAGATGCGCATCGCCAAGTGTGTGGACGAAATCGCCGGGTTTCAGCCCGGTGACCTGCGCCACCATCAGGGTCAGCAGGGCATAGGACGCGATGTTGAACGGCACGCCGAGAAAGATATCGGCCGACCGCTGGTAAAGCTGACAGGAAAGCCGCCCTTCCGAAACGTAGAACTGGAAAAGGCAGTGGCAGGGCGGCAGCGCCATCGCTTCCACCTCGGCTGGATTCCATGCCGAAACGATCAGCCGCCGCGATTGAGGATTTTTTCGTATCTCCTTGAGAAGATTCGCGATCTGGTCGATCGAGCCGCCATGGCCGTCCGGCCAGGAACGCCACTGCTTGCCGTAGACCGGGCCGAGATCGCCATTCTCGTCGGCCCATTCGTCCCAGATCGAAACGCCATGGTCGGTGAGGTATTTGATGTTGGTGTCGCCGGCCAGGAACCACAGCAGTTCATGGATGATCGACTTGAGATGCAGCTTCTTGGTGGTGGTGACGGGAAAGCCGCGCGCCAGGTCGAAACGCATCTGGTAGCCGAAGACGGAGCGGGTTCCGGTGCCGGTGCGGTCGCCGCGATCGGCGCCGTTGTCCAGCACGTGCTGCAGGAGGTCGAGATACTGGCGCATTGGTTCCGGCTCGATTCGGTTGTCCAGCCATCATAGCTTACGGACAGGCAATCGAACACCACAAAGCAGCGCAAGCCCTGCCCGAAGCCAGCCAGTCCCCAACAACATCAGGGCTGGCGCATGGACCGCGCCAGCCCTGCGAATTGAAGCGCGGTCGTCAGAGGGAGCCGAGCTTGCCCAGGTCCTTCGCGACGAGGTAGTAGAAAGTCACCCGGCTCTTGGTGTTGTCGGCAGCCATTGCCTTGCAAGTCTTCTCGATGGATGCATCGGCCTTCGCTGCATCGCTGATGCCGAGCTTCTTGGCGACCCAGTTGTCCCTGACACGCCCGAGTTCCTTCGGGTCGGTGCAGGATACCAGCGAGGAATCGCGGTTCCTGAGCGCGATACCCAGGTGCTTGACGATCTTTTCAACCGCATCAGCGCTGGCGCCGGCATCGTATTTCTTCACGTCTGCAAGATAGTCGGCCATCAAAATTCCCCTCGTCGGCGCCACGGATCCGATCGATGAGGGCTGTGGCGCGCTGCTGCAACATGTGCGCTAGGTCGGTAACTCCTCACCGGGGCAAAGCTTCGGTTGAGACCGCGCCCAAGTCAACCCTTTGGACTTGCGGTTTTGTCAGGGGGACAAAGTGCCATTCCGGCCTTCCATTTCTTGCGATGGCCCCCTATATTCAGTTTGTCGGCTTGACCGACTATGGCGATAAATGGGCGATGAAATAAGCCGTTCGGACCCGGGGGCGGTACCCGGCGCCTCCACCAAAAGCCGCTGCTGATGACAGAGCGGTTTCTGCTGGGGGCGAAATAGGATCGACGAAGGTGTAAAGATCGTACTTTTGCCCGGCATGGTACCACCGTCATCGGGCTAAACCTGTAGTTGCAAATGACAACTATGCGGAAGCACGTCTCGCCGCGTAAGCGGTGCGATAGCTTCAAATCAAGCCCTAGAGGTTCGCACTTCTAGGCGGGGTTCGGAGGTACCTGGCAACAGAAACCTCCACTTCTCCCCTCCTCAACATGGCTACGCACAACGGTAACACCCGCTGGCCGGTCCGTCCAACGGCTATGGGCCGCGAAGGCGCACCGCCGCGTGCCCGTCTCTATGGACAAACAAAACGATTCCGATCGATTCTTCGTGCTGACCGGTGGTCCCGGATCCGGCAAGACCACCCTGATCGAAGCCCTGCGCCACGCAGGCTTTGCCACCTCGGTGGAAGCCGGGCGCGGCATTATCCGCGACCAGTCCGCCATTGGCGGATCCGCTTTGCCCTGGCGTGATCGCGCCCTGTTCGCCGAGTTGATGCTGGCATGGGAGATGCGCTCGTATCAAATTGCGCGACAACAGACCGGGCGTCCTGTTTTTTTCGATCGCGGCGTTCCGGACACGATTGGGTACCTCAGGCTGAGCGGCCTGCCGCTACCCGAACACGCCAACGCCGCCGCCGGGCGCTTCCGCTATCATCAGCGCGTCTTCGTCGCCCCGCTTTGGCCGGAGATCTTCGCGCAGGATGAGGAGAGAAAGCAGACGCTTGAGGAGGCCGAGCGTACGCACCATGCGCTGGTCGGCGTCTACACGGAGTTGGGCTATGAACTCGTCCCGCTGCCTTTGGCGACGGTCGAGGAGCGGCTGCGCTTCATGCTGATCGAGGCAGGATTGGCATGAAAAGGCCGGGATGAACCCGGCCTTTTTCATTTGTTTTGGTTGCTTATTCCGCCGGTGCCTCGGCAACCTCGCGCGAGCGGCCGAGCGTGATCTTGGCCAGCGTGAAGGAAATCACCGCACACAGCGTGATCCCGGCCACCATCGGCAGCGGCGTACCGTCGAAGAACACGCCGGCGACACCCATGGCGAGTGCGCCGATGGCGAAATGCAGCGTGCCCATCAGCGCTGAAGCGGTGCCGGCAATCTCGCCATGTTCTTCCATGGCCAGCACCGAGGTGGTCGGAATGACTAGGCCGAGAAAGCCGTAGCCGACGAACAGCAGCGCCGCCATCATATCGAGCCGGTCGATGCCCGTCGCCATCACCGCGAACAGCACCACCATCGTCGTCGCATAGCCGGTCACCGCGACGCGCACCACGCGCCTCAGGCCGAAGCGCTCGGCCAGCAGCCCCGTCATCTGCGACATGCCGATGAAGGCCACCGCGTTGATCGAGAAGAACACGCTGTAGACCGAAGGCGACAGCCCGTAATGGTCGATCAGGATGAACGACGAACTCGACAGATAGACGAAGAAGCTGGCAATGCCGAAGCCGGCGATCGCCGTCAGACCGAGGAAGTTGCGATCACCCATCAGGAAGCGGTAGGCCGACAGCGCGGTGCCGAACGAGGACCCGGCGCGATCTTCCACCGGTCGCGTCTCCTTGAGCGAAGTCGCCAGAAGGATGGTGGCCAGCAGAGCCGCGCCCGTCACCGTCCAGAACACGGCGCGCCAGCCGAAATTCTCGATGATCACGCTGCCGGTCAGCGGCGCCAGGATCGGCGACACCGAAAACACCAGCATCAGCAAGGACATCAGCTTGGCGGCCTCATTACCGGTGTGCAGGTCGCGCACGATGGCGCGCGGAACGGCCATGCCGGCGCTGGCGCCAAGCCCTTGCAGGAAACGGAAAGCGATCAGCCATTCGATGGTCGGCGCCATTGCCGAACCGATGCCGCCAACCATGAACAGCGCAAGACCGCCATAAAGCGGCAGCTTGCGGCCGACCATGTCGGAAATCGGCCCGACGACGATCTGGCCAAACCCCATCGACAGGAAGAAGATCAACAGGCTCATTTGCACGGCAGCGGTGCTGGCATGCAGATCCGCGCCGATCGACGGCAGCGCGGGCAGATACATGTCGATGGCGAACGGGCCGATGGCGGACAACAAGCCGAGCACGACCGCGATGCGGAGGAATTTGGGACTCATGATAAAGGCTTCTTTCAAATCTGGTTGCCGCCGCTAGGCGACGTCTAACCTAGGACGTTCCATCCCGTGAGATTCCGACACCTCAAGAGCGAATTCTATTCGTCTCTCTCACGCGAAATCTCTTTATCTTGTGTCCACAAATTTAGACACTCTTGTCTAAATCGTCAATCACCTCTATATAGTTTTTTATGAAGCTGCACGTTTCTCCTGACATTTTCCCGCCACGCGGCCATGAGGCCAAGCGCCTCTCGATCGTCGATTCCGCGGCTGCCGTGTTTTGCCGCGAAGGTTTCGCCGGCGCCAACATCGATCTGATCGCGGCCGAAGCCGGCGTTTCGCGCCAGACGATCTACAACCATCATGGCGACAAGCAGAAACTGTTCGTCGCCGTGGTCCGCGACCTCACCGAACGCTGCAATGCCGGCATCTTCGCCACCATTGCCACCTTCCCCGACCAGCCCAAGGATCTCGAAGCCGATCTGATCGGCTTTGCCGTGCGCTTGAACCAGAATTGCATCTGCAACCGCGACGGAAAATTCCTGCGCAAGCTGATCCAGACCGAAGGCGAGCGCTATCCCGAACTGTTTGCCGAATGGCGCGAACAGGGACCGGGCAGAACATGGCCGGCAATCGCCGCCCGCTTGGCCCGCCTCGCCTATGGCGGCTATCTCACGATCGAGGACCCGGATGTGGCGGCACGCCAGTTCCTTGGCCTCGTCAATGCCGAACTGCAGACCACCTTCATGCTTGGCGGCTCGCCGCGCGAGGACGAGGTGCTGCAATCCGCGACCAATGGCGTGCGCACATTCCTGCGCGCCTTCGGCAAGCGCCGGTCCGCGGCATCGTCCGAAAAGCAAAGCGCGCTCGCCAGCGCCTGAGCGATCAAATCGCTGGCAATAGTCTTCGCTTCCGCGCGAGGGTGATCTATATGCGGTTTACGCCGCCCTCAAGCTTGATTACAGCTATGCGGACGATTCAACGGAACCCGACCGCCACATGGCCGACGACCACATCCGCTACGACATTCTGGCCCAGGAGGCGTTGCGCGGCGTCATGCGCAAGGTCCTGGCCGAGGTCGCGCGCACCGGCCTCCCCGGCAACCACCACTTCTTCATCACCTTCCTGACCGGCGCGCCGGGCGTACGCGTGTCTTCGCGGCTGCGCGAGCGCTATCCCGAGCAGATGACCATCGTCATCCAGTTCCAGTATTGGGACCTGAAGGTGACCGATACCGGCTTCGAGGTTGGCCTGTCCTTCTCCGATGTGCCGGAAAAGCTCGAAATCCCGTTTTCGGCCGTACGCGGCTTCTATGATCCGTCGGTCAATTTCGAACTCGAATTCGACGTCAAGACGGATGGCGCGGCAGCCGAGGAACCAGCCGCTCCAGCCTCGCCTGAGCCGTTGACCATCGTCTCCGAGAAAAAGCCGAAGGCGGAGAAGAAGGCAGCTGCCGCCGAGGCGGAGAAGAAGCCCGCAGCGGCGGACGCCAGCACCAAGGGCGCCGAAGTGGTCTCGCTCGACGCCTTCCGCAAGAAATAGGCCTGCGGTTCACGCCATGGCTGACATCGTCAATCTCCGCCAGGCTCGCAAGCAGAAGGCGCGGGACGAGAAAGTGCGCGTCGCCGAACAGAACCGGGCACTGTACGGTCGCTCCAAGGCAGAGAAGCAACGCGACCGCATAGTCGCCGACAAGACCGAAAACTTCGTCGCTGGGCACCGCCGCGAGCCATCCGGCGCCGAAGACGACCAGTGAGCTGTCACCAGTGAGCGCGGTCGAAAAGCGCTCGGTGACCATTCGTGGTCACCGCACCAGCTACTCGCTTGAAAAGCCCTTCTATGAGGACCTCGTCGCGATCGCGGCGACCAGAAAGCTGACCCTCGCTGCTCTTGTCGCCGAAGTCGACGAGACGCGGCCCCGCGACACCAACCTGTCCTCGGCGTTGAGACTCTATGTGCTGGAATGGGCGAAGCGAGGAGAGAGAATCTAAAGGCTTTCGACCGCGTCGTCCTTTTTCCTGTGTCTGGTGCCGAAGCCAAGCAAGGTCGAACGCTCGCGCTCCTCGGCCTGTTTCCTGGACCGCACGCGCATCAAATCCTTCCAGCCGACATAGCCCACCAGTTGCAAGCCCTCACGGGTGACGACGGGCAGATGAGAGACGTTGGCCATCAGCAGTTTGTCGGAGAGGCCTTCGAGATATTCATCCGGATAGGCCAGCGTCACCTTGCTGCCGGCCAGCAACGCGCCAAGCGTGGTGGTGCGGTGCGTGCCGGCGCGTCTCCAGCGCAATATAGCCGGCGGATCGATGAGGCCCAGCACATGCCCGTTCTCATCCACCACCGGAAAACTCGGATGCCGTGTTTCCGGCGCGGTCAGGAACGCTGCCGCGCCATGCAGCGTCATCGTCGCCGGCACGCTTTCGACCTGTGACGTCATCACCTCGCGCACTCTGGTCAGGGCGAAAGGGTCGACGCGGTATTCGCGAACCAGATGATGTCCCCTTCTGGCGATCTTTTCGGTCAGGATCGACCGCTTCATCAGAAGCACGGTGACGGCGTGCGCGGCGGCGCAGGCAGCAATCAGCGGCACCAGCATATGTGTGTTGCCGGTCAGTTCGACGGCGAAGAACGTGGCGGTCAGCGGCGCACGCATTGTGCCGCCCATCGTGGCGGCCATCGCCAGCAGCGCCCAGAAACCCAGATCCGCGGCAGGCAGAACGCCGGCGAGCACAGCGCCCATGGCCCCGCCCATGATCAACAGCGGCGCCAACACACCTCCCGACGTTCCCGAGCCGAGCGCTACCGACCAGATGATCGCCTTGACCACCAGCAGCAGAAGGGCCGCCGTCGCGACGGTGCGGCCGTCCAGCATGTCGGTGATGTTGTCATAGCCGACACCGAGCGCGTGCGGCTCGATCAGCCCGCCTATGCCGACCACAAGGCCGCCAAGCATCGGCCACCACATCCAGTGAATCGGCAGCTTCTGAAAACCGTCCTCGCAGGCATAGACCATCTGCGTCAGCAGCCCCGACAGAAGTCCTGCACAAACGCCGATCGCCACCCAGCCGGCAAGGCCGACAAAGGACACCTCCATGCCGCCCTGAAACGGAAAGATCGGTCCGGGCAGATGCAGCATGGTGCGCTCCACCTCGGCGATAACAGCCGCGACCGCCACCGGGATGAAGCTGCGCGGGGTCCATTCGAAAAGCAACAGTTCGACCGCCAGCATGATGGCGGCGATCGGGGTTCCGAACACCGTGGTCATGCCCGCCGCAGCACCGGCTACCAGCAGCGTCTTGCGTTCGTTGTCGCTGACCGGCAGCATCTGCGCGATCAGCGAACCGATCGCGCCGCCGGTCATGATGATCGGGCCCTCGGCGCCGAACGGTCCGCCGGAGCCGATCGAGATCGCCGACGACAGCGGCTTCAGGATCGCCACCTTGGCGTCGAGTCTGGAACGCCCGAGCAGGATGGCCTCTATGGCTTCGGGAATGCCGTGACCGCGGATCTTCTCGCTGCCGAAGCGCGCCATCAGGCCGATGATCAGCGCACCGATCACAGGGACGATGACGGAGGCATAGCCCAGCGGCGTGTCCTCGAGCTTCAGATCGGCGAGCGTGAACTGGCCAAAATAGGCGATGTTGGTGGCCAGCCGGATCAGCTTCAAAAGCGCGATGCCGGCAACCAGTCCAGCTGTCGCCACCACCACGGCAATGGCGGCGACGAACAGCACCCTGGCATCCGTGGTGAAATCGCGCAGATGCTCCGGGTTCGAGTGAGGGGTCTTCATGGCAGTTTGCTTCCTGGCGGCGCGCCGTATGTCTGAGATGCGGCACGGTCGAAGCGGCCAGCCGGGCTTGTTGGTGGATATGTATCGTAACACGATATAAATATTCAAGCCGGTTTCGCCCGAAATCCGTTTGAGCTTTCGCCGGAAAACGAACACATGTCTGATATGTCGCAGCCACAAAAATCACGCCCCGCCATCAGCCAAGCCGATTACCAGCGGCTATCGGAGTTTCGCTACCTGATCCGCCGCTTCCTCGAATTCAGCCAGGTCCAGGCGGAAGACGCCGGCCTGACCCCGCGCCAGCATCAGGCGCTGCTTGCGATCAAGGGATTCCCCGGCGGCGGCCCGGTGACGGTTGGCGATCTCGCGGAACGCCTGCGTATCCGCCACCACAGCGCCGTCGAACTGGTCAACCGCCTCGGCGAGGCGGGGCTGGTCACAAGGGATCAGGACAAGGACGACCACCGTCGCGTGCTGCTGCAACTGACCGAGCGCGCCGACGATTGTCTGGCCGAGCTGTCGGCGGCGCATCTCGACGAGCTGTCACGCATCGAACCGATGCTGCGGCGGCTGCTCGATCGGGACCATGCGTGACGTTCCGGGGGTTGCACGGGATCGGGTCGAACTATTTTGCCGGCAGCCCGAATCCTTTTGGTTCGCCGCAACGTCTCGGAAATGAGCGGCCCGCAGGGCGCAAGGCAACAAAGAGGAATGACCACGATGAAACGCCATTTGATACGATACAAGACGAAACCGGAACGGGCCGACGAGAACGAACGGCTGGTCAAGGCCGTGTTCCAGGAGTTGCGGGAAAAATCGCCGGACGGCGTTCGCTACATGACGTGGCGGTCCGACGACGGGACCTTTGTGCATCTGGTCGAGACGGAAACCGAAGCCCATGCCGACATCATCACCGGGCTGACGGCATTCGAGGCCTTTCAGAATGGCATCAGGGATCGCTTGATCGAGCGTCCGCAACGCGAGGAAATGACTGTGGTGGGCAGCTACCGTATGCTCGACCAGTAATGGCGATCAGAGGCGCATGAACATTCCCGGCCAGATCCGCGAGCCTTTTGATCGCCTGTTTGGTGAGATGCGCCCCAAGCTGCACGGCTACTGCGCCCGCATGACGGGCTCGGTCATCGACGGTGAGGACGTGCTGCAGGAAGCCCTGACCAAGGCGTTCGAGGCGCTGCCCAACGCCGGCCCGATCGCCAATCCGGAGGGCTGGCTGTTTCGCATTGCCCACAATGCTGCGCTCGACTTTCTGCGCCGGCGAGCCCGTGAAAGGGACTTTTCCGATGCGGACCCGGACATGATCGTCGACCCTGCAAACCCCACCGTCGATCGCCAGACAGCGGCGGCCGGCCTGCATACCTTCATGCGCCTTCCCGTCGCGCAGCGAAGTAGCGTCATCATGATGGACGTTCTGGGCTATTCGTTGCAGGAAATCAGCGCCACGCTCGACACCAGCATTCCCGCGGTCAAGGCGGCGCTCCATCGTGGTCGCCACCGGCTGCGCGATCTTGCGGACGAACCGGACGACCGTCCTGTTCCGAGACTGAGTGCGGCGGAGCGTCTGCTGCTCAATGCTTACATCGATCGCTTCAATGCCCGCGACTTCGACGCGGTGCGCGACATGCTGGCGGATGAAGTCCGGCTGGAGCTGGTGGCCAGGACACGGCTCAATGGCCGCAAGGAAGTGGGTACCTATTTCGGCAACTATTCCCGGGTGCAGGATTGGCGTTTCGTGCCGGGCTTCGTCGAAGACAGGCCAGCAGTGCTCGTCCGTGACAGCGATGATCCGGCGGCGCGGCCTTCCTATTTCATCCTGCTGGCCTGGCAGGACAGCAAACTATTGACCATCCGGGATTTTCGCCACGCCCGCTATGCGGCAGAGAGCGCGCAACTGCTCGTCCTCTGAATCTGCGGATCGCCGGTCAGGAAGGCGTTTGGCCTACTGCAGCGACTTCAGCAGATTGTCGATCGTGAACGGATTGGACTTCGGCTTGGTCGGCGGCGGATTGTCGTTGGCCTGCGGCAGCGGCGCACGCTCCACCTTCGGTTCCTGTTGCGCGGCCTTGCGTTCGGCCTCCAGCCTTGCCTTTTCCTGCGCCGCGATGCGCACCGCCTCTTCCGCCTTCTGCCGATCCTGCTCGGCCTGTGCCTTGGCCGCCTCGTCGGCGGCCTGCTTTTCGGCAGCCGCCTTTGCGTCCGCTTCGGCCTTTGCGTCCGCCTCAGCCTTGGCCTGCGCGTCCGCTTCCGCCTTTGCCTTGGCGTCCGCCTCAGCTTTCAGCCGCGCCGCTTCCTGCTGCTTGCGCAGTTCTTCGGCCGCCTTGTCGCGAGCATCCTGCAGCGCCGCGTAGTAGCGCACCTCGCGCCGCAGCCGTTGCTTCTCGAGCAGTGCCGCCTGCATCGCCTCGACGCGCTGCTGCTCCTTCTCCAGCGCGCGCTGGGTCAGGAACTGTGCCAGCGGCTCGCTGTCGAATTCTCGTTTCACCGCGCCGAACGGCCCCTCGGCGGTGAAGTTCACGACCGGCTCGGAGCCCACCAGCGCCTCGTCGCCCGGCCGATAGGTGATTGCCCCCTTGGCGGAAACCATGGCTGTGTTGAGGTCCGCCATGATATCGGCCGACAAGGTCGCCGCCGGATTCTCCAGGCTGATCGGCGGCGCCCGCAGCGTCCCGCCGGCAACCGTGAAGGCGACGTCGGTATCCTTGGCGGCAAGGCTGCCATCGGCGGCGATATCAGGTGCAAAACCAGCAGTCTTGGCGACATCGATGTCGCGCCCGATCGCATCCGCCTTGGCGAGGAACGCACCGAACGCATCTGGATTGACACCAGCAACTTTGACGCCCTTCAACGCCGCCGTACCGGAGCCCGACAAGGCGGCCACCATCCCTTCGACCGATTTGCCGCTGCTTGACAGTGCCGTCGAGAAATCGCCGATGCCGCTGATGCCGGCATCCGGCAGCACGGTCGCCAGATCGGCGCCCGCCAGTTTCATCTGGCCAGAGAACAGGCCGGTGCCGTCATTGTTCTTCAGTTCGAACAGGCCGGTGAGCGCCCCGCCCAGCAATTTCGCCTTCAAATCCGAAACGCGGATGCCTTCCTGGTCCAGCTTGAGCGAAAAGGCGGCATCATACGCGGTGGCGAACCGACCGGCGGCGAGCGCTGCCGTCGTCAGGTCTAGGTCGGCGGTGAACGGCAGGTTGGATTTCTGGCTGAACGGTGTCGCCGGCCACACGCCACCCTTACCTGCCCCTTCCTTGTCGGCCCCTTCCTTGTCGGCAAGAAAGGCGGAATCGCCGAACAGCGCCACCGCCATCGGATCGAGGTCGAGTTCGTCGAGCGCCAGCGCCCCGGCCAGATGCGGCACGCCGTCCTTTACATCGATATTGACGTCGCCGGACACCGCCGCTTCGTTGATGGCGCCGCTGAGTTCGTCCAGCACCAGCAGACCGTTGCCATAGTCGCCCTGCGCGGCGAGCGACGTCGACATGCCCGCCCCCATGCCGGGCAGACCGATGCCTGACGTCATCAGCCATGGCTCGATGTCGGCGGCATCGAGGCTGAGCTTGCCCTTGGCGGCGAAGCCCTGCGGCGTATCGGCGATCGTGCCTTCGAAACCAGCCTTGAAGTCGTTGCCGGCAAGGCTGAAATTCGTCGCCAGGCCGCCACCCAGCGTTCCCTTGGCCTGAATGTCGGTGCTTGCCTCGCCCAGCATGCCGAGCGGCAGCGCCGGCAGGCCGTAGAGCGCCAGCAGCGCGGTGGCGTCAGGGTTCTTGGCGTTGAAGGTCAGCGCCACCGGCGCTTCCAGAAGCTTGCCCACCGCCCCCTTCCCCGACAGCGACGCGGAAAAGGCCGAGCCGCCCGCCTTGCCTTGCCCGCTCACCGCCAGCCCCGTGGTGCCGTCGCCATTGTCGGCCGCACTCGCCACCAGGTCGATGCGCGCATCCTGGAACAGCTCGGGGTAGGCGGCGGCACGGCTCGCCAGTCCCTTGAGCACGGCACTGTCGGGATAGTGCTGGGCGGCGACGTCGACCAGCGGCTTCAGGTCGACGGCAACCACCGACGCATCGAGCTTGCCGGTCGGGCTCGCCGGGAAATCCTTGATCCTGCCGGTGGCGCTGATCGAGGCGCCGGCCAGCCCGCCCACCGACAGCCGGTCGATTTCGAGCAGCCCGTCGCGCAGCCTGAGCGCCGTGTCGACGGTATCCGCGGTCAACCCGCCAGCGTTGACCGGCCCTGCCTTGATCTGGAAATCGAGGTCGCGGTCGGCAAAGCGATTGGCGCCCTTGTCGCTGACGAAGATCGAGGCGAAGGCCGCCAGCCCGTCGACATCGAGGTCGCCCCCTTCGAGACGCATCAGCACTGAGGGCTTGGCATCGTCGGGCTGGCTGGAATCGATGCGGCCGGAAAACCTCGCCTTACCCAGGATCAATTCGAGATCGCTGAAGGCCTGGCGCTTCTGCGAGAGGTCGACCTTGGCCTTGAAGCCGGCGGCAGGCAGACGGCGGATCGCCTCGTCGACATCCTTCGACAGCCAGGCGGCAAAGCCGGAGGGTTGCGCCACGGCCAGCAGCAGCGAGCCGTTGAAGCCGAAATGACCCTCCAAATTGAGCACGAGCATGCCATCGGCTTCCAGCGTGGTGCGGCCGGGCAAGGTCGCGGCAAGCGATTTCACCGACCAGCCGCCATCGACCGGCTCGGCGGAAAGATGCACGTCGCGCACCGTGGTGTCGCCGGCCACCACCGCCGGCAGCTTGACCTCGACGGTGCCGGGGATAGTCGGCTTCGGCATATCGAGCAGCGCCTGCTCAAACGCCGCGATGCGCTGGTCCAGCGTCAGGCCGGCGCCGGCCTCGGCGCCCACCGCCTCGTCGAACTGCACCTGCGCGCCATTGGCCTCGATGGCGAAACTCGGTTTCAGCCCGAGATCGACAGAAGCCTTGCCATCGGCGGTGTAGGGGTTGTCGAGCGGCCCGGTCTCGAAGCGGAATTCGTCGACGCCCAACTTCTGGTGGTCGAGCGAAAACTTGCCGTTCAGCCGAAAGCCCGGATCGGGCTTGCCGGCGGAAACCTTCACCGTCTCACCGTCGGTGCTGCGCAGCTCGGCGCTGTTCTTGTCCGCACCGGAGATTTTGAATTGGCCGGAATAGACGGCAGCGCCATTGACAATGCCAGCATTGCCGTCGGCTTCGATGACCAGCGGATAGGCGTCCGGATCGGCCTTCAGCCGCAGCCGCATCTGCCCGTTGCCTTCAGCCTTGCCGGTGGACGCGGTGACCGCGGTGCGCAACCCGTCCAGCCGCAGCGTGCCGTCCATGCGCCATGGCCCGGCCAGCGATTTGGCCGAGATAGTTGAATTGATCTCGGAAAACAGATGGCTGCGCCCGCCGGCGGCATGGCGCAGTTCGATCTGCCCTTCCGTCACCGTCAGCTTCTCGATCGAGATCTGGTTGAGGTCGAAGGGCGAGGACGGCCGCATCGCCCAGTCGACCGTGCCATTGTTGGCGATGTCGATGGTCGCTTTCGGCCGCACCAGCCGCATGTCGAAGATCAGCACTTCGCCACGTAGGAAGGGCGTCAGTTCCGCATCCATCGAAAACGTCTCGACGGTCATGGCCGGCTGGCCATTGGGGCCGCCGGCGACAGCGACATTCGAGAAGGTCACCGAGGGGAACGGCAACAACCTTGCCGTGGCGTCGCCCTGCACAGTCACCTTGCGGCCGAGAATGGCGCTCGCCTCGCGCTCGAATTGGGCGCGGTAGCCTGTCCAGTCGACAAAATACGGCACCACCAGCGCCGCACATAGCACCAGCACGAACAGGCCACCAAAGATCACGAACAGGCGTGCGAGCATCAGCTCCGAATGGGTTGATTGAAATTCTGCCGCACTCTACCCGCATCCGCGTGTCGATAAAGAGGCAATTCATCCAGTGTTGCGCGATGTCTCATCCGCAGTTGCGTGATCTCGGGCGATCTGAAACAAATCCCGGCGAAGCGGAGAATTCGGATGTCTGGGAAGAACTGGGATCGCGTGCCGATCGACGCGCAAAGCGTCGACGCTCCGCTGTCGCTTTCGGCGGTCTTTCTTGTCGTCACCGTCGCCGGCGAGCAGACCGCGCTCGCCAAGGTGGCCTCCGTACTTGGCGGGCTCGACGATCTCGTCAAAACCGTCGGGTTCCGCGATCTTTCCGGGCGGCTTTCGTGCATTGCCGGCATCGGCCGCGATCTCTGGGATCGTCTTTCTCCAGATCGGCGGCCGCTGGAACTGAAACCGTTTGCGCCGATCAAGGGATCCGTTCATTCGGCGCCCTCGACCGCTGGCGATCTTCTCTTCCACATCCGCTCCGAACGCCCCGACATGTGCTTCGAGTTCGAGCGCATTCTGCTCGACAATCTCGGCGACGGCGTGAGCGTCGTCGACGAGGTTTCCGGCTTTCGCTATTTCGATGCGCGCGACCTGCTCGGCTTCATCGACGGCACCGCCAACCCGACCGGCCTCGATTTGCCCGCCTCTGCGCTCGTCGGCGATGAAGACGCCGACTCGCTGGCGGCAGCTATGTCGTCGTCCAGAAATATCTGCACGACATGCAGGCCTGGGCGCGCATTCCGACGCCCGAGCAGGAAGCGATCATCGGCCGCACCAAGATCGACAACATCGAAATCGACGATGACGACGCGCCGCGCAAATCACACAAGTCGCTGGCCACCATCGAGGATGCCGATGGCAACGAGTACGACATATTGCGCGACAACATGCCGTTCGGCAGGCCCGGACAAAACGAGTTCGGGACCTACTTCATCGGCTATTCCAGATATCTTTGGGTCATCGAAAAAATGCTGCAGCGCATGTATATCGGCGACCCGCCGGGCGCCTACGACCGCCTGCTCGATTTCTCGACGCCGCAGACCGGCACAACGTTCTTCGCGCCAACCCGCCCCATGCTGCAGGCGCTTGTCGAGGGCGCGCAGGAGAAGCTTCCCGCCGCCCGGTAAAGAACGGCTGACGGCCTCTATCGGCGAAGATCAGCGTGCGTCGCGCTTCGCTTGTGCCACCTTGCCCGCCTTGCGCTGCCGGCCGAGTTCCGCCGGCCGGACCAGCTTCGGCGCCCGCTTGCTAGCCACGGCGCGCATGCCCTTGTGAGCCGTCCGCGAATTGAGCGCGGGACCGTCCGCCGACGCATTTTGCTTCATGGCCAGCGCCTTGCGCGCATTCCCAACCAGCGAAACGCGAGCCGCCAGTTGGCGCCGCCGTTCGGCCTCGCCATTCAGCCGCCGCATGGCCATGGCCAGCACCGCAAGCTTCAGCTGCGAGCCGCCATCTGTCTTTGAGGCGGCAGCCCCTTTCGGCGCGCCCTTCCCGCGTATTTCGCGGCGACGGCGATGCGCTTCGGTCTGTGCCTTATCGCGCCGCTCCCGCAACAGCTTGACCAGACCGGCAAGATCGGCGTCGGAAAGCTCCTGGACCGCCGGATGGTGCGATTTCTCCACCAGTTCCTGTTCGTCCGCTCAGCGCACGCGCCTCTTCCTTGCGTGAAATCGCCATGACGCTTCTCCTCCGCTGGCACGCCTGTCTGTTTCAGGCCTCGCTGCTCGGCGAAGTCTCGGCCCGAATGGTGGCATGGTCAAGAGGAGCCGCCTGCGGCCTTGCGCTGGAGGACTCGCCTAGTCCCCCGGCAAAATCTTGCCCGGGTTCATGATATCGAGCGGATCGAGCGCCTGCTTGATCGTGCGCATGATGTCGACGCCGTGGCCGAGTTCATGGCGCAGGAAGCCGATCTTGCCCTGGCCTATGCCGTGCTCGCCGGTGCAGGTGCCGTCCATGGCGATCGCCCGCATGTTGAGCCGCGAGACGAACTTTTCCGACAGCGCGATCTCCTTGGGATCGTTGACATCCATCAGCACCAGCACGTGAAAATTGCCGTCGCCGGCGTGGCCGACGATCGGCGCGATCAGACCCATCTCGGCAATGTCGGCTTCGGTTTGCATGACGCATTCGGCAAAGCGCGAGATCGGCACGCAGACATCGGTCGACAGCCCCTTGGCACCTGGCCGTAGCGTCAGCGACGACCAGTAGGCGTCATGCCTGGCCTTCCACAGTTTGGTGCGCTCCTCGGCGACGCTGGTCCACAGGAACGGCCCGCCGCCATTCTCTTCCGCGATCATGCCAAAGGTCTCGGCCTGTTCGGCAACGCCGGCATCGCTGCCGTGAAACTCCACGAACAGGCACGGGCTTTCGGGATAGTCGAGCTTCGAATAGTTCTTCATCGCCCGCATCTGCAGCGCGTTGACCAGTTCGATGCGCGCCACCGGGATGCCCATCTGGATCGTCGCGATGACCGCGTTGCAGGCCGCCTCGACGCTCGGAAACGGGCAGACGCCGCCAGAGATCGCCTGCGGGATGCCTTGCAGCTTCAAGGTCAGCGAGGTGATGATGCCGAGCGTGCCTTCCGAGCCGACCAGCAGCCGCGTCAGATCATAGCCGGCCGAGCTCTTTTTCGCGCGCTTGCCGGTCGTCACCGTCTCGCCGTCGGCCATCACGGCGGTCAGCGACAGCACGTTCTCGCGCATCGTGCCGTAGCGCACGGCATTGGTGCCGGACGCCCGCGTCGCCGCCATGCCGCCGAGCGAGGCATTGGCGCCCGGATCGATCGGAAAGAACAGGCCGGTGTCGCGCAGATGCCGATTAAGGTCCTCGCGGGTGACGCCGGGTTCGACCGTACAGTCGAGGTCCTGCGGATTGACCGCCAGGATGCGGTTCATGCGCGACGTGTCGACCGATACGCCGCCGCCCGGTGCGTTGGTGTGACCCTCCAGCGAGGAGCCGACGCCGAAGGCGATCACCGGCACGCGGTGCGCGGCACAGGCCCGCACGATCTCCTGCACCTCGGCGGCCGTCTCGGGAAACGCGACGCCGTCCGGCGCCTGCGTCGGAATATAGGTGGTGGTGTGGGCATGCTGCGAGCGGGTCGCCTGGCCGGTCTGGAATCGCTCGCCAAGCTGCTGCTTGAGGATGCCTAGCACGGCGGCGATGCCCTCCTCGTTGCGTTCGACCGGGTTGAGGTCGCTCAGAGCCATGAATTCCTCCGCGAATGGACCAGCGTCCACGCTTGTTATGCGTCTATGGATGCGTAGTCTCCGGAGCCACGCTCTGTCCAGCACCAGAACAAGGAAGTTTCGATGCCCATCCCCACTCCCTTCGTCTCAAAACCCATGGACATCGAGAAGGACTGGATCGACTACAACGGCCATCTCAACATGGCCTATTACAACGTGCTGTTCGACAGCTGCTCGGACGACGCCTTCGAGGCAATGGGCATGGGACCGAACTATGCCAGGGATCGTCGCCTCACCATCTACACGGCCGAAGTCCATGTCTGCTACGTGCAGGAGCTGCATCTCGAGCATAAGGTCACGGTCTCTTTCCAACTCATCGACCACGACGACAAGCGGCTGCGGGCCTATCAGGAAATCCGCCATGTCGACGGCTGGCTGGCCGCGACTTCCGAATCGCTTTCGCTGCATGTCGACATGTCCGGGCCGAAGGTGGCGCCCTTCCCCACCGATGTGCTGGCCAGGGTCGAAGCCATGCGCGCCGCCCATTCGGCACTGCCGATGCCGGAACGGGCCGGCCGCTCGATCGGCATCAAACGCAAATAGGGGGAAGCCGACACGTCTCGTCCCGGCTTCAAAGCCACACCGGCAATCTAAAATCGCGGAACTCTCCCATCCACCGACGCCGGCGCTTGAAGCAGCTCCGCGCCCGCGTTAACCTTACCAAGGTTTTAACGGGAACAAGCCATTTGAGCCGTTGCGCGACTCAGCGGGTCGGTCGAAAACGATCCGCATCGAGGTAGCGACACGGGCGGCGCGGCGCCGGTTCGAGGAAAGTGCATGAAAACCGACATCAAGGTCGAGGTGGACAGGCTGGCTGCCGATCCGCGCATCACCGACTATGATTTCTGGCGCTCGCTCAAGAACGTCAACAACGAGATCTTCCACATCGCCAACAACAACGAGCCGATCCCGTTCGACATGATCCGCTGGCGCGCCATCCTGAAGCAGGCGCGCATGAAGCGCGGCCACGCATAGGTCCTCTCCCTGTACGTCAAGCCTGGCGCCTCAATGCCGCCAGGGCCGAGCGCGCCACCACCGGCGACGACTGGATGATCGCCGTATTGGTCATCGCGTAGGGAATGATGCGGTCGATCACCCGCTCGAGGTCGGCCACCGAGCCGACATGCGCCAGCGCGACGAAACAATCCTCTCCGGTCACGCGATCGCATTGCACGATCTCCGGCAGTTCGCGGATGATCTCGGCCACGACGGCCAGTTGCCCCGGCACCGGCCGGATGCGCAGCCATGCCGACAGCGGCAGGCCGAGTGCCGCCGGGTTGATCCTGACCGAATAGGCCTCGATGACGCCACTTTCCTGCAGCCGCTTGATGCGCTCTGCCACGCTCGGCGCCGACAGGCCAACCGAGCGTGCCAGCTCCGCCGTGCTGGTGCGCGCGTCCTTCTCCAGCAGACGCAGGATCTTCATATCCGCGACATCGAGGTCGGCACTTTCAGTTCGAAGGCGCTTCATAGGAAATTCCTTGCTTCCGAGAGAACTCTCGCCAGACGAGCCCATCATCACTCATATAAACCGGCAAATATGCCTGCGATACTGATCCGATGGATGATCAAACGCAAGCTCTTACAGCAGACCCTGCCCCCGGCAATCCCACCCTCGGCAGGCTGACGGAAAAACTGCCGCCGCATGTCTGGTTCGGCGTCAGCGCCGTCTTCCACTATCTCGGGCCGGCGTTCGCCGTCCTGCTTTTCCCGCATGTCGGCGTGCTCGGCATGGCGTGGCTGCGCATCGCCACGGCAGCACTCATCTTCGTACCCCTGACCCGTCCATGGCGAAGCTTCGCCCGCGCCGATCGCTCGACAAGGCTGCTGTTGCTGGCCTTCGGCGCCTGTCTGGCGGTGATGAACTGTTCGTTCTACCTGGCGCTCGACCGCCTGCCGATCTCGCTGGTGGCGGCGATCGAATTCGTCGGCACCATCGGGGTCGCGGTGGTCGGCCTCAGGAGCTCGCGCAATCTTGCCGCCCTTGCCGTCGCGGTGACCGGCACCTTGCTGCTCATCGACGTCAGATGGTCCGATGATCCCATCGGGCTGTTCTGGGCCTTCCTCAACGGCGCGCTGTTTGTCGGCTACATCGTGCTCGGCCACCGCGTCGCCGCTTCGGGCGCAGGCAGCGGCATTGCCGGCCTGGGTGCCGCCATGGCGATCGCTTTCGTGGTCGTGCTGCCGATCGGCTTCACCGATGCGCTGCCGGCCTTTTTCTCGCCGCCGCTGCTGCTCGCCGCCATCGGCGTCGGCATCTGCTCGTCGGTTATCCCCTACATCTGCGACCAGCTCGCCATGTCGCGGCTGCCACGCGCGAGCTTCGCGCTGATGCTGTCGCTGCTGCCCGTCACCGCGACGCTGATCGGCGTCGTCGTGCTGCGCCAGATTCCAAGTTTTGCCGATTGCCTCGGCATTGCGCTGGTGGTCGCCGGCGTCGCCTTCCACAAGCCGGCGAACACGGATTAGACGGGTGCCCCTATGCCAGTTTCTGCTTGAGGAAGGCGATCGTTCTGCCCCAGGCCAGGTCGGCCGCCTTCTTGTCGTAGCGCGCTGCCGACGTGTCGTTGTTGAAGGCATGGTTGGCGCCTTCATAGACATAGACCGTGTATTCGACATGCGCCGCGTCGAGTTCCTTCTTGAAGGCGTCGATGCCGGCATTGATGCGCTCGTCCAGTCCGCCATAGTGCAGCAGCAAGGCCGCCTTGATCTTGGACATATCGGCGGCCTTCGGCTGCATGCCGTAATAGGCAACGCCGGCACTGAGATCGGGGGCGTTGATGGCCAGCATGTTGACCGTGCCGCCACCCCAGCAGAAGCCGATGGCGCCGACCTTGCCGTTGCCGTCCTTGTCGCTCTTGAGGAAAGCGACGGTCGCAACACCGTCGGCGATGGTCTGCGCCGGATCGAGCTTGGCGAACATGTCGCGCGCCTTGTCTTCATCGGTTGGCGTTCCGCCGAGCGGCGACAGAAAATCCGGCGCCAGCGCCACGAACCCCTCCAGCGCCACGCGTCGCGTCACATCGCGGATATGCGGGTTGAGCCCCCTGTTCTCGTGCACGACGATCACCGTGCCGAGCTTGCCCGCCTTGTCCACCGGCTTGACCAGATAGCCCTTCATTTCGCCGCTGCCGCCGGGATAGCTGATGTCCTCGCCCTTCACCCGCGGATCGTTGTCGGCGACAACAGCCGCTTGCGCCGAATTTGCCGCCAGAAGCGGGGCGATCGCGGCGGCCGCCGCACCCGATCCGGCAAGCCGGGTCAACTGCTCCATGAACCGGCGGCGATCGAGCGTCAGATGCGTATATTCGTCATAGGCGTCGATCATCGCCTGGGTGATGGCCGGCTTGGCGTCGGGTTTCGTCATGGATCGGGTCCTCTGCTTCGGGCTTTAATTGCCAGCTACATAGGGACCAAGCCGGCATGGTCCAGTCGAGCACTCATCGCGGCCGCCGATTGCCTCAGGGCGTAGGCCGCTGGCCGCGTCCCGGCAGTAAAGCCGGTGCCATGCACGGCCGTGTCATCACTTTTTGGTCATTGGCGACAAATCCTGCTGGCGCTGCCACAATCGTGAGGGAAGGTGGCTATCGACGGTATCTTGACCGCGTGCCTACACGTCAAACCCAGAAGGAAGCGATGACCATGACCATGCCTTCCCCGATCCTCGCCAGCGCGCTCGTCCTTGCGGCGGCCGTCGCTTTGGCCCTGTGCTCGATGGTTCTGAACGCAGGCAGACGATCGTTGATCAGGGTCCGCGCTGAGCGGAACCGCAACACGAAAAACCAGGGTTGAGGTGACGCTATGAACGTCCAGGACATCGTCAACACCGTTTCGCAGAAGGCCGGCCTCGACCAGGCGACGACGGAGAAAGTCGTCGGCACCATTTTCTCGGTGCTCGAACACGAGGCGGAAGGCACAAGCGCCTCGGCGTTCTTCGCCAAGATCCCCGGCGCCGACGACCTCGCCCATCAATATGACGTCATGGCCGCCGCTCCGGCCGGCGGTGGCGGTTTTCTGTCGTCGTTGCAGGGCGGGCTTGGCGGCGTTCTCGGCGAGAAGGCCGGCGCGCTGATCAACGGCATCGCCGCGCTCAAAGCATCCGGGCTCGATATGGCGCAAATCCAGAAGGCCGGCGCGACGCTGATCCAGCAGGCCGAAGCCGCCGCCGGCCCCGACCTGACCAACAAGGTGCTCGGCTCGGTGCCCAGCCTGAAGGGTCATCTGGGGATCGGCTGATCGAGAACGGGCCGATCGGAAGATTTGCCGCCCCTCATCGCCCAGTCGGGCACTTTTCCCCGTCACTATACGGGGAATAGATACCGGCACAGACGAGGGGCGGCGCGACCTCTGAAAGATCGCGTTACCCCTTCGGCAGCGCGTAGGCCATCACATAGTCCCCAGGCTTGGTGCCGACCGAACCGTGGCCGCCGGCAACGATGACCACGAACTGGCGGCCGTCGGCCACCGTATAGGTCATCGGCGTCGATTGCCCGCCAGCCGGCAGCCGCGCCTGCCACAGCTGCTTGCCCGATGTCAGGTCGTAGGCGCGCAGATAGTCGTCGACCGCGGCCCCGAGGAAGGCGACGCCGCCAGCCGTGATCATCGGCCCGCCGATGCCCGGCACCCCGACTTTCAGCGGCAGCGGCAGCGGCGTCATGTCGTAGACGGTGCCGTTGCGGTGCTTGTAGGCGATCTTGCCGGTCCTGAGATCGGCGCCGGCGACATAGCCCCAGGGCGGCGCCTGGCAAGGAATGCCGAGCGGCGACAGGAACGGTCCCATCACCACCGCATAGGGCGCGCCCTCGTTGCGGTTCAGCCCCTGCTCGCTGCCGCGCCCTTCGTCCGGCGGCGGCACCTGATCGCGCGGGATCAACTGCGATTTGAACGCCAAGTAGGTCGGCATGCCGAACAGCACCTGCCGGACCGGATCGACGGCGACGCCGCCCCAGTTGAAGGTGCCGAAGTTGCCGGGGTAGATCAGCGAGCCCTGGACGGAAGGCGGCGTATAGCGACCCTCATAGCGCAGGCCCTGGAATTCGATCCGGCAGGCCAACTGGTCGAACATGGTTAGGCCCCACATGTCGGCGCCGGTCAGCGGCTTCGGCATGAAGGTGAGATCGGAGACCGGCTGCGTCGGTGATGTGTGGTCGCCTTCGATCGCGCCGCCGGGCGCCGGCACTTCGTTGACCGCAATGACCGGCTCGCCGGTGCGGCGGTCGAGCACATAGAGATCGCCCTGCTTGGTCGGTCCGACCAGCGCCGGCACCACCGTGCCGTCGGGTTTGCTGATGTCGATCAGGCTCGGCTGCGCCGGTACGTCCATGTCCCAGAGATCGTGGTGCACGGTCTGCCGCACCCATCGCACCTGACCGGTGTTGAGGTCGAGCGCGGTGATCGACGACGAGAACTTCTCGACATTGGCACTGCGCCCGGCGCCGAGCTGGTCCGGCGTCTGGTTGCCGAGCGGCACGTAGAGCAGGCCGAGCTTCTCGTCGGCGCTCGGCGTCGACCACATGTTGGGCGAGTTGGCGGTATAGGTCTGGCCGGCCGGCAGCGGCGTCGTCTGGTCCGGATTGCCGGAATCCCAGTTCCACACCAGCGCGCCGGTGGCAGCGTCGTAGGCGCGGATGACACCGGACGGCTCCTGCGTCGAATAATTGTCGTTGACCGCGCCGCCGACAATGATCTTGCCGCCTGATATCAGCGGCGCCGAGGTCGAGTAATAATAGCCCGACTTCGGATAGGGCATGTTGGTCAGAAGGTTCAGCGTGCCGCCCTCGGCGAAAGCCGGGCAGACCTGCCCGTTGGCGGCGTCGAGCGCGATCAGCCGCGCGTCCGAGGTCGGCAGGTAGACGCGGGTCGCACAGGGCTGCCCGGCGGCGCCGGCGGCATCGGCGTAATAGGCCACGCCGCGGCAGGTCTGGTGCTGGCGGTCCTTGTCGAGCTTGACCTTGGGATCGAAGCGCCATTTCTCCTTGCCGCTCGCGGCATCGATGGCGATGGCGAAATTGTGCGGCGTGCAGATGTAGAGCGTGTCGCCGATCTTCAGCGGCGTCACCTGATAGGTGGTCTCGCCGACATCGTCTGGACCCTTCACGTCGCCGGTCTGGTAGGTCCACGCCGGCTGCAGCTTGGCGACATTGTCAGGCGTGATCTGGTCGAGCGGCGAATAGCGCTGGCCGAACTGCGTGCGGCCGTAATAGTGCCACTCGCCGGCCGGCACATCATTGCCGAGATTGGCGTTGGCGACCACCTTGTCGGTGCCGAGTTCACCGGCAATGTCCTTCGGGTCCGATGTCATCGAATAACCGGCGACGGCCAGCGAGGCCAGCACGGCAAGGATCAGCGGTGCGCGCCCGTCAGGGCCGGCAAGACCCCGCCTCGCCCACGGCGTCAGCAGCCACAAAGCGAGAAGCACGATGATGCCGCCGCGCGGCCCGAGTTCCCACCAATCGAAGCCGGTTTCCCAGACCGCCCAGGCCAGCGTGCCGAGCACGATCACCGCGTAGAGCCACAGTGCGGTGGACCTGCGCCGGTAGAGCAGCCAGGCGGCGATCAGGAAGGCAAGGCCGGCAATGACATAGTACCAGCTGCCGCCCAGCATCGCCAGGCGGATGCCGCCGCCGCCGAGTGCCAGGCCGATGAGGAAAAGGATGAGGGAGGTGATGGTGACAGCCAAGATGATACTCCTTCGACTGTTGCGCTTCGCGGCGCTGCCATGGCAACCCGGCATTGCGTCGCTGCCCGAAGCACAACTTTCTCCTGACGGTCCCGCCTGTCAAGCACGGGCCTCAAGCGCAAGCGGTAATGGTCCATCGCAATTGGGATAACATCGACCGCAGTGGGAGCGCGGGGCAGCAATCGGGCACTTTAGCGGAACAAAACGTAGACAGTTCTGGTCTTTCCCCACCGAATCACTACATTCGGGGCAATGTCCGGCTTTTCCGAAGACATGCCCTTTTTCGACGAACCCAATGCGCGGCCCACGGCCCCGTCGGGCATCGCCGCGCGCGCCATGGCTGCCCGCAGCGGCCACAACAACGCGCCCGACTATCTCAAGGGGCTGAACCCCGAGCAACGGCTGGCGGTGGAAACCACCGAAGGCCCGGTTCTGGTGCTGGCCGGAGCCGGCACCGGCAAGACCCGCGTGCTCACCACGCGCATCGCTCACATCCTCGCCACCGGCAAGGCGTTCCCGTCGCAGATCCTCGCGGTGACCTTTACCAACAAGGCCGCGCGCGAGATGAAGATCCGCATCGGCGTGCTGATCGGCGAAGGCAATGTCGAGGGCATGCCATGGCTCGGCACCTTCCACTCGATTGGCGTCAAGCTGCTTCGCCGCCATGCCGAACTCGCCGGTTTGCGCTCCGACTTCACCATCCTCGACACCGACGACGTCGTGCGGCTGATCAAGCAGCTGATCCAGGCCGAAGGGCTCGACGACAAGCGCTGGCCGGCCAAGCAGTTCGCCCAGATGATCGACGGCTGGAAGAACAAGGGGCAAGGCCCCGCCGACATCGCCGAGGGCGATGCGCGCGCCTTCGCCAACGGCAAGGGCCGCGAACTCTACAAGGCCTATCAGGAACGGCTGAAGACGCTGAACGCCTGCGATTTCGGCGACCTGCTCTGCCACCCGATCCGCATTTTCCGCGCCAATCCGGACGTGCTCAAGGAATACCATAAGCGCTTCAAATACATCCTCGTCGACGAGTACCAGGACACCAACACCGCCCAGTACATGTGGCTGCGGCTCCTGGCGCAAAGGCCGGATGCCGGGCGCAAGCCTTCGGCGACTAATCTCCAATCGGCCGAAGGCCGCAAGGACGACCGTCCGTCCGAGCCGTTGCGAGGCCCCCGCGGAGGGCCCGCGCCGGCAGGCGCGGAACAGCCCGTGAGCGTGAATATATGCTGCGTCGGCGACGACGACCAATCCATCTATGGCTGGCGCGGCGCCGAGATCGACAACATCCTGCGCTTCGACAAGGATTTTCCCGGCGCCACCATCATCCGGCTGGAGCGCAACTACCGCTCGACCGCGCACATCCTTGGCGCGGCCTCCCACCTCATCGCCCACAATGAGGGCCGCTTCGGCAAGACGCTGTTCACCGACCGCAACGAGCCGGAGGACGGCAAGGTGCATGTCCACGCCGCTTGGGATTCCGAGGAGGAAGCCCGCGCCGTCGGCGAGACGATCGAGACCTACCAGCGGCAAAAGCACAATCTCAACGACATGGCGATCCTGGTCCGCGCCTCCTTCCAGATGCGCGAGTTCGAGGACCGCTTCGTCACGCTCGGCCTCAACTACCGCGTCATCGGCGGCCCCCGCTTCTACGAGCGCATGGAAATCCGCGATGCGCTCGCCTTCTTCCGCGTCGTCGCCCAAGGCGCCGACGACCTAGCCTTCGAGCGCATCGTCAATGTGCCCAAGCGCGGCCTTGGTGAAGCCACCATCCGCCAGATCCACGACACGGCGCGCGCGCTGCGCATCCCGATGCTGGAAGCCGCCGCCAAGCTCGCCGAAAGCGACGAGTTGAAACCGAAGCCGCGCGCGGCACTGCGCGAGGTCGCGGCCAATTTCGAGCGCTGGCAGAAGGCGCTGGAAACCACGCCGCATACCGAACTCGCCGAGACCATTCTCGAAGAGAGCGGCTACACCGACATGTGGAAGAACGACCGCTCGGTCGAAGCGCCCGGCCGGCTGGAGAACCTGAAAGAGCTGATCCGCTCGATGGAGGAGTACGAATCGCTGCGCTCCTTCCTCGAGCATGTCGCACTCGTCATGGACGCCGAGCAGAACGCCGGGCTCGACGCCGTCTCGATCATGACGCTGCATTCGGCCAAGGGCCTCGAATTCGAGACCGTCTTCCTGCCCGGCTGGGAGGAAGGCCTGTTCCCGCATCAGCGCGCGCTCGATGAAGGCGGCCGCTCCGGGCTGGAGGAAGAGCGCCGCCTTGCCTATGTCGGCCTGACCCGCGCCAAGAAGAACCTGCATCTGTGGTTCGTCTCCAACCGCCGCATCCATGGCCTGTGGCAGTCGACCATCCCGTCGCGTTTCCTCGAAGAATTGCCGAATGCCCATGTCGAGGTCGCCGAAAGCGGCAACTCCTACGGCGGCTACGGCAATTCCTACGGTGGCGGTTCCTTTGCCTCCGGCCGCGGCGGCCAGGGCACAGGACGGCAGAACCCCTATGGCGCCTCGCGCTTCGACAATGTCGGCGCCGACAGCGAAAAATCCGGCGCCTTCTCCAACACCTATGCGACGCCGGGCTGGCAGCGCGCCCAGGCCAACCGCACCGAGGCGACCGACCGCAACTGGGGCTCGCGCTCCGGCCACCAGGTCGAGCGCATCGGCTATGGCGAAACCGACTCCGGCTACGGCGCCGGCCGCACCTCGGTCAAAGGCCGCACCATCGACGGCGAACTGGTCGCCAAATCCGTCTCCGACACGCCATCCGCCTTCAACGTCGGCGACCGCGTCTTCCACCAGAAATTCGGCAACGGCAACATTTCCGCGATCGAAGGCAACAAGCTGACCATCGACTTCGACAAGGCCGGCCAGAAGCGCGTGCTGGACGGGTTCGTCGCGGCGGTGTGAAGATGGCGCTTTCCCGGCGGAAGCCCCACCTTCGTCATCCACGGGCGAAGCAAGGAGCGTAGCGACGCGGCGCAGACCCGAGGATCCATGCCGGGACTCAAACGCGTCACCACGGTGCAGAATTCTGCTCCGCTGCATTCCTGGGCGAAGGTCGCGGCATGGATCCTCGGGTCTTCGCGACGGAGCTGCGCTCCTGCTTCGCCCGTGGATGACGAAGTGATTGATGTCTCCGCAATCGTCAAGGCATGCGGTCCGCCAACGAAACAGCCCTCACCGATACCTTGCCTGGTTCCACTTATGCCCGAGCAGCGACAGGATGATGATCAGGCCGTTGAAGAACTGGACGTAGAAACCGCTGAGGCCCGCCGCGACGACGCCGGTCTGGATGAACGACACGGTGACGGCGCCGATGGCGCCGCCGACCACGGTGCCGATGCCGCCCCAGGTCGGCGTGCCGCCGACGAACACCGAGGCCAGAACCGGCAGGAGATAGCCGTCGCCGGCGGTCGGCCACCAGGTGAAGTTGATCATCACCGAGAAGGTGCCGGCGAGCGCCGCACCGATGCCGACGAAGACGAACACTTTCACCCGCACGCGCTTGACGTCGATGCCCATCTGCTGGGCGCTGTCGGGATTGTCGCCCACCACCCTCACCTGCGCGCCGAAGCGATGGCGGTTGTAGAGCATCGCCGACAGTACGACGAAGCCGATGGCCCAGAAGATCTGCACCGGAATGCCCAGGAGCTGGCTTGAGAAGATCGTGTAGGCCCAGCTGTCGCTGAGGCTGGTCAGCGCCATCGACTTGCCTTCGTTGATGATCTGGATCAGGCCGCGCAGCAGGAAATTCATGCCGAGCGTGGCGATCAGCGACGACAGCCCGCCATAGACCACCAGCGAGCCTACCAGGAAGCCTAGCAGCATGCCGGTGACGAGTGCCGCGGCGATGCCGAGAAACGGATCGTAGCCGGCCTGCACGACCAGCGCGAAGACCCATGAGGCAAAACCCATCGTCGCCGGAAACGACAGGTCGATCTCGCCGCAGGTGACGACGAACACCAGCGGCACCACCACGAACAGCGCCACCGGCAGCGTCGTCAGCACCGAGCGGTAGAGATACCAGGTGGTGAAGACGGTCGGGTTCGCGATCATGAACACCGCCATCATGACGATGAACACGGCGAGCGTGCCGAGCGCGGCACGGTTGTCGAGGATGAAGCCGCGCATCCAGTGATCGGATGGGTGTTTCCACTCTTTCTGGGCACTGGGGCGGGGAATGCCGGCGGACGGCTCGTGCAGATCGGGCTCCATGGTCTTGCTCATCGTGCTCTCTGCTCCGCGTCGCCGGCATCGTGCAGCCCGGCCAATCCGCCGGGATGCGCGACCTCTTCCATGAAGTTGATGAGATCTTCGGCCGACTTGACCTCGCTGCGGTCGGTCGTCAGTGCGACCTTGCCGCGGTCGAGCACGACGAAGCGGTCGGCGATGTCGAAGACATGATGGATGTTGTGGCCGATGAACAGGATCGAGCGGCCGCTCGCCCGCACCTGGCGCACGAAATGGAACACCTTGGCGGTTTCGGTCAGCGACAACGCCGTCGTCGGCTCGTCGAGGACGATCAACTCCGCCTGCTTGTAGATGGCGCGGGCGATCGCCACGCCCTGGCGTTCGCCGCCCGAAAGCTGGCCGACGATCGACTGCGGCGTGAACACTTTCGAGGTGAAGCCGATCTCGCGCATCAGCCGGCTCGCTTCCTCGATCTCCTTGTTGACCCTGAGAAAGCCCATGAAGCCGGTCAGTTCGCGGCCCATGAAGATGTTGCGAACGATGGTCTGCTGCACGGCCAGCGCCCGGTCCTGGAACACCGTCTCGATGCCGGCCTCGCGGGAACGCGCGGCGCTCCACCCGGTCACCGGCTTGCCGCGCACGAGGATTTCGCCGCTGGTCGGCTTGACCACGCCCGAGAGGATCTTGATCAGCGTCGACTTGCCGGCGCCATTGTCGCCGAGCAGGCCGACGACCTCGCCGCGGTCGACGCTGAGGTTGACCCCGCCCAGTGCATAGACCTGGCCATAGGATTTGCTGATGTCGCGCAGTTCGATGAGGCGCTCTGCCATCGGATCCTCGCTTTGATTGTCTCTTGCCGGCTTCGTCGCCAGCGGTCCCGCCGGCCGGGCCTGCCAGCCCGGCGGGCGGCTTGGGAGGTCAGCGCAGCGCCTGCTTGGCGAGCTCGGCGACGATCTCGTAATTTTCGGGCGTGACGAAGCCGGCGCCGGTGTCGACATTCACCGGCGCCAGCCCCAGCACCACCTGCTGGCAGAGGCTGAGGATCGGCAAATAGCCCTGCAGGAACGGCTGCTGGTCGGCGGTCAATTGCACCCAGCCGCCCTTAAAACCCTCGACGATCTGCGGGCTGGTGTCGAAGCCGAAGTTGAAGATCTCGCCCGCCTTGCGTCCGGCCGCCTGCATGTAGGTCGAGACATTGCCGAGCATCTGCCCGCCGGGATAGCCGACCGCCTTGACGTCGGGATTGTTGAGCAGTGCCGCGGTGATCACCGGAATGGCCAGATTGGGATCGGACGCCCATTCGCCGCTCGGCGGTGAGGACAACTGGATGACCTCGACGCCGGCCTCCTTGAGCGCCGCCACCGTGCCGCGCTCGCGCGCGCCGCGACTTTCGTTTTCGAACGGGCCGATCATGATCGCCTTGTCGCCGGCCTTCAGCTTGCCGAGCTTGAACGCCTCGGCGCCGAGCGCGCGGCCCTGCTGTTCCTGCTGGGCGCCGACATAGCCGCCGCCAAATGCCGCCATCACCTTCGGCACCGGCACGTTCTGATACATCATCTTGATGCCGTCCTTGTGCGCCTGTTCGGCGAGCGGCATGATCGACGCGTCGCCCGGATGGCCCATCATGGCGATGCCGTTGGGCTTGACCGCGACGGCCTCGCGCAGTTGCTGCACCATCTTTTCGATGTCCCACTGGGAGAAGATGTAGTCGACCTTCGGCCCGAGATCGGCCTCTGCCTGCTTGGCGCCATTGTAGACGATGGTGCCGAAAGCGTCGCCCTCGGCGCCGCCGACGAAGAAGCGGATGTGGACATCCTTGCACCATTTGGCGTCGAGCGCCTGCGCGGGCAAGGTGGAGACCGCAGCGGCAAGCACCGTGGCGGCGGCCACGACGGTCGAGCGCAGAACTGTCCTTCTCATCGTCATGCTCATGCACTTATCCTCCCTTTTTGTCCTCGCAAGCGAGGGGTTTCGACATTCGCTTCGGCAATGCGCGCTGCAGACATCCCGGCCGGCTCCTCCCGCCGGCCGATCACATCGGGTTCGGCAGGTAGCTGGCGCCTCCCCGGCATTGCTTCAGATATTCCAGCGCCCGCACCTGCCCGGTGATCTCGAGATCGTCGCGATAGACCGGGTCGTGCCAGCCTTCGATATCGATGGCACCCTTGTACCCGGCCAGCCGCAATTCGCTGATCACCCGCGTCCAGTCGCTGTCGCCGAAGCCTGGCGTGCGCATCTGCACGAACGGCAAACGGCCGAACACGCCATGCTCGCGGATGACATCCCAGCGCACCGTCGCGTCCTTGCCGTGCACATGGAAGATGCGCGGCGCCCATTTGCGGATCTGCGGCATCGGATCGATCAGATAGACGAGCTGGTGGCAGGGCTCCCATTCGAGGCCCAGATTGTCGTCGGGCACTTCGTTGAACATCAGCTCCCAGGCGTCCGGATTGTGGGCAATGTTCCAGTCGCCGGCGGCCCAGTTGCCGTCCATGGCGCAGTTCTCGAACGCGATGCGCACGCCCTTGTCGGCGGCACGCTTGGCCAACGGTCCCCAGACCTCCTTGAAGCGCGGCAGGCTGTCCGTCAGCTTCTTGCCGCGCAGGCGGCCGGTGAAGCCGCTGACCATCGAAGTGCCGAACAGATGCGCGTTGTCGATCACCGTCTCCCAGGCCTTGAGCACGCCGCGATCGACCTCGCCGTCTTCCAGCGGATTGCCGAACACGCCGAGCGAGGACACGATGACGTCGGCATCGCCGATCGCCTCGCAGATCTGGCCGGCGAGAAGCGGCAGGTCCTTGCCGCCAAGCGTTTGCCAGAAGAAGGGCTGGATGCTCTCGAAGCCGTGCGGCAGGATCTGTTTGACGTAAGCCGCCGGGTCGTCGAGATTGGCCCGCACCATGGTGCCGATCCGGATGTCGAGAAGCGGGTTCGGCGTCATTGTGCGTCCTCTGCGATTGTCACGCGGCGGCCGGTCTCGGCGCTTTCGATGGCGCCGAAAACCATGGCCAGGCTCTTGATGTTGTCGGCGCCGCGCGTTTCCGGCTCGGTGCCGGTCTCGATGGCGTGCACGAAATCCTGGAGAATGCCGAGATGGCCGCCGACGCGATCGGACGCATCGAGCGGCGGCACCGCGATCGGCTGGGTTTTGTCGAACATTCCGTCGCGGCCCGGCATCACTGCTTCTGCCCTCAGCTCGTCATTGCCGTCCCAGAGGAGGCTGCCGCGCTCGGCGACGATGCGCCATGTACTTTCCCAACTGGTGCGGAAGCCGGCGGCGCACCAGCTGCCGGCATAGGTGAAGATCTTGCCGCGGCCGAGATCGAAGACGGCGCTGGCCGACGATCCCTGCCGGTACCAGGAATTGGCCGGCTCCCATTCCTGGCAATAGACATTGGCCGGCTCGCCGGCGACCATGTAGCGGGCGGCGTCGAAGGTGTGGATCGCCATGTCGAGCAGCAGCACATGCGCCATCTCCTCGCGAAAGCCGCCGAAATGCGGCGCGACGAAGAAGTCGGCGTGGATGCTGGTCGGCGTACCAATGGCGCCGGAATCCAGGAATCTGCGGATGCGCCTGACATTGGCGACATAGCGGCGGTTCTGCACGACGGCGTGAATGCACCCGGCGCGGCGCGCGGCCTCGACGATGGCGCGCGCATTTTCCGGACTGTCGGCGAGCGGCTTTTCCGTCAGCAGATGGCAATTGTGGGCAAAAGCGGAAAAAGCGACTTCGCGCCGGGCGGCTGGAACCACCACGTCGAACACCGCTTGCGGTTTGGTCTGGTCGAGCACGGCGTCGAGATTGCTGCCGATGAAGGCATTGGTGAGATCGTATTCGCGCGCCCTCGCCCGTGCCCTCTCGGCTTCGATATCCACGAGGCCGACAAGGGTGAGCCCGCGGATCTGCCTGATGGCATCGAGCCAGGCCTTGCTCATCGCTCCGCAGCCGACCAGGACGACATCGATCATCCAGCGCTCCTCCTCCGCTCGGTCCCTCCAGACCGATCGTCACGGCATCCACGGCAGGACCGTAAACGTTTTTCCGTAAACGTTTACGAGAACACACCCGAAGGCGTAGAATGTCAATTGGCCGTTGGCGAAAATCGTCCTGTCGCCTTGGCCTGAGCGGCTACCGGTGCTAGCCAAGCAAGGGGAGTACAGTCACTTGGCATCCAGCATTCACGACCTTGCCCGTCACTTGAACATATCGATCGGCACGGTGTCGCGAGCGCTGAACGGTCGCGCCGATGTAAATGCCGACACGCGCCAGCGCGTGCTCGAGGCGGCCAGGACGCTCAACTATTCGCCGAACCAGTCCGGCCGCAGCCTGAGGCAAGGCGCCACCCATTCGATCGCCTTCATGCTGCAGCCGCATCCCGGTGACCAGCAATATGGTGAGCCGTTCTTCATTCCATTCCTGATCGGGCTGCAGGCCAGGCTTGCCGAAAGCGGGCTCGACCTGACCGTGGTCATGGGGGCGCCAGGCGACTACCAGCAGGAGCGCCTGCGCCGTGTCGTCGAAACGCGCCGCGCCGACGCGGTGCTGCTGGCCTGGACGCGGCGCGAGGACGAGCGCATCGACTATCTCACGCAAGCCGGCTTTCCCTTCGCCACGCTCGGCCGCAGTCGCTCCGGGGCCAAGTCCTATCCTTCCCTCGACCTCGATTTCGAGAAGGCCGGCGCCGACGCCGTCGACCGCCTGGTGGCGCGCGGCCACCGCCGCATCGCCGCCGTCCGTCCGTCGCTCGACCTCAACTTCGGCTATTTGTTCCTGGCCGGCTACCGCAAGGCCCTAAAGCGGCACGGCATCGAGATCGACCCCGAGCTGATCGCCTCCGGCTTCATCAACGAGGCCGGCGGCTACGAGGTGACGCCTCAGGTGATGCGCTCCAAGGCCCCGCCAACCGCCATCATCTTCAACAATGATGCAATGGCGCTGGGCGGCTGCAAGGCGCTGGCCGAGATGGGCATCAGGCCGGGCCACGACATGGCGGTGACCGTCATCGTCGACACGCCGCTCTGCCGCTATTTTTCCCCGGCTCTGACCGCCTTCCGCCCGGCGCTGGAGCCAATGGGACAACGCCTCGCCGAAATGCTGCTGGCGTCGCTTCCCGCCTTCGCCGGCCCGGAAGGTCCACGGATCATGCGCGAGGTCTGGCCGCTGGACCTGGTGGCGCGCGACAGTGATTGATGGTGGCAGCAGGACCGCCGATGTCGTCGTCCCCTCAAACAGCACACCGGTGCGCAGTGCACCGGCCGCAACCTTGAATGCGCGGGAGGCGCTGCAGGTTCCGGATCGCGCCACAATGAGGGCGATCAGCGAGAGCAAGTCTCAAGATACCGGCGCCGCTCCGCCCTCTGCCGTGCGCCGCGCGATAAACTCATCCAGCACGCCGGCGGTGGCGGCAGCCGTTGCCGGCGGCGCGAAATCGGAAAGCACCCGCCTCCAGACACCGGTGGCGCGCTCGCTCGCCGTCTTCGAGCCGCTCTGCGTCCAGTTGCCGAAATTCGACCAGTCGGCCACCAGCGGTTCGTAGAAGGCGGTGCGGTAGCGCGCCATGGTGTGGCCGGCCGAGAAGAAGTGGCCGCCCGGCTGCACCTCGGCGATCGCTTCGAAACCGATGGAATCGCTGTCGCCAGGCGTCGGGGCACAGAGCTCGGCCACTGTCTGCAAAGCCTCGATGTCGGTGACCAGCTTTTCGAAGGAAACGCTTAAGCCCCCCTCCAGCCAGCCGGCGGCATGGATGCACATCGTCGCCCCGGCCAGCACCGAACCCCACAGCGCGAACTGCGTCTCGTGCGCGGCCTGCGCGTCGGAGATGTTGGCCGCACTGCCGCCGCCGGACCGCCACGGCAGCCCGGTGAAGCGCGCCAGCTGACCGGCGCCCAGCGTCGCCTTGACATGCTCGGGCGTACCGAAGGCTGGCGCGCCGGATTTCATGTCGACATTGGAGGAGAACGAACCATAGACGACCGGCGCACCCGGCCGCACGATCTGCGCTAGCGTCAGCCCGGCCAGCGCTTCGGCGTGCTGCAGCGTCAACGCGCCGGCCACCGTGATCGGCGCCATGGCGCCTGCCAGGCAGAACGGCGTGATGACGGAGATTTGGCCCGCGCGGGCCAAATCGATGATGCCTTGCGCCATCGGGATGTCGAGCTGGCGCGGCGAGTTGGTGTTGATGACGGTGTAGCAATATGCATTTGCCAGAAACTCGTCCTGCGACAGGCCGCGCGCCAGCCGCAGCATCTCGAACCCGTCCTCGACCTGCGGCGTACCGCGCGCGAAGACGAATGGAAACTTGTCCGACAGCGTCAGCTGCGCGCGGTTGACGGCATAGTGCCGAAAGCGGTTGTCGACATCCTGCGGTTCGATGCAGGGCCCCAGCATATGCAGCACGTCGAAATGCTGCACCAGCCGCATGAGATCCTCGAAATCCGCCAGTGTTCCCGGCCGCCGGCCGCGCTCGAGATCGGTGACGTTCGGTGCTCCGCTCCCGGCCAGGAACGCCATCGAGCCAAGTTCGAGCGTCAAATCGCGCGCGCGGGAACCGGCATGGGCGTGGATCGAGTTCGGCGCCGAGGCCAGTGCCGCCGTCACCATGTCGCGACCGATGCGCACCATGTCGGTGTCCGGATCGACCAGGGCGCCGGCATTGGCGAAAAGCTCACGCGCCTGCGGCAGCAGCACCTTGATGCCGAGCTCTTCCAGCACGCGCAACGCCGTGTCATGGATGGCGGCGACCTGATCATCCGAGAAGATCGGCTGCGGCAGGAACGGATTCTTCAGCGAATGGTAATTGGGCCGGCGGCTGCTTTCGCTGCCTGCCTCGCCCGTGCGTCCACGCCGGCGCTCGCGCCTGCTGTCCCGTGCCGCGTCATCGACCATGGTGTATTCTCCTCATTGCCGCATCGCCTTGCCCTCGGGATCGTAGGGCGAGGCCGCGATGACGCGTGCCGGCCGCTCGACGCCTACAATGTGCACCGAAAGCGCCGTCCCCTCCTCGGCAAAATCGTCGTCCACCAACGCCAGTGCGACGCTCTTGCCGATCGTGTAACCAAATCCGCCCGAGGTGACGAAACCGACGCGCCGACTGTCATGCCAGACTGGCTCGAAACCGCTGGCATCGGCATCAATAGCGTCGATCTCCAGCGTCACGATCCGCTGCGAGGCACCGGCGTCGCGCTCCTTCAACGCCGCTTCGCGGCCGATGAAGTCGCTCTTGCCGAAAGCGATGAACCGGTCGAGACCGGTCTGGCCCGGCGTGTAGCCTTGCGTGAATTCGCGCGACCAGATGCCAAAGCTCTTCTCCAGCCGCAGCGCATTGAGCGCATAGTAGCCGATTTCGGCAAGGCCCAGATCCTCGCCAGCGCCCAGCAGCGTGTCGCGCAGAGTGGCATGCATGGTCACGGGGCAACTGATTTCGAAGCCGAGTTCGCCTGATATCGACAGCCGCGCAACACGTGCCTGCACCATGCCGATATCAAATGCGCCGCAGGCCATGAACGGCAGCGCTGCGCCGGAAACATCCTGATGCGTCGTTCGCTCCAGTATTTTGCGCGCGTTCGGCCCCGTCAGCAGAAAGCCGCTCATCGTGTCGGAGAGGTCGTCGACGGTGACGCCTTCAGCCGCATGGCTCTCGAACCAGCGCATGTGGAATTCCCGGAGATAGTAGGAGCCCATCAGCCAATAGCTGCCGCCGCCCCAGTTGAAGACGGTGAGGTCGCCCTTCAGCCGTCCGTCATGACCGAGCATCGGCGCCAGGCCGGCCCGCCCCGGCTTCGGCAGCCTGCAGGCGAGCAGCCGGTCGAGCCAGGCTTCCGCACTTGGCCCCGCCACCGCATAGCGCGAATAGGCCGAGATATCGACGAGACCGGCGGCGCGCCGCACCTGCAGCGCCTCGTCGCCGACGATGTCGAAGGCGTTGGAGCGCCGCAGCGTCGTGTTCTCGGCAAATCCCATCGGCGCGAAATAGGCCGGGATTTCCAGCCCCCACGACGCTGTCCATTCGCATCCCGCGGCCGTCATGCCGTCATAGGCGCCGGGGCGTTTCAGCGGCCGGCCGGCGGGCAGCCGCTCATTGGGAAAGGTCATGACGAAGCGGCGCGAATAGAACTGGCGTGTCGTCTGCTTGAGATATTCCCGGTTGGCGGCGAAGGCGCCGTAGCGGGCGATGTCCATGCCAAAGATGTCGGCCTGCGGTTCGCCGAAAATCATCCATTCGGCCAGCGACTTGCCGACGCCGCCGCCCTGGCTGAAACCGGCCATGACGCCGCAGGCGACCCAGTAATTCTTCAGCCCGCGCACCGGCCCGACAATCGGATTGCCGTCCGGCGTGAAGGTGAAGGCGCCGTTGACCCATTTGCGGATGCCGGCCGTCGCCAAGCAAGGGAAGCGCTCATGCGCCTTGGCGAGTTCCGGGCTGATGCGATCGATGTCTTCCGGGATCAGTTCGATGCCGTAGTCCCATGGCGCGCCATCCATGTTCCAGTGCTTCGGGTTCTGCTCGTAAACGCCCAGCAGCACGCCCTTGCGCTCCTGCCGGAGATACGAAAAGCCGTCGAGATCGACGGCGATGCCGATTTCCTTGTCCAGCGCCGCGATCTCGGGAATGTCCTCAGTGATGAAATAATGGTGCTCCATCGGCGTCACCGGCAGGTCGACGCCGGCCATGCGACCGAGCTGCTTTGCCCACAGCCCGCCGGCATTGACGACATGCTCGGCGATGATGGTGCCCTGCTCCGTGACGACATCCCAGCGACCGTCGGCGCGCGGCTTCAACTCGACCACCCGGTTGCGCAGTATGATGTCGGCGCCGCGCTTTTTTGCAGCGCCGGCATAGGCGTGCGTCGTACCGTACGGGTCGAGATGGCCTTCGTTGGAATCATGCAGACCGCCAAGCACGCCGGAGACGTCGACGATCGGGCAGATCGCCTTGATCTCGTCGGGCGTGACGAGGCGCGCGGTCTCGATGCCAACCGACTGGAACACCGCCCAAGCCGATTTCAGCCACTCCCAGCGCGCGGGATCGCTGGCGATGTTGACGCCGCCCGTCATGTGCAGGCCGATATCCCAGCCGGATTCGGCCTCGATCTCCCGGTAGAGATTGATGGTGTAGTCCTGCAGCGCCGCCACGTTGGGATCCGCGTTGAGCGCATGGAAGCCTGCCGCCGCGTGCCACGTCGAACCGGCCGTCAGTTCGGCGCGCTCGATCAGCGCCACATCGCTCCAGCCGAACCGCGTCAAATGGTAGAGCACCGAGGCTCCCACCACGCCACCCCCGATGACGACTGCGCGGTAGTGCGACTTCAAGGCTTCCCCTCCACGGTTGGTCCGAAGGCCGGACTATATACGCACTAGACATAAGTGTCCAGTACCAGCGCGCGCGGCCTTTTTTGCCGGTCTGAGACTGACGGAATGATCTTCCGCCAGGCGCACGTTTCTATCGGCACGTGAAGAAGACCGCCGGCATGCACTGCGCGCTGTCACGCAAGCATCATGTTCGCGCCGTAGACCGCGTTTCGGGGAGGCCTGCGCGGCATCATCGATGTCGCGCCTCTTTCAGTTTTTTCGTCCCGCGGCACATCCGGCACAAGAGGATTATCCATGAAACACCTGTATCGAACCGCGTCGCTCGGCGTCGCGCTGGCCTTGTTCACCGCCTTGACGCCGGCCCTCGCCGACAGCACCGCGACCGTCGGCGGCACGAGCTTTGTCAACAAAGGGCTGGTCGGCGTCGGTCGCATCCCGGCCGCTCAGCGCGACAAGTTCGGCGAGACGTTTGGTTCGGGCTCCGGCATGTCGATCGACACATCAGGCTGGACGCATAAGGCCGCTGGCTACAAAGGTTCGCTCTGGCTGCTGCCGGATCGCGGCTACAATGTCGTCGGTACCACCGACTACCGGCCGCGCCTCAACACCATCGGCATCGAGTTTACCCCGGTGGCACCAGATGCGGCACCTGCTGCCGGCCAGCGGCAGACCGGCGTCAAGGCAACGCTCGCCGACACCATGCTTCTTACCGACGACAAGGGGGCTGATGCCACAGGCCTCGATCCGCTCAACGGCGTGCGCGCGGCAAGCGGCGACATGCCGATCCTGCCGCAAGCCGACAATGGCAAGCTGGCGCTCGACAACGAGGCGATCGTGCGGCTGCCCGATGGTTCGATGTTCATCTCCGACGAATACGGCCCGAACATCTATCGGTTTTCCGCCGACGGGCATCTGCTGTCGGCAACCCAGCCACCGGCCGCCCTCGTGCCGATGCGCCACGGCACGCCGAACTTCGCCTCGGACAATCCGGGACCCGGTGCCGCCGAGCCCGATCCGAAGGATCCCGAAACCGGCCGCCAGAACAACCAAGGCCTCGAAGGCATGGCAATGACGCCAGACGGCAAGTTCCTGATCGCCGTGCTGCAGTCGGCGCCCCGGCAGGACGGCGGCGATTCGCCCGCCACGCGCCAGAACACCCGCGCCCTCGTCTACGACGCATCCGACCTCGGCCATCAAGCTGGCGCATGAGTATGTCGTGCCGCTGCCGGTGTTCAAGGATGCCAAGGGCAAGACCAAGGTCGCCGCGCAGAGCGAGATCGTGGCACTGTCGGATCAGACTTTCCTGATGCTGGCGCGCGACAGCGGCAACGGCCAGGGGCTGAAGGGCGACACCTCGCTTGTGCGCCAGATCTTCGTCGTCGACGTCTCGGCCGCGACCGACATCGCCGGCGGCGCCTTCGACGCCGCTGACAAGCCGGTCGCCCCCAAGGGCGTCGTCGACCCATCGGTGACACCGGCCAAGCTGACGCCATTCATCGACATCAACGACAGTGCCGAGCTCGGCCGCTTCGGCCTGCACAATGGCGCGCCCAACGACCAGGATAACCTGTCCGAGAAGTGGGAGGCGATGTCAGTGGTCAGCGTTCTGGATCCGAAGCTGCCCGACGACTACTTCCTGTTCGTCGCCAACGACAACGACTTCCTCGCCCAGGACGGTTTTCAGGTCGGCGCGCCCTACAAGGCCGAAGACGGCGCCAATGTCGACACCATGTTCCTGGTCTATCAGGTCACGCTGCCGGGTCTGACCAAGAAGTAACCACCACTGCCCGGGCGGGCGCGCTTGGCGCGTCCGCTGGGGCTCGCGGCTGGGCATGAACGGGGCAGCGGCCTTTCAACCGTGCGGCGCGTTCGCAAGGGTGCATCTCGGTACCGCCTGCGATATCATCGTGGACTGGATCCAAATCACCATCCGCCGAGCTGCCCGCCATGGACGAAAAAATGCCCGCGCGCCGGCGCACCGGCGACCTGACCAGCGGCCCGATCCCGCGCACGCTTCTGCTGTTCGCCCTGCCGGTGCTCGGCTCCAACGTGCTGCAGTCGCTCAACGGTTCGATCAACGCCGTCTGGGTCGGCCGTTTCCTCGGCGAATCGGCGCTGACCGCCACCTCCAACGCCAACCTCGTCCTGTTCCTGATCCTCGGCACTGTGTTCGGCATCGGCATGGCGGCCACCATTCTGGTGGCCCAGTCGGTCGGTGCCCGCGACCTGCCCGAGGCGCGCCGCATCGTCGGCACCAGCGCGACGTTCTTCTTCCTCGTCTCGGTTGTCTTCGCGGTCTGCGGCTGGATCTGGGTCGACGCCATTCTCAACACGCTCGGCACACCGGCCGATGCCTTGCCGCTGGCGCGCTCCTATCTGCGCATCATCTTCGTCGCCGTGCCGATGATGAACCTTCTGTCCTTCGTCATGACCGTGCTGCGCGGTGCCGGCGATTCACGCACGCCCTTCTTCTTCATGGCGCTGGCCGTCGTCCTCGACATCGTGCTCAACCCATTGCTCATCCGCGGCATCGGGCCGTTTCCCGAGCTCGGCATCGCGGGCTCCGCCACGTCCACGCTGATCGGCCAGACGGTAAGCGTGATCGCCATCCTGATCGTGCTCTATGTACGCAGGCATCCGCTGCGGCTGGCCGGCGCCAACCTCGCTCTGCTGCGGCCCGATCCCACCTTGCTTCGCATCGTCGTCTTCAAGGGCGTACCGATGGGTCTGCAGATGATTGTCATCTCCGCGGCTGCATTGACAGTGATGGGCATGGTCAACTCCAACGGCTCACAGGTCGCCGCCGCTTACGGCATCGCCGCCCAACTGTGGACCTACATCCAGATGCCGGCGCTCGCCATCGGCGCCGCGGTGTCCTCGATGGCGGCACAAAATGTCGGCGCCGGGCGCTGGGACCGGATCGGCCGCATCGCCGCCTCCGGCGTCGGCTTCAACCTGGTCCTGACCGGCGCGCTGGTTGCCGTGCTGTCGGTTTTCGACCGTTCGGTGCTGAGCCTGTTCCTGAGCAGCGACAGCGCGGCGATCGACATCGCCGTCCACATCAACAATGTCGCCTCGTGGTCGTTCATCCTGTTCGGCATAACCATCGTGCTGTTTGCCACCGTACGAGCCACGGGTGCCGTGATGCCGCCGCTGATCATCCTGGTCATTTCGGTGCTGATCGTGCGCACCGGCTTTGCCTATTTCATGCGTGGCGTGATCGGCGAGGAAGCGCTGTGGTGGAGTTTCCCGGTGGGTTCGATCAGCTCGCTTGTACTGGCCTCTGCCTACTACCGTTTCGGCCGCTGGCGCACCACGCACATGATCGAGAACAGACCGGCAGCCGGCGAGCCGCCGGACACCGGTCTTGGCGTGCCACGCGGACGCGCGCATCTTTCGCCTGAAACACCGAACGGCTGAAGCTAACCCGGTTCCGCTGGACAGCTCCAGGGCTCAACGCCCGTGTTGTTTCAGCTCAAAAGCCAGTGCCACCAACGCAAACGCCACGATCACGCCGGCGAATGCCAGGCTGGCGGCGATGGGACTGGCATAGGTCGAAACGATGCCAATGCCGATGACGGGCAAGGCGTTGCCGACAAAGCAGCAGATGAAGAAGCTGGACACCACTTCGGCGCGACGAGCCTTCGGCGCGATCTCGTTCACTACTTGCAGCCCGCCACGGTAACCAAGCGCCGCCGCAACGCCGCAACAGGCCGTCGCAGCAACCATCAGTGCCATCGAGGCCAGTATCTGCGCCGCCACCACCAACGAGACGCTTGGGATCATCAATGCCAGCGCAGCCAGCATCGCTTTGTTGCTCTTCATGTGCATCAGAACGACAATGCTGATCGCGGTGACGATCGCCAGTTCGAAGAACAGCGCGCCGGCGACGGCGTGGTTGGTCACATGCAGTTGCTGCGCCAGGATGCTCGGCGCCAACGCGGCGTAGAACCCGACCAGCGCCATCGCGCCGAAGCCGGTCACCGCCGGCGCGACGAAGCGCGCACGGATTTCCTCCGGGACGGAAAGTTGCGGCCGCAAGGAAAGCCGCCGCAGGCCGCCCGGCTTCGCCATCGTTTCGCGAGTGCGCCAGACCAGGACCGTTACCACCAAAAGTGCTGCCAGATAGACGATGAAGATCAGCCGCAACGGCCATGGCTCATATTCAGCCAGAAGTCCCGAAATCAGTGCGCCGAAGCCGAGGCCGAGGAAATTGGTGCTGGTGGCGATCACACTGGCGCGCGACTTGTCCGCGCCGGGAAGAAGCTCGGCAATCCACGCGGTTCCGGTCCCCGCGCCGACGCCGATGCCAAGCCCGCTCAGGATGCGAGCGACGTCGAGCGAGACGACGTTTCCGGCAAACAGGAAGACAAGCGCACTGACGATGGCGACAAGCATCGCCGCCAGGCTCGCGGGCCGGCGCCCGACGACATCGGACACCCCGCCGAACATCACCAATGCCGCCAGATTGCCGACGACATACACGGCGTAGATCAGCGTCAGGGTGATTTGTGAAAAGCCGAATTGCTGCTTGTACACGATATAGAGCGGCGTCAGCACCGTGCTGCCGGCAAACAGCACCGCAATCATCGCGGCGACGGTGGGGATTGCAAGAGCCTCGCCACCTGCTCCTTCGTGCGTATGCGCAAAATTGCGAATGGCCATGGCCAACCTCGTCACCAATTTCGGGGATCGAGGACTTAACGCGGTTTCATCCACGACGTTCCAGCCGACAGGGAGGCTCCTGACAGCACCGTGGACATTGCTTGAGCGGGATATCCGCCGGCTGAACAGGCTCTGATCGGGGCCAGCGGCTCCGATCCGTCATCTATCGCTCAACCGGTCGGCCTCACCTGCAGGGGAAGCCGGGCGCGATCTTGCACTTGCCGGGGCGCGGCTTGTGCGGCGGGCGATGGTGCGGAGGACGGTGCGGCCTGTGCTGCCAGTGCGGCCGATGCGGCGGGCGCACGATGATGATCGGCGGGCGAACGATTTGGGAGCGTTCGAGATAACCGGCGCTGGCCCAGCCGCTCACGCCGCCGCCGTGGATTCTACACCAGCCCGGCTGGCAGCCGGTGACATTGACCCTGAAGCCGGCGGGCAGCGTTCCCACCCTGGCGTATCCCGCTCCCGGCCCGCTGCGGACGTTGAGGTTGGTCGAGGTGTGGGCGCTGTAGGCGAAGGCCGCGGCCGACGTCCCGAAGACCGCGGCCAGGATGGTCGCGACCACAAGCAGAAAACGAAATCTCATCAGTCCCCTCCATTCGAATCTCAGCCGTACATCTGCTTCGGCCAAGACTGCCCTGCAAGAGGAGCGGCCAAGCCAAGAAAAGTCAACGGTGGGCGGCCGTAATCGTCCTGACCAGCGGGACTGATGCCGGATTTTCCTTGGACATGGTTGAGGAATTCCCCGGTTGCCATTTATTGGCTCCCCAACATCCGCTAGCGTTTACTCTCTCTTTCGACAATTCATCGCGGGCAAAGGTGGGATCCATGGGCAAAGGCAGGGTCGAGGCATTCACCGATGGTGTCGTGGCCATTATCATCACCATCATGGTGCTTGAGTTGAAAGTGCCGCACGGCGAGGACTTCTCCGCCCTGGTGCCGTTGTGGCCGATCTTCTTCTGCTACGTGCTGTCCTTCATCAATGTCGGCATCTACTGGAACAACCTGCACAACATGTTCCACGCCGTGCAGCGGGTCGACGGGCGCGTGCTGTGGGCCAACCTCAATCTGCTGTTCTGGCTGTCGCTGATGCCGGTGACCACAGCCTTCATGGGCGAGAACCACTTTGCGCCGGTGCCGGTCGCGGTCTATGGCACCGACCTCGCGCTATGCGCCATCGCCTACACCATACTCGCCGCCGCGCTGCATCGCCTGCACGGCAATGATACCGCCTTTGCCAAGGCGCTGGGTACTGACCGCAAGGGGAAGCTCTCGCTGGCTGTCTACATCGCAGCCGTCGTGCTGACCTTCGTCAGCCAGTGGATCGGCGTCGCGCTCTATGTGCTGGTCGCGATGATTTGGCTCGTGCCGGATACGCGCTTTGCGCGGGTGATTGAAAAGTAGCTGTCTTCACGCATTTTCAAGGCAAAGCGCTGCACGTCGTTCCCAGAGTTGCGCTACTTGCGCATCGCTTTCAGTTTTTCCGCCACCGATGCGGCGAGGTCTGCATAGCGCTCCTCCAGCCGTTCCGCGGCCTTGATGATCGAGAAATCATGGCCGAACTTTTCCAGCGCCATGCGCAGCTTCTCGACGAACTCGGCTTGTTTCTCCAGGGCGGAAAAGAGCGTCTTCACCTGCGTTTCGCTGATGTCGGGATTGGCCAGCATCTGCGGCACCTCGCGGCCCATCTGGTCGCCAATGGCGGTCTGTTCCTTCAGGATTGCAACCCAGTCCGTCAATCAGGAAATCTCCGTTTGTCCCCAGGGCTAAAGTTTGTTTTGTCCCCAGGGCAAAATCTCTTTTGCGGAGGCAAAGGGCAACATGCGCAGCCTCGACCGAACTGGTCAACCCGACAAGGCGAGCAGAGGCTTGCACCGACCGGTTCCGGCGCTAAGTTCGGCGCATCGAACAAGGAACCCATCGCCCATGATCACCGACGCCGAGATCCAGACCGCCCTGCCCGCGCTTGCCCCAGGCAATGCCGCCGTGATCACCGGCGCCGCCAGCGGCATCGGTCTGGCGGCCGCCAAGCGGCTTGCACTGATGGGCATGAAGATCGTGCTGGCCGACATTGGCGGCGCGCGGCTTGACGACGCCTCGCGCGCCGTTTCTGCGATTGCCGGCGACGATGCCGTGCTTGCCGTCGCCGCCGACGTTTCGAAGGCGGATGAGGTGGACCGCCTCGCCGAGAGGGCGTTCGGCGCCTTCGACGGCGTGTCGCTGCTGATGAACAATGCCGGCGTCGGCGACAATCCCGGAAAGCCATGGGAAAACCGCGACGCCTGGAAACGGCTGCTGGACATCAACTTCTGGGGCGTCGTGCATGGCGTGGAGGCCTTCGCGCCGCGAATGCTGGCCTCGGCCGGGCCGGGTTTGATCGTCAACACCGGCTCCAAGCAAGGCATCACCACGCCGCCCGGCAACCTTGCCTACAATGTCTCCAAGGCAGGGGTGAAAACCTTCACCGAGGGCCTGGCGCATGCGTTACGCAACGAACCCGGCGCCCATGTCGCTGCCCATCTGCTGATCCCCGGCTTCACCTTTACCAGCCTGACCGAGGGCGCGACGGAAAAACCGGCCGGCGCCTGGACCGGCGAACAGGTTGTGGATTTCATGCTGGAATCCCTGACCAGAGGCGATTTCTACATGCTGTGCCCGGACAATGAGGCGGCCCGCCCGCTGGATGAAAAGCGCATGGCCTGGGCGATCGGCGACATCATCGAAAACCGCCCAGCCCTGTCGCGCTGGCACCCGGACCACAAGGACAGTTTCGCGGCGTTCATGAAAGGCTGATTTTCAGGCCGCCTGCTTTTTCGACCCTCGCTTCCTCGCCACAACCTTCTTCGCCGCCGTGTCGGCGATCTGTTCGTCATGCCGCTTTGCCGCACGCTCGCATTTGGCGCGGATTTCCTCGACTTCGGATTCGGTCAGATGCTCGATGCCTATGAAGTGGTTGTGGCCCTTGCCGACCCGGATCAGTTCGTCGAGCTTGGCCTGGATCGCCGCGCCGTCGCGGTTCTGAGTGTTCTGGATCAGGAAGACCATCAGGAAGGTGATGATGGTCGTGCCCGTGTTGATGACGAGCTGCCAGGTGTCCGAAAAGCCGAAGAACGGACCGCTCACCGCCCAGACGATGACGATCAGGCAACAGAGGGCGAATGTCGGCGGCAGGCCGGCTATGCGGGCGACCCAGTTGGCGACCTTGGTGAAATGCTTTTCCATCTATCGAAATCCTCAACGCTGCGGCGCGATGAGAACAATCAGCGACCGTTTCAGGTTCCCGATGCAAGCAAATACCTCAGGTACAATTGCCTACACGCATAGGGAGAATAGCCTGGAAAACACGCCTTATGGGTTCAATGTCACAATGACCCTGCAGGCGAGAGTGCCTGTTCCTTCCGCTTCACAGCGGTTTAACTCCAGCCCCTTCCGCTGCGCCACCCCCGCATGGCGGAAGGGGTTTCAGTCCGGCGGGCCTTGAAGCGCGTCGCCCGACTCCGTCTCAACGCTACGCACTTGAGCTGGTCAGACGGCGTCGTTTTCCCAGCGATCGAGGAACGCTTCGATCGGCATTGCCTGCATGTCGGGAACCGCTCTGGCCAGCTTTTCGACCGGCCAGTCCCACCAGGCGAGAGCTTCGATCCGCGCCGCGATATCCGGAGCGAAGCGTGGCCGGAGAGCCTTCGTCGGCACGCCGGCGACGATCGCATAGGACGGCACGTCACGCGTCACCACGGCGTTGGCGCCGATGACGGCACCGTTGCCGACGGCGACCCCAGGCATGATCACCGCGCCGTGGCCGATCCAGACATCATGGCCGATGGTCACCACTTTCGCCTGCCGCCGCTCGCGGAAGGCGGCATCGACGCCCAGCCAACGAAAATACTCGTTCGGCCGGTAGCTGAGCTTGTGCTGGGTCAGCCGCTCTATGGGATGCTCCAGCGCATTGATGCGGCTGTTGGCGGCGATAGAGCAGAATTTGCCGATCGTCGTGTAGATCGCTTCGCAGTGGCGTTCAAAATAGGAGAAGTCGCCGACATTCACCTCGCGCAGCACCACCCGCTCGCCGATCGAGGCATAGCGGCCGAGCTTGCACGCCTTCAGTTCCGCGGTCGGATGAATGCGCGGCTCGGAATCCTTCGGCACAAGACTTTCAGTACGGTCCATGCCGGCGGCTTTACCCCCGAGCGATTGGTCCCGCAAGCGGGACCAATCGTCCGAAGGTCGGCAGCCTGTTACGGCTTGCCTTTGCTCCACACCACGTTCTGACCGTAGAGCGGCACGGTGGTGACCGACATTTTGGCCGAGCCGTTCTGCACCTGGCGCGAATGCGAGAGATAGATCAGCGTCTCGTTGGCCTTGTCGTAGATGCGGTTCACCACCTGTTTCTTCCAGATCAGGCTGATGCCTTGCTTGAACACTTCCTCGCCGCCCTCGCTCATGTCGATGTCACCGATGGTGATCGGACCGGTCTGGCGGCAGGAGATCGAGGAATCGGACGGATCCTCGAACCAGTTGCCCTTGTGCAGGCGATCGATGATGCCGCGATCGAAATAGGAGACATGGCAGGTCACGCCCTCCACTTTCGGATCCTTGATCGCCTCGACGATGATGTCGTTGCCGAGCCAGTCGACGCCGACCTTGCCGACTTCCTCGGCGACCGCGGCACCGGCGCCAAGGACAACGCAGGCGGCCAAGGCGCCGCCGATCAGTTTCCGCCCAATCAGTCCGTGCCCAATCAGTCGTCGCCCAACCAGTCGTCGCAAAGTAGCCTCCTGCGGTTCGAGTTGCCGGTCACAGGTGGGGCGAGCAGCCCGGCTTTGCAAGCAGATAGGTCGACACCGCCGCGGTTGCGGCAACGCGGCACTTTGCCTGTGCGAGGCCGAACCGCTAAGACTGTCGCACAGGCGCGGCATTGAGCCGGCGCGGCGATTTCTGCAGACGGACTTTTGATGATGATGCGTTCTATCCTGGTCGGCATTCTCGTCCTGATGGCGGCCGGCATCGGCTGGCTGACCTTCGACTGGTACCGCGGCCACTATGGCGGCGAACCGTTCGGGGCCGCCTTCACCCTGGTCGACCAGAAAGGCACGCCGATCACCGAAGCCGCCTTCAGGGGGCAGCCCAGCGTCGTCTTCTTCGGCTTCACCCATTGCCCCGAGGTCTGCCCGACCACGCTGTTCGAACTGGCCCGCTGGCTGAAGACGCTCGGCGACGACGGCAAGAACCTGCACGCCTATTTCGTCTCGGTCGATCCCGAGCGCGACACGCCGGAAGTGATGAACGCCTATGTCAGCAATTTCTCCGACCGTATCGTCGGCATCACGGGCGCTCCGGACAAGGTCCATGCCATGGCCAAGTCGTTCGGCATCTACTGGAAGAAGGTCGACACCGGCGACGGCGACTACACGATGGACCACACCGCCTCGGTGCTGCTGCTCAACGCCAATGGCGACTTTGCCGGCACCATCGCCTACGGCGAAAGCGCCGATACGGCCATCGCCAAGCTGAAGCGGCTGGCGGCGAAAGGCTGATTACCTTTTCATGACCCAGACGCGCCTTTACTTCACCACCGGAAAGATCGAGTCCGTCAGCATTTTCGCGGCGCTTGAGGCAGCCTTCGAGGAAGAGGGGCTGCCGATCGCCGTCCTGGAGGTCGACGAGGACAAGGACATCCACGAAGTGTCGCTCTATGCCGATGGCGACGTCGATGCGGTCGAGACCCGCTTGAACGAGATCCTTGCCGGCCTTTCCCTATCGAAGCCGATCAAGCGCGAGGCCCTGCCCGACATCGACTGGGTGGCGCATTCGCTGGAAGAGCTGAAGCCGGTGCGTGCCGGCCGTTTCTTCGTCCACGGCGCGCATGACCGCCGCAAGCGCCACAGCGGTGAACTGGCCATCGAGATCGAGGCCGGCCTCGCCTTCGGCACCGGTCACCACGGCACCACAGCCGGCTGCCTGGAAATGCTGGAGAAAGTGGTGCGGCGCGAGCATCCGCGCAATGCGCTCGACCTCGGCACCGGCAGCGCGGTGCTGGCGATCGCCGTCGCCAAGCTGGCGCATATTCCTGTGCTGGCCACCGACATCGATCCGGTGGCGGTGCGGGTGGCTGCCGCCAATGCGCGGCTCAACCACGTCAAGGCACTGGTGGAAACAGCAACAGCACCAGGCTTTCACCATCCGATCTTCGGCAAGCGCGCGCCCTTCGATCTGATCGTCGCCAACATATTGGCGCGGCCGCTGATGCGGCTGGCGCCGCAAATGGCCGATCACATCGCACTTGGCGGCTCGATCGTGCTGTCGGGTATCCTCGAGCGCCAGCGGGACGCCGTCATCTCGGCCTATGTCGGCCAGAATTTTCGCCACGTGCGCACCTTGCACCGCGAAGGCTGGGTGACGATCCATCTGAAGCATTGAGGCATGCAGGCCGGCAACGACCGAGCTTGGACCAAGTTCCGCCGATTGTCAGCCAAGCGATGCTGTAGCAGGTTGCGCGCAGCCGGAATCGATTCCGATTTCCGCGACCGTACGCTACGGTTGCGCTGACCGCAGGAGGCCCACAATGTTCCAGACCTTCGATTCCGCCGGCGACCCGGCCGTCGGCAAACCGCGTGTGGCGTTGCTGCGCCAATGGCTTGAAGCCAACGAGCTGGACGGCTTCATCGTGCCGCGTGCCGACGAGCATCAGGGCGAATATGTCGCCGACCGCTCGGCGCGGCTGAAATGGCTGACTGGCTTCAGCGGCTCGGCCGGTGTCGCCATCGTCCTGCGCGACCGCGCCTTCGTCTTTGTCGACGGGCGCTACACGCTGCAGGTGCGCAGCGAGGTCGATCTCGACGTCTTTTCGATCGAAAGCCTGGTCGACAATCCCCCGGCCGTCTGGCTGAAAGACAATCTTGGCAAGGGCGCACGGCTCGGCTTTGATCCATGGCTGCACACGATCAGCGAGGTCAAGGCGCTGCAGGCTTCGGCCGACAGATCGGGCGCTGTGCTGGTGCCGCTCGACAAGAACCCGATCGACATTATCTGGAAGGATCAGCCCGAGGCGCCGGTGGCTCCCGTCGAGCTTCACCCGATCGGCTTTGCCGGCGAGCTTGCCAAGGACAAGCTGGCGCGGCTGGCGGCGGCGATCGCCAAGGATGGTGCCACCCATGCGGTGCTGACCGACCCCTCCTCCATCGCCTGGGCCTTCAACATCCGTGGCGGCGACGTGCCGCACACGCCGCTGGCGCTCGGCTTCGCCATCCTCGCCGCCGATGGGTCGCACCAGCTTTTCATGGATAAGCGCAAGTTCTCGCGCCAGGTCGCGGCCTACCTCACCCAGCTCGCCGAGCCGCATGAGCCCGGCGAATTCGAAGCGGCGATTGCGGCACTTGCCAAGAGTGGCGCGAAAATCGCGCTCGATCCGGTGCTGGCGGCCGACAGGCTGCGCATGCTGGTCGAGGCCAATGGCGGCGTCGTCGTTGCAGCAGCAGACCCCGCCCGCATCCCGCGCGCCACCAAGAACCAGGCCGAAATCAACGGCTCGCGCGCCGCGCATCGGCGTGACGGTGCCGCCGTGGCGAAGCTTCTGTGCTGGCTGGAGCGGCAAAAACCCGGATCGCTCGACGAGATATCGGTGGTCACCCGGCTGGAGGAACAGCGCCGGCAGACCGGCGAGGAAACGCAGATGCCGCTGCGCGATGTCTCCTTCGACACCATTTCGGGCGCCGGCCCGAACGGCGCCATCATGCATTATCGCGTATCTCGCGCCACCAGCCGCAAGCTGCAAGCCGGCGAGCTGTTCCTGCTCGATTCCGGCGCGCAGTATCAGGACGGCACCACCGACATCACCCGCACCGTGCCGATCGGCCATCCGACGCAGGAGATGCGCGAACGCTTCACCCTGGTGCTGAAAGGCATGATCGGCATTTCCACCTTGCGCTTTCCCGCCGGCACGCGCGGCTCCGAGATCGATGCCGTCGCGCGCATGGCGCTGTGGAAGCACGGTTGCGACTTCGCCCACGGCACCGGCCATGGCGTCGGCTCGTATCTGGCCGTGCATGAAGGGCCGCAGCGTATCGCCCGCACCGGCACCGAAAAGCTGCTCGAAGGCATGATGCTGTCCAACGAGCCGGGCTACTACAAGGAAGGCGCCTACGGCATCCGCATCGAGAACCTGATCCTGGTGACGTCGGCGCAAGAGATCGAGGGCGGCGATATCGCCATGCACGGCTTCGAGACGCTGACGCTGGCGCCGATCGACACAAGACTGGTGCAGTCGGACCTCCTGACGCGCGACGAGTTGCACTGGCTGGACACGTACCATGCGCGCGTGCTGACCGAGATCGGCCCGATGCTCGACGGCGAAACGCTGGCCTGGCTGGAAAAAGCCACCGCGCCGCTGCCGCACGACGCGAAGATTTGAGGTGAGCTTCTTTCTCCCGTTTACGGCAGGACTATCGCGTATGGAATTCTTGAGATGGCTGCCCGGCACGGACCCCCACCCCTAACCCCTCCCCACAAGGGGGAGGGAGACTTCCGTTGGCGCTGACCCAGGAGAATCGCCTGTCTTTTCGGCGCCAAGAAGAATTAAAGGCACGCGGCAGCGTTCCCTCCCCCTTGTGGGGAGGGTTAGGGTGGGGGTTCTTCTTCGCAAGAATCCATACGTGACAGCCCGGCCGTTTACGGGGAGAAGTGCCCGGCAGGGCAATAAAGGCGGCGCTAACGTCCAAACCGATTCGCTCTTAGAATTTTACCCCACGAACTGCCGCGCCAAAATCAGAACGGCCGCGCCCGCCAGAAACATCGCCATCAGCCCACCGCGCAGCGAAACCACGGCGGTGACCACCAGTGCGGCCCACTCCGCCGGCCCGGCATTCAACAGTTCCGGCGCCACCAGCGTCGTCAGCACCGCCGCCGGCACGGCATTGAGGCCGGCCTCGACGCGCGGATGGATGATGTCGAAGCGGGAGATGACCAGATGCCCACCGATGCGCGTCAGATAGGTCGCGATTGCGCCGGCGATGATGATCCAGAAGGTCGTGCTCATGGCCGTGCCTTTACGCCGCTGTGATGGGGAGGCAGGATGACCGCCAGCAGCACACCGGCAACAGCGCCAATCGAGACATGCCAAGGCGAGCCGACCGTCTTGTAGGCGATGATCGAGGCGGCGGCGCTGGCGACGACCACCGGCAGCCACAGCGGCCGCTTGCGAAAGCCCAGCACGAGACCGAGGAAATAGATCGGCAGCAGGAAATCGATGCCGAGCGCATGCGTGTCGGGGATCAGCTTGCCGAACAGCGCGCCAAGCGCGCTTTCGACGATCCAGAACAGATAGACCGGCAGGCCAAGTCCCAGATACCAGGCAAAGCCGACCGTCTGGCCCGATTGCGCCCGCGCTTCGGCTACCGCGAATTGCGGATCGGTGAGGATGAAATAACCAAGTGCCTGCTGGATGACAGGCCAGTGCGCGATGCGCCGGCCGATGCCTGCGGAATAGAGCACGTGGCGGAAATTGACGGCGAAGATCGACAGCACGACCAGCCACGGCGCCACATGCTGGCCGAACAGCTGGATGCCGACCATCTGGCTGGCGCCGCCATAGACCAGCGCGCTCATCAGGAAGGCTTCCAGGACCGAGAAGCCGTTGTCGACAGCGAGCGCGCCGAACAGCACTGCGAACGGCGCCGACGCCACCACGACCGGCATCGACAGCCGCACGCCCTGCCAGAAATTGCTTCTTTCGCTGCTCTCCGAAATTGCGTCCGTCGCCATCAACCACTCCTGATGCATGTCGCCCAAAAGTGCGTAGCAGGGATAACGACATGCACAACAACAAGGGAAGCGCGGTATGTAGGTGGCGCGCCTCGCCGTGTCACACGAATTCGCTTGAGCCAAACGATCAGCGGAAATGATCGCTGGATCGGCTGAGTTAGACGCTTATTCCTTCGGGATCTTGCCCTCGATCGCCCTGCCCCAGTCGAGCAGCGGCTTGGCGCGCAAGGTGAAATCGACGAGTTCATCGACCAGATCAGCCGTATGGATTCCGGCCGGATCGATGACATGCTGGACATAGAAATGCCGGTGGCGGATGGCGGCGACCAGATCGGGATCGCTGATTTCCTCGAAGCCGCGTGGCGTACGCTTCATACGGCCTTCGGTCTCGAGTTCAAGCCGGTTCTTCTTCAACGCCGCCACCAGGGCGCGAAACTTGTCCGGCTTCGTCGCGACGGCTTTGCGCATCGCCAGCAGCAGCGCAGGCTCCGGCTGCCACCAGGCGATGTCGGCAAAGCAGCGCTCAAGCCCGATATGCACGTAGAACACGCCCTGCTCCATCTTGGTGCCGTCGGGCGACAGGATGGCCGACAAATGCCTGTTGTAGGGCCGCTTATCCCTGGCGAAACGCACGTCGCGATTGATCCGGAACAGCGACTTCTTGCGGTCGCCGCGCAGGCCGAGACCTGCCTCCGCGAAGCGCTCGGTCAGCGTCTCGACGAGATCACTGAGTGGATCGCGCAACTCCTGTTCGAAGAGATCGCGATTCTCCAGGAACCACTCGCGGCTCTGGTGGAAATCCAGCGCCTTGAGGAACGGAATGGCTTTGGGGCCGAAGCCGCTGAACGGTCCGGTCATGCCTTGCCGATCCGCACCAGCCAGGCATCCTCGTCGATCACCTCGATGCCGAGTTCGCTGGCGAGCTTCAGCTTGGAGCCGGCACCTGGCCCGGCCACGACAAGATCGGTCTTCGCCGAAACCGAGCCCGCGACCTTGGCGCCGAGGCGCTCCGCCATCGCCTTGGCTTCGGAGCGTGTCATCTTCTCCAGCGAGCCCGTGAACACGACCGTCTTGCCGGCGACCTCGCTGTCGGCCGAGACGTTGACGATATACGGCTTCGGCTTGACTTGGCGGAGCAACGCGTCAAGCACGTCGTCATTGCGCTCATTGCCGAAGAAGTCGCGCAAAGCATCGATCACGGTATCGCCGATGCCGTTGACCGAGGGGAAAACCGTATGTGGATTCTCCGCTGCCGCTGTCTCCTTACCGACGCGGATCAGCTCCTCGATGGTCGAGAAGGTGCGGGCAAGCACGGCGGCCGTCGTTTCACCGATATGGCGGATGCCGAGCGCGAAGATGAAGCGGTCCAGCTCCGGCTCGCGGCGCGAATCGATGGCGGCGAACAGCTTGTCGAGGCCCTCATAGTTGCGATCCTCGACGCTGCGCACATTCTTGCGTGTCTTGCCCGATGCGGCCTCGCGCTGCCTTGCCTGCTCCTCACGGCGCTCGGCCAGCGCCCTGGTGACAGCCGGACGGCGGTCCCTGAGCGTGAAGATATCGGCGGCGGTCTTGATCAATCCCGCATTGAAGAACGTGTCTATGTTTTCCGCGCCGAGCCCTTCGATGTCCAGGGCACCGCGTGACACGAAGTGGCGCAATCCCTCCACCGCCTGCGCCGGGCAGATCAGTTCGCCGGTGCAGCGCCGGCGGGAATCTTCCTTGCCGGTCTTTTCGTTGATCTCGCGCGTCGCCGGCGAGCCGCAGATCGGGCAAGTGTGAGGGAACTCGTAAGGCACCGCATCAGCAGGCCGCTTGTCGATGACGACGCTGACGATCTGCGGAATGACATCGCCTGCCCGCTGGATCACGACCGTATCGCCGATGCGCACATCGATGCCATCTCGGATCGGCTCGCCGGTACTGTCCAGGCCCTTGATGTAGTCCTCATTGTGCAGCGTGACGTTCTCGACCACGACGCCGCCGACAGTGACCGGCGCCAGCCGCGCAACCGGCGCCAGCGTACCGGTACGACCGACCTGGATGTCGATCTTCTGCACGGTCGTCATCGCCTGTTCGGCCGGGAATTTGTGCGCGACCGCCCAGCGCGGTTCGCCCGTGACGAAGCCCCATCGGCGTTGCAATTCCAGCTGGTCGACCTTGTAGACGACACCGTCGATATCGTAGCCGAGCGCCGAGCGCTGCTCCTCGATCCGATGATAATGCGCGATCAACTCCTCGGCCGATTTCGCCCGCACCATCAGCGGACTGATCTTGAACCCCCACTCGGCGAATTTCTGTACCGAATCATATTGGGTCGGAGCGGGATCCGCCGAGGTGTAGCCCCAGGCATAGGCGAAGAATTTGAGGTTGCGGCTGGCGGTGACGGACGGATCCTTCTGGCGCAGCGACCCGGCCGCCGTATTGCGCGGATTGACATAGTCCTGGCCGCCGGCCGCTGCCGAGCGTTGCTTCAGCGCCTCGAATTCCGCATAGCTCATATAAACCTCGCCGCGGATCTCGATGGTTTCGGGCCAGCCCGAGCCTTTCAACTTCGCAGGGATGTCGGCGATAGTCTTCAAATTGGCGGTGATGTCTTCGCCGACGGCGCCGTTGCCACGCGTCGCGCCCTGCACGAACACACCGTTCTCGTAGCGCAGCGAAGCCGACAGCCCGTCGATCTTCGGTTCGGCGGTGAAGGCGATGTCGAGCTCCTTGTCGCGATCGAAGAACCGCCGCCCGCGTTCGATGAAATCCGTGACGTCATCGTCGGTATAGGCTTTGGCAAGGCTGAGCATCGGCACGGCGTGGCGCACCTTGGTAAAGCCTTCCGCGGGTGCTGCACCAACCCTCAGCGATGGCGAGTCCTCGCGAACCAGCGCTGGAAAGCGCTCCTCGATGGCAAGGTTGCGCCGTGCCAGCGCATCATATTCTGCATCGGTGATAACTGGCGCGTCTTCGGTATGGTAGCGCCGATCGTGCTCGGCGATCTCTTCCGCGAGGCGCTTCAGCTCAGCTTCGGCCTCGCTTTCGGTCAGGGCATCGACTGGTTTTTCGGACATGGTTTTGCACCTGGCTGCTGTTGGCCCGGGACAATAGATCAGGATTCGGATGGAAGGGAGCTGAATTCTGACAAAACCACGCCGAAACAGCAGGATGGAGCCATATGCTGACTCTGTTCGTGTGTCGAATTTCACCAGTTAGAGGCACCCCCGATCGGGAAGCAGCGCCATCAGGAAACGGCGGTATTCTCACGCAGCAACCGCTCCGCGGCGGCGCGCGCCTCGTCGGTGATGGTGGCGCCGGCCAGCATGCGTGCGATCTCTTCCTGCCGCGCCGGCCGATCCATTTCGGCAATGCCTGTGGCGACACGGTCGGTGGTGCCGGATTTGGAGATCAGGAAATGCGTCGCCGCGCGCGCCGCCACCTGTGGTGCGTGCGTCACCGACAGCACCTGGACCCGCTTCGACAGCCGCGCCAGCCGCTGGCCGATAGCGTCGGCGACAGCGCCGCCCACACCGGTGTCGATTTCGTCGAACACCAGCGTCGGCGCCGAGCCGCGATCAGCCAGCGCCACCTTCAGCGCCAGAAGGAAGCGCGAAAGCTCCCCGCCGGAGGCCACTTTCATCATCGGCCCGGGCCGCGTGCCTGGATTGGTCCGCACCCAGAATTCGATCTGATCGATCCCCTCTTCCATGCGGCTTTCGACCTCGCTCTTCATTTCCACGATAAAGGCGGCGCGTTCGAGCTTCAGAGCCGGCAATTCCGCCATCACCGCCTTGGTCAGGCCGACCGCCGCCGCATGGCGAAGCGAGGACAGCTGCGCGGCGGCAATGTCATAGGTCTCGCGCGCGGCGGTGGCCTGCTTTTCCAACCCGTGCAGGCGCTCCTCGCCGGCATCGAGATCGGCGAGATCGGCCGACATCGTGTCGCGCAGCTGCGCCAAATCGTCGACGGCGACGCTGTGTTTGCGCGAGGCCGCGCGCAGCGAAAACAGCCGCTCCTCCGCTTTCTCCAGCCGCTGCGGATCATATTCGGTGGCGCGCAATGCTGCCTCGACGCCCGATTGCGCTGCGTCGAGCGACAGCATCGCCTCATCGAGCGATTTGACGACATCGTCGAGCAGGCCGGGCGCCTCCGTCACCTTGCGCTGCAGCCGCCGCAGCAGGCTGGCCAGTTGCGGCAAGGGCGAGGACGGGCCGGATAGCACATCCTGCGCATCATGGATTTCGGAAGCGATCTTCTCCGCTCGCATCATCGACGCCCGCAGTTCGGCGAGATCAGTCTCCTCGCCCGGCTGCGGATCGAGCTTGGTCAGTTCCGCCACCGCAGCGCGCAAATAATCAGCCTCGCGCGCCGCCGCCGCCACCTTGGCGCGGTGTCGCGACAGCTCCTGCTCGCAGGCGCGCCAGTGCCGCCATGCCTCGCCGGTCGAGCGGACGGCGCCGAGATGGCCACCGAAAGCGTCGAGCACCTCGCGGTGCGCTCCGGGATCGACCAGCGCGCGCTCGTCATGCTGGCCGTGGATCTCGACCAGCGCGCGCCCGACATCGCGCATCAGGGTGACGCTTGAAGGCTGATCGTTGACGAAGACGCGGGTGCGGCCGTCCGCCGTCTGCAGGCGGCGCAGGATGATGTCGCCGTCATCCTCGATCGCATTGTCGGCAAGCAGCGTACGCGCCGGATGGTTACGCGGCACGTCGAAGACGGCGATGACCTGCCCCTGCGCCGCGCCATGGCGCACCAGCGAAGCATCGCCGCGCGCTCCGAGCGCCAGCGACAAGGCATCGAGCAGGATGGATTTTCCGGCACCGGTTTCGCCGGTCAGCACCGAAAGACCCGGCTGGAAGTCGATATCCAGCTTCTCGATCAGGACGATATCGCGGATCGACAGTCTGGAAAGCATCAGAACCCAAATCTAGAACGGCACGCGACGGTTTGGAGTCGCAGCGCCGCACTATCTTTTTGTTTGAGCACCGGATCAATCCGAAAAAGCGCACGCTTCGATCCGAGTGCTCCAGGCAGGTTCCACAAAAGTGTCGTGCGGTTTTGCGGCTAGAACCCGCGACAAGCAACAAAACCAGGCAGACGGCGCGTTGGTGAAGCCTGCAACGTCTGCTTGGGATCAGGCGCCGGTGATCATCTTTCCGGCCTTGGATATCCACGACCCGGCATTTTCGCGCGGTGCAAGCCCATTGCTCTGCAAGAGCTTGTATGAATCCTTGTACCATGAACTGTCAGGGTAATTGGTGCCGAGCACGGCGGCGGCGGTCTGCGCCTCCGAAGTCAGGCCCATCGCGTAATAGCTTTCGGTCAGGCGGGCGAGCGCCTCCTCGACATGGCGGGTGTTGGAATAGTTCTCGACCACGGTGCGGAAGCGCTTCACGGCAGCGATGTATTCACGCCGCTCAAGATAGTAGCGGCCGATCTGCATTTCCTTGCCGGCCAACTGGTCGTTGGCGAAGCGGATCTTTTCCTTGGCGTCGTCGACATATTCCGATGTCGGCCAGCGCGTGACCAGATCCTGCATCGTCTGGACGGTCTGACGCGCTTCCTTCTGGTCCTGCGTCACGTCCTTGATCTGACGGTAGTAGCTCAAGCCGATGATGTACTGCGCATAGGCGGCGTCATCGGTCGACGGGTAAAGCGTGAGATAGCGCTTGGCCGAGCCGATCGCCTCATCGTAATTGCCCTGGCGATAGTCGGCGAAAGCGCCCATCACCATCGATTTGCGGGCCCATTCTGAATAGGGATGCTGGCGGTCGACGGCGTCGAACTTCTTGCTCGCCTCCTGCAGGCGCCCGGCATTGAGATTGGCAAGGCCCTGATTGTAGAGAACATCGGCCGGCTCGGTCTGGTCGACATAGGTCGACAGGTCGATATCTTTCTCCGACGACATGCAGGCCGACAGAAAGAGCGATGGAACAACTACTGAAAGCGCCAGGAAAACAGCCCTCTGCGGTGCTTTCAATTGACCAACTCGCTTGAAGAACATGATTGGATCTCGCCCTTTCGGCGCCATTTCAATGCCAGTTGCATGCCATTGTTTCAAAACTGGTCCCCACTTTTGAACGACATGCATTAATCGACGGCAGCAGCCATAAACCATAACCGCCTTGCCCGACAACGCTATCTCCGGCCAATCGCACATTTTTGTGGCGGCCGGACGCAGCTTGGACGTCAATGCAATTTCACTGGCGAGTGGTGCATTCCTGCCACATGCGCTATCGCCCATGGAACCCGAAAAACCCGGGAAATCAGATCATCCAGGGCGCGTAGAGTGGCGCATTGACGGCGTTCATCTCGGCGCTGCGGCCACGCTCGCGGCGTGTCGTCTCGACGATTTCGAATGCCGTGCGGTCCGAGAGCAGACGGCGCAGGGCCGCGGCATTCATCCTGTGGCCGCCGCGATAGGAGCGGAAGCAGCCGATGAAGCGGGCGCCGGCCAGCGCCAGGTCGCCCATGGCGTCCAGCGTTTTATGGCGCACGAATTCGTTGGGATAGCGCAGGCCGCCCATATTGATGACGCGGTTGTCGTCGCCGATGACCAGCGAGTTCTCCAGCGAGGAGCCGAGCGCATAGCCTGCAGCCCACAGCCGCTCGACATCCTTCATGAAGCCGAAGGTGCGGGCGCGCGCGATGTCGCGACGGAAAATATCGGCATTGAGGTCGGAGGCAAACAGCTGACGGCCGATCGCCGGACTTTCGAAGTCGATCTCGATCTCGAAACGGGTCCCGTCATAGGGGCGAAACTCCGCCCACGAGGCGCCGTTCTCGATACGGACCGGCTTGATGACCCTGATATAGCGCCGCTTGACCGAGAGCGTCTCGATACCCGCCCGGTCGATGGCTTCGACGAACGCCATGGCGCTGCCATCGAAGATAGGAACCTCGGAACCATCGATCTCGACAGCGACATTATCGATGCCGAGCCCAAACAGCGCCGCCATGATGTGCTCGACCGTGGCGATATGCTCGCCGGCAGGATCACCAAGCATGGTGCACAGGTCGGTAGCGCCGACTTCCGAAACCAGGGCACGAAACTCGCGGCCCTGCTCCGCACCGTTGAAAAGCTGGAAAACGATGCCGGTGTCGGCATCCACGGGCACGAAGCTGATGGACACTTCCTTGCCGCTGTGGACGCCGGTGCCGGTAAGCGACGCGCGCGTCTTCAATGTCGTCTGATAGTCGTGCAAGACAATCCCCATAAGCCCGTAATGCCTAGGTCCGCTTCTCCAGCCCGAGGGCGCGGCTCTTGTGTGAATCGGCTGGCAGGGTGACTTCCCCCGAAATCCCGGCAAACCGATGATGGTAGGCAGCGAAGATAATGTCCCGTCAGGGAGACTCCAAATCACGGTTTCTTACTCTGTGTAACCGCGAAATGGAATGAACACGAATTGTTAAGTCGTTGAAATCCCATCATTTAAAACGTTAACAGGCAAGCGATTCCTCGCTTGCCTGTTAACAAATGTTACAGTCCGTTTACCAATCAGTTGGCCTGGCGGCGCAGGAACGCCGGAATCTCCAGCTGATCGTCTTCCTGAGTCGTCCTCACCTGCGGCGTCAGACGGCCCTGATCATCGAGCTGGCCACGGCGCGGCGCATACAGCTGCGCATCCTGACTGGCAAGACGGCGTACTTCGGGCGCTGCCTGGCGTAGCTTGGGCTCGCGCGGCTGCGCCGGCTGCAGTCGTGCGGGTTCTTCCTCGCGGCGGGTCAGACCATTGGTCAGGCGCTTCAGCAGGCCCATCGGTCCGCTGTTGTTCTCGTGATCGACCGGGCGGCTCTTGGCATCCACCTCGGCCTTGACGACCGGCGGAAAGTCCTCGACGCGCGGCATACGCTGCGGCGCCATGGCAACCGGCTGCGGCGCTTCGCGCTGCAGCATCTCGCGCGGCTGCGGGGCCGGCTGCATCTGCTGGACCACCGGCTGCGGCATCGGCTGGGCGGGCGGTGCCTGGAAGATCTTGCTCTGCGGGCGGAAATCTTCAGCGTGGGCGACCGGGGCCGGGCGCGCCTGCGCCATGGCCGCGGCATTAGCTTCGGCCAGATGGATGGCTTCCGCGACCGGGTCGACAGCGCGTGGCTCGTATGCCGCCTGCTGGACAGGCGCCGGACGAACCTCCGCGATCTGAGCCGCCGGGCGGTTGGCCGGCTTCGGAGGCGCCGTGCGGATCGAGATCGGCGCGGCGGCGATTTCAGCCGCCGACTTGTCGATGCCGGTGGCAACTACCGAGACGCGAATGACGCCTTCGAGTTCCTCGTCGAAGGTGGCGCCCAGGATGATGTTGGCGTCCTGGTCGACTTCCTCGCGGATACGGGTCGCGGCTTCGTCGACTTCGAACAGCGTCAGGTCGCGGCCGCCGGTGATCGAGATCAGCAGGCCCTTGGCCCCCTTCATCGAGGTCTCGTCGAGCAGCGGGTTGGCGATCGCCGCTTCGGCGGCGGCCATCGCGCGGCCCTCGCCGGAAGCCTCGCCGGTGCCCATCATCGCTTTGCCCATCTCGCGCATGACGGAACGGACGTCGGCGAAGTCGAGATTGATCAGGCCTTCCTTGACCATCAGGTCGGTGATGCAGGCGACACCGGAATAGAGCACCTGGTCGGCCATGGCGAAGGCATCGGCGAAGGTGGTCTTGTCATTGGCCAGCCGGAACAGGTTCTGGTTGGGGATGACGATCAGCGTATCGACGCATTTCTGCAATTCCTCGATGCCGAAATCCGCGGTCTTCATGCGGCGCTGGCCTTCGAAGTGGAACGGCTTGGTGACGACGCCGACGGTGAGGATGCCCTTTTCGCGCGCCGCGCGGGCAACGACGGGAGCAGCACCGGTGCCGGTGCCGCCGCCCATGCCGGCGGTGACGAAGCACATATGGGTGTTGGTCAGGTGATCGAGAATCTCGTCGATGCACTCTTCCGCCGCCGCACGGCCGACTTCCGGCTGCGAGCCGGCGCCGAGGCCCTCGGTGACATGCGCGCCGAGCTGGATCAGGCGGCCGGCCTTCGACATGGTCAGCGCCTGCGCGTCGGTGTTGGCCACCACGAACTCGACACCGCGCAGACCGGCGGTGATCATGTTGTTGACGGCATTGCCGCCGCCGCCGCCGACACCGAACACGGTGATGCGCGGCTTAAGCTCGGTGATGTCCGGCTTCTGCAGATTGATGGTCATTGTCTCCGTCCTTTGCCTTTCACGCCGCTTCGCCGCCGCGGCCGCCTATGGGGCTGTCCCCGTCAATTTTAGAAACTGTCTCTCAACCACTGACTCATGCGATGCAGTTTTCCGCCCGTTCCGGTCATTTTGAGACCGGAAATTCCTTTCGCAGGATGGCTCTCGAAGCTCGCCATCTGCGGATAGATCAGAAGCCCCACCGCGGCCGAGAAGGCCGGCCCCTTCGCCGCTTCCGGCAGGCCGGCCACGCCGAGCGGTCGGCCGATGCGCACATTGCGTCCCAGGATGCGGCGCGCCGCCTCCGGCAGGCCGGCAAGCTGGCTGGCACCGCCGGTAAGAACCACACGCTTGCCCACCGCATTGCCGTAGCCGGACCTGTTGAGCCGGTCGCGCAGCAGTTCGAGCGTCTCGTCGATACGGGCACGCACGATGCGCGTCATCACCGAGCGCGGGATCTGCAAGGGCACGTCGCCATCGTCGCCGATCGGCTGGATCGAGACCAGGTCGCGGTCGTCTGCGCTGCCCGGCAGCGCCGAGCCATGCATCACCTTCAGCCGTTCCGCGGCATCGAGCGAGGTCGACAGCCCCTTGGCCATGTCCAGCGTGACGTGGTTGCCGCCGATGGCGATGGCGTCGCCATGGACGAACTTGCCTTCCGAAAACACCGAAATCGTTGTCGTGCCGCCGCCCATGTCGATGCAGGCCGCACCCATTTCCAGCTCGTCGTCGACCAGGGCCGCCAAACCGCTGGCATAGGGCGTCGCCACCATGCGCTCGACCGACAGATGCGAGCGGTTGATAGAAAGCTCCAGATTGCGCATCGGCGCGGCGTCGCCGGTCAGCACATGCATGTCGACGCCGAGTGCGTCACCGACCATGCCGCGCGGATCGCGCACGCCGCGTTCGGCATCCAGCGAGAAGCCGACGGGAAGCGAATGGATCACCTCGCGCTCGGCCTTCAGCGCCTGCTTGGCGCCAGCACCGAGAACGCGCTTGATGTCGGCCTCGTCGGCCTCATGGCCGCCAAGATTGATGGTGGCGGAGAAGGCTTCGCTCTTGAGCCGGCCGGCCGTCATGTTGACGATCAGAGAATCGACCGTCAGCCCGGCCATGCGCTCGGCCGCGTCGACGGAAAGGCGGATGGCGTGCTCGGCGCGGTCGAGATCGACGATGACACCCGACTTCACGCCTTGCGACTTCTGGTGACCGATGCCGATCACCTGGATCCGGTGCGAGCGGCCGCGCAGCAGCTTGCCGTCATCGCACGGCTTCAGCTTGGCCACCATGCAGCAGACCTTGCTCGAACCGACATCCAGCACCGTCAGGGTGCCGGACCGGCGCGACGCGGCATCGCCAGGACCGCCAAGCCAGTTCATATCTTCGTCTCCGGCTTGCGCTTCAGGCTCTTGGGTTTCTCGTTGAGGGCGGCTTCGCGCTGCGTCGCCGCTTCCGCCGTCAACTGCACGACCAGCCGGTCCGTCAGGCGCATGTCGACGGCGGCGATGTCACGCGACAGCAAGCCGCTGTCATGATCCATCTTCACGAGTTCGGCGAGCGCCTGATCCTCGTCGTCCTCGGGAAGCTTGACGGTGATGCCATTGTCCAGCTTCAGGTCCCAGCGCCGCTCGCCGACGCGGATATAACCTTTGATCCGGCTCGCGAGCTCGGGATATTTTTCGACCTTGGCCAGGAAATCGGGCGCGCTCGCCGGCGCGCCGGTGCCGATCAGCAGCGGCAGAAGCACCTGCTTGCCACCCGAGAACGGCGCGATCATGGCACCATTCCTCTCGATGACCGAAAGCTCGTCGCCCTGCTGCCAGAGCGCGAAAGCCTCGCGCTCCTCGACACGTACTTCCAGCGTGTGCGGGTAGACCTTGCGCACCGCCGCAACCTCGATCCACGGCAGGCCGGAGATCCGTTCGCGCGCTGCCTCGGCATTAAAGCCGATCAGCGACGTCCAGCCATCAAGTTCAAGCCTGTCGAGTATATCGATTTCCGAGGTCTGGCGATTGCCGACCACCTTGACCTGATCGACGGCAAAGCCGGTACGGGCGGTGATGCTCTGCACGATACCGTCGACATGACCACCGAGATAGGCGCCATAGGCACTGCTCGAGAAAATCAGCACGGCCGACATCATGGCCGCGGAAAAGCGCGGCGCCTGGAATTCCCCAACGCCCAGGCGCGCCAGAATGCGCACCGGGCGGCGAAGCATGCGCGGCAGTACGAAATGGTCCAACGACAATGACAGGCCGAACAGCGCCGGCCCGGCCGCGCCCCTCTCCCTACCCTGTCCCCATTTCAACGCAGACACGAAGCGTCCTCCACCATCCAACTTAACAAATCGCCAAACGAGTGCCCGGCATGGGCGGCGATTTCAGGTACCAAAGACGTCGGCGTCATACCCGGCTGGGTGTTGACCTCGAGCCAGACAATCTCGCCGTTTTCGGAATGACGATCGTCATAACGGAAGTCCGAACGGGAAACGCCTCGACAGCCGATCGCTTGGTGAGCCTTGAGCGCCAGTGTTTGTATTTTTTGGTAAATATTCGGTGAAACTTTTGCGGGGCATTCGTGCTTTGATCCCCCGGCGACATATTTTGAATCATAGTCGTAGAAGGAATGGCCGGTCGGGATGATCTCGCAGACCCCCAGCGCCACATCGCCCATCACCGCGCAGGTCAGCTCCCTGCCGTGGATGTAGCGCTCGACCATGACGGTATCGCCATATTTCCACTCCGACGAGCCAAGAACCTGCGGCGGATGCGACTGGCCTTCATGCACGATGACGACACCGAAGCTCGAACCCTCATTGACCGGCTTGACCACATAAGGCGGCTTCATTGGATGCTTGTTCTGGATGGCGAAGCGGCTGGCGACCTTCGATTCGGCGACCACGATGCCGACCGACTTGGCAACCCGCTTGGCCTGCTCCTTGTTCATGGCCAAGGCCGAGGCGAGCACGCCGGAATGGGTGTAGGGAATGCCGAGATACTCAAGGATGCCCTGAATGGTGCCGTCTTCGCCAAAAGGGCCATGCAGCGCATTGAAGGCGACATCGGGCTTGAGCCCAGCAAGCACGGAGCCGACATCGCGCCCGACATCGACACGGGTGACCTGGTAGCCTTCCTTCTCGAGTTCATCGGCACAAGCCTTTCCCGACGAAAGAGACACGGGCCGCTCGGACGAAAAACCACCCAGCAGGACGGCCACATGCTTGTTTTTCATTCCCCGGCATCCCCTCTCTCACGGCGGACCAAAACCAGATTTTCCGCAACATTGAGTCAGAGTCTCCCGGCAGGTTGCCCCCCCCCAGACGGAAAACGCTGAAAACGCGTCGAACGACTCAAATCAGGAAACGCTTTCGAGCAGAGAATCAGAGAGTTGATTCACTGGCAAGTGCTTACGATTCCGAGAGATTCACTTTCTGAGAAAATGGATGCGAAAAGCGTGTCGTTGAGTCTTTGCGGCAACGGTCGCGGACCGTTTCGGCCTCGTTGAAGTTCATGCATCACATGAACTTCAACGCGCGCAAAGGTGCACCTTAAAGGAGCTGCCCGAGAAACTCCTGCACGGCATGCCCCGGCCGGAAATTGCCGATTCGCTTGATTTCCCATTGCAGCCGGATACCGGAATTCTCCAGCACCCGCGTGCGCACCGTCTCGCCGAGATATTCCAGGTCGTAGCCGGTCGCGGTTCCCGTGTTGATCATGAAATTGCAATGCATCGGCGACATCTGGGCGCCGCCGATCATCAGGCCGCGGCAGCCCGCTCTGTCGATCTCCTTCCAGGCCGACGTGCCTTCCGGATTCTTGAAGGTCGAGCCACCGGTCTTCTCGCGGATCGGCTGCACGGTCTCGCGATGGTTCTGCACGGCCTCCATCGCCGCCTTGATCGCCGTTTTGTCCTCGGCAAAGCCTTCGAACACGGCCGAGGTGAAGATCAGCCCTGAGGGCGCCGCCGAATGGCGATAGGCGTATCCCATATCGGCATTGCTCAGCGTCTGCACATTGCCCTTGCGGTCGAGCGCCCGCACTTCGACGACGCGCTCGCGCGTCTCGACACCATTGGCGCCGGCATTCATCCGCAGCGCACCGCCGATTGCACCCGGAATGCCGTGGTAGAAATGAAAGCCGCCAATGCCGGCCTCGAGCGCCACCGCTGCGACGCGCTTGTCGGGGGTCGCAGCTCCCGCCTTGATCCTGATCGGCGAAATCACCTCGGCCTCGCCGAAGCCCTTGGCCGAAAGGCGGATGACAAAGCCCTCGATGCCGCCGTCGCGGACCAAAAGGTTCGAGCCGACGCCAACGACGGTAAGAGGTATTTCTTCAGGAACGGCTTTGAGGAACACCGCAAGATCCTCCTCATCAGCCGGCTGAAACAACGCTTCAGCCAGGCCCCCGGCACGGAACCAGGTGATCTTGTCCATCTCGGCGTTCGGCGTGAGGCGGCCGCGCAGGCCGGCAAGCCGGTCGCCAAGTCTGTCGATCAGGGCCTGGCCGTGCATCATGAGACGGTCCCGCCAAGCTCCTTGGGCAACGCATAGGCCCATTGGGTGATGTTGCCGGCGCCCAGGAAGACGACGAAGTCACCCGGCTTGGCCAGATCACGGATGACGGGCGCGATCGCCGCCGGACCCTCGATGTAGCGCGCGTCGCGATGGCCGCCGGCGCGGATGCGCGACACCAGCGCGTCCGAGCTGACGCCGTCGATCGGCTCTTCGCCGGCCGCGTAGACCGGCGCCACCATCACTGTGTCGGCGTCGTTGAAGCAGGTGGAAAACTCGTTGAACAGATCATGCAGCCGGGTGAAGCGATGCGGCTGGGCAATGGCGATGACGCGACCCTGGGTGGCGCTGCGCGCCGCCTTCAGCACCGCCGAGATCTCGACCGGATGGTGGCCGTAATCGTCGAATATTTCGACGCCGTCCCACGAACCGGTATGGGTGAAGCGGCGCTTGACGCCGGCGAAGGACGACAGGCCCTTCTTGATCGCCTCGGCCGACAGGCCGAGCTCATGCGCGACCGCGATCGCTGCCGTCGCGTTGGAGACGTTGTGGCGGCCGGGCATCGGCAGGCGCAGGCCTGCTATGACAGTCTGGCCGCCTGTCTTGCGGTCGCGGATCACCACGTCGAATTCCGAAATGGCACCTGCCATGCGGTGATTGGTAAAGCGCACGTCGGCCTGCGCATTCTCGCCATAGGTGATGACCCGGCGGTCCTCGATGCGGCTGACCAGCGCCTGCACCTCGGGATGGTCGGTGCACATCACGCCAAAACCGTAGAACGGCACGTTCTCGACAAACTGGCGGAACGCCTCCCGCACCTTGTCGAAGCTGCCATAGTGATCGAGATGCTCGGGATCGATGTTGGTGACGACCGCGATCTCGGCCGGCAGTTTCAGGAAAGTGCCGTCGCTTTCGTCGGCCTCGACCACCATCCATTCGCCGTCGCCCATGCGCGCGTTGGTGCCGTAGGCATTGATGATGCCGCCATTGATGACGGTCGGATCGAGCCCACCGGCATCGAGCAAGGTCGCCACCATCGAGGTCGTGGTCGTCTTGCCATGCGTGCCGCCGATCGCCACCGCCTGGCGAAAGCGCATCAGCTCGGCCAGCATTTCGGCCCGGCGCACGATCGGCAGCAGCTTTTCGCGCGCGGCCTTGAGCTCAGGGTTGGATTTCTTGATCGCCGTCGAGACGACGACAACCTCGGCATCGCCGAGATTCTCGGCCCTATGGCCGACGAAGCATTCGATGCCCTTGTCGCGCAGCCGCTGCACATTGGCGCTTTCGGCCTGATCGGACCCTTGCACCTTGTAGCCGAGATTGTGCAGCACTTCGGCAATGCCGCTCATGCCGATGCCGCCAATGCCGATGAAATGCACAAGGCCGATGGTCTGCGGCATCTTCATGCTTGCGTCCCCTTCCTGAAATCCGAAATGGTTTTTTTGGACGCAATAGCCTCTGTAAGATCAGCGAGCAACCGTGCCGCGTTCGGCCGGCCGGCCGATTTCGCGCCCGCCGCCATCGCCACAAGCCGCTCAGGCTGGTCGATCAGCCCGCCGAGGAGCACTGCGATGCGTTCGGGCGAGAGCGAGGATTGCGGGTGCACTTCGCCGCCGCCGGCAGCGGCAAGGGCCGCCGCGTTCGCCGCCTGGTCGTGGTCGAGCGCGTAGGGGTAAGGCACCAGCAGCGCCGGCCGGCCGATGACGGCGATCTCCGAAACGGTCGAGGCGCCGGAGCGCGAGATCACCAGGTGCGCAGCCGCCATGCGCTGCGCCATGTCGGTGAAGAAGGGTGAGACCTCGGCAGCAACGCCCAGTGCCGCATAGGCCGCCTTGACCCGCGCCACATCATCGGCGCGAGCTTGTTGGGTAATGACCAGCCGCTTGCGCTGAGCATCGGAAAGCAGCGCGATCGCCCCCGGCACGGCATCGGAAAAGAACTGAGCGCCCTGGCTGCCGCCGAACACCAGCAGGCGGAACGGCTGTTCCCCGGTCGATGCCGCATAATTCGTCCTGGCAGCTTCCAGCACGGCCGGCCTGACCGGATTGCCTGTCGTCACCGTCTTGACCCCGGCAGCACTGGTGTCCTGCGGCAGGAAGCCGCCGGCGATGGCATCGACACGGCCGGCCAGCGCCCGGTTGGCGCGCCCCATCACCGCGTTCTGCTCATGGATCAGGGTCGGCACCTTGCGCCGTGTCGCCGCGTAGAGCGGCGGCAAGGTCGGATAGCCGCCAAAGCCGACGACCGCATCCGGCTTGATCCTGGCGATGACGGCGGAAGCCTGGCGCACGCCGCCCCAGATTTTCCAGAAGGCACCAAGCAGGGCAAAGGGGTTTTTCGAGCCCATCGTCGCCGACTGGATCGGATGGACGGCTGCGGCCGGGAAATGGCCGGCGAAACGCTCTGCACGGTCGTCGGTCGCCAGATGCACTGACCAGCCGCGCTCGTTCAGCTCATGCGCCAGCGCTTCGGCCGGGAAAAGATGCCCACCGGTGCCGCCTGCCGCGAGAAGGATGACGCCTCTGGCCATATCACTCCGCCGGCAGGGCGCGTTGCGACAGGCCAAAGCCCATCTGCTTGCGCTTTTCCGGCCGCTTGCGTGTCAGCGCCAGCACCATGCCCATCGAGATGGCGATGGCGATCTGCGAGGAGCCGCCATAGGAGATGAACGGCAGCGTCATACCTTTGGCCGGCACAAGCTGGAGATTGACGCACATGTTGATGACCGCTTGCAGGCCAAACACGGTGACGAGGCCGCCGACCGCATAGCGGGTGAAATCGTCATGCTCCTTCAGCGCCGTGTTGAGGCCGCGCAGCACGATGAAGGCGAAGATCGACATGATGAAGAAGCACATGATCAGCCCGAACTCTTCGCCCGCGACCGAGAAGACGAAGTCGGCATGGCTATCGGGAATGACGCGCTTGACTGTGCCCTCGCCCGGCCCGACACCGAACCAGCCGCCATTGATCAGCGCTTCGCGCCCCATGTCGACCTGGAACGTGTCGCCCTCGCCGGTGAGGAACTTGTCGATGCGCAAGGCAACGTGCGGGAACACCGTATAGGCGGCAAAGACGCCACCGACGCCGGCCGCGCCGAGCGCGACGATCCACAGCCAGGGCAGCCCGGCCATGAAGAACATGATGCCCCAGGTGCCGGTCGTCAGCATGGTCTGGCCGAGGTCCGGTTGCGCCACCAGCAGCGATACGACCAGCACCAGCAGCAGCATGGCAAACAGATTGCCCGGAATGTCAGGCTGGCGCTTGTGCTCGGCGAACAGCCAGGCGCACATGATGACGAAGACCGGCTTCAGGAATTCCGACGGCTGGATCGACAGGCCTGCAAGCGACACCCAGCGGCGCGCACCCTTCACCTCGACGCCGATGTAGAGCACCGCCACCATCAGCACCAGCATCAGGCACAGGATGACCAGCGCCATGCGCCGGATCTGCCTGGAATCGAGGAAGGAAACGGCCAGCATCACGCCGAGCGCCGGCACGGTGAAGATGATCTGCCTGGTGGCAAAGTGGAAACTGTCGAGGCCGATGCGTTCGGCCACCGCCGGGCTGGCAGCGAAGGACAAGACGATGCCAAGCCCCATCAGCGACAGGAACGCCGCCAGGAACCAGCGATCGATCGTCCACCACCAGGTCGCAACCGGACTTTTGTCGAGACGGCTCTGCATTATCGTGCCCCTCCGATGGGTTTCACACCCTCGATAGCATTCGCAGCTTGCCTGAAGGCTTCGCCGCGGACTTCGAAATTCTTGAACTGGTCGAAGCTGGCGCAGGCCGGCGACAGCAGCACCACCGCCTCGCCACTGTCGTCCTTGGCCGCATCATGCGCGGCGTGCTCGACCGCCGCGGCCAGCGTGCCTGAAATCTCGTAGGGAACTGCCTCGCCCAGCGTCGCCGAAAAAACCGGCGCCGCCTCGCCGATAAGATAGGCCTTGGCAATGCGCGGGAAGAAGCCGCGCAAGGGCTCGATGCCGCCTTCCTTGGGCAGGCCGCCTGCGATCCAGTAGATGCGCGGGAAGCTGGACAGCGCCGGCGCCGCAGCATCGGCATTGGTCGCCTTGGAATCGTTGATGAACAGCACATGATCCTTGCGGCCGACCTGCTCCATGCGGTGCGCGAGGCCGGGAAAGCTTTCCAGCCCCGACTGGATCTCGCCAAGCTCCAGCCCGACCTTGAGGCAAGCGGCGACCGCCGCCAGAGCGTTTTGGGCATTGTGCTGGCCGCGCAGCGAACCGATGCCTTCGAGGAAGGCGACACGGCTGTAACGGCCGTGCACCGCTTCCATCAAATTGCTGCCGTCGGCGAAATAGCCATCGGTCAGCGGCAGGCGTTTGGAAATGCGGATGACATGCCGCCCCGCCCGCTCCAGCCGCTCGGCGATCTGCGCGCACCAGGAATCGTCGATGCCGACGATCGCCGTCTCGCTGCCGGCCACCAGCCGTTCCTTGATCGCGGCGTAGTGCTGCATGGTGCCGTGGCGGTCGAGATGGTCGGGCGTCAGGTTGAGCAGGATGCCGGCCGTCGGGTTGATCGAGGGCGCGAGATCGATCTGGTAGGACGAGCATTCGACGACATAGTGCCGATCGGGCTCGGGCGGATCGAGCGTCATCACCGCGCGGCCGATATTGCCGCCCATCTGGGTGTCGCGTCCCGCGGCTTTCAGGATGTGCGCGGTCAGCGCGGTCGTCGTCGACTTGCCGTTGGTGCCGGTGATCGCGATGAAAGGCGCCGTCGGCGCGCTCAGCATCCGCTCGCGGCAGAAAAGCTCGATGTCGCCGATGGTCTCGACGCCTGAGCCGCGCGCCAGCTCCACCGTCCAATGCGGCTTGGGATGCGTCAGCGGCACACCCGGCGACAGCACGAAGGCCGAGAATTTCGCCCAGTCGGCGCCGCGGAGGTCGGCGGTTGCGATGCCGGCAGCCGTGGCCTTGGCCACGCTTTCGGGATTGTCGTCCCAGGCCAGCACGTCCGCGCCGCCCTCGATCAGTGCGCGCGCCGTCGCGATCCCCGAGCCACCGAGCCCGAAGAGCGAAACGCGCTTGCCTGAAAAGGATGCGGCGGGGATCAAGGGGCTTCCTATCTCAGCTTGAGGGTCGACAGGCCGACCAGCGCCAGGATGACGGCGATGATCCAGAAGCGGATCACCACCTGGCTTTCGGTCCAGCCGAGCTTTTCGAAATGATGGTGGATCGGCGCCATCAGGAACACCCGCTTGCCGGTCATCTTGAAGTAGCCGACCTGGATGATGACCGACAGGATTTCCACGACGAACAATCCGCCGACGATGACCAGAACGATCTCGTGCTTGGTGGCGACCGCAACGGTGCCGATCAGGCCGCCCATGGCCAGCGAGCCGGTGTCGCCCATGAAGATCGCCGCAGGCGGCGCATTGAACCAGAGGAAGCCCAGACCAGCGCCGATGACTGCGCCGAGCACGACCGCCAGTTCACCGGTGCCGGGCACGAAATGGATCTGCAGATATTCGGCGAACACGGCGTTGCCGGAGAGATAGGCGATGACACCGAAGGAGGCCGCCGCGATCATGATCGGCACGATCGCCAGTCCGTCCAGACCGTCGGTGAGGTTCACAGCATTGCCGGCGCCGACGATGACGAAGCAGGAGAACGGAATGAAGAACCAGCCGAGATTGACGATGAATTCCTTGGCGAAGGGAAATGTCAGCGACGAAGAGAACGGCGCCTGGCCATTGTGCATGATCACCCAGGCGGCGATGCCGGCAATGACAAATTCAAGCGCAAGGCGTGCCTTGCCGGAAAAGCCGAGATGCGACTGCTTGGTTACCTTGAGATAGTCGTCGTAGAAGCCGATCGAGCCGAAGCCCAGCGTCACCAGCAGCACCACCCAGACATAGATGCTCGACAGGTTCGCCCACAAAAGCGACGAGCCGATGATGCCCGACAGGATCATCAGTCCGCCCATGGTCGGCGTGCCGGCCTTCTTGAAATGCGTCTGAGGTCCGTCGGCGCGGATCGGCTGGCCCTTGCCTTGCCGCAGCCGCAGCGAATTGATGATGGTCGGTCCGAAGATGAAGACGATCAGCGCCGACGTGATCAACGCCCCGCCGGTGCGGAAGGTGATGTAGCGGAAGACATTGAAGACCGAGACCTTGTCCGCAAAATCGACGAGCAGTGTAAACATGCGTTTTCGTCCCCCGACCTAGGTCTGTTTTCTGGCTGTCGATTCAGCCGGGAATTTGCCCAGCAGCGCATCGACCAGTTTTGCAAAACCGATGCCCTTCGACGATTTGATCATCACCACGTCACCCGGCTTGAGCGCGGCAAACAGCACCGGCTTCAGCTCCTCGACACCGGCGCGGTATTCCGTCTTGATCTCAGCTGGCAGCGCTTCGGCCAGTGCCCGCATTTCCGGGCCGCCGAGGAAGACGGTCTGTGTCCCGGTGCCGACGATGAGTTCGGCAAGGGCTGCATGCAGCTTGGCCGAATGGTCGCCGAGTTCGAGCATGTCGCCGAGCACGGCGATGCGGCGGCCCTCGCCGGTGACCGGCGTCGCGTTGAGCAACGCCATGGCGGCAGCCATCGACGCCGGATTTGCGTTGTAGCTCTCGTCGATCAGCGTGATCGGTCCTCCCAGGTGGCCCGAAGTCGAGCCACCGGGATGGCGCAGCACATGGCGCTTGCCGCGCCCGCGCTCGGCCGAGAGATCGGCCAGTGCGAGTGCCACCTTATCAAGATCGGCGCCGACCAGATGCGCCGCACCCAGCACCGCCAGCACGTTCTGCACCATATGGCGGCCGGGCGCGCCGATCCGCGCCGTCACTTCGTGGCCGCCGATCCTGGCGATGATGTCGGAATGATCCGCATGCAGTTCGCATTTGGTGAGCTTGAAGGTAGAGCGCGCATTCTCGCCGAAGCCGTAGACGTGCTCGACACCGGCGGCATGGGCCATCTTGTCGAGCAGCTTGAAGCGCGTATCGTCGCGGTTGAGGACGGCGGCCCCCTCGGGCTCCAGCCCCTCGAAAATCTCGGCCTTGGCCTTGGCGATCTCGTCCAGATTGCGGAAGAAACCTAGGTGGGCCGCCGCGATCATGGTGACGATTGCGACATGCGGCCTCACCATCTTGACCAGCGGACGGATCTCGTCGGGATGGTTCATGCCGATCTCGAACACGGCATAGTCGCAATCATCAGGCATGCGCGCCAAGGTCAGCGGCACGCCCCAGTGATTGTTGAAGGACTGCGCCGAGGCATGCACCTTGCCGGCGGCTTGCAGCACATAGCGCAGCGCTTCCTTGGTGGTGGTCTTGCCGGCCGAACCGGTGACAGCGATGATTTTCGCGCTCGAACGGGCGCGCGACGCAACTCCAAGCTTTTCCAGTGCGACCAGCACGTCCTCGACGACGATGATCGGCGCCGTCAGCCGGCCGAGCGACGGCAGCTTGCCTTCGGCCACCACCAGCACGCCGGCGCCAGCCTTGATGGCGGCGGTTGCGAAGTCATGGCCGTCCATCGCCTCGCCCTTGATAGCGAAGAAGGCGTCGCCCGGTTGCAGGCTGCGGCTGTCGATCGAAATGCCTGAAATGCCGTCCGGCATCGGCCCGAGCGGCCGCCCGTCCATAGCGGCAACCAGCGTCTCGGAGGTCCACAGCAGGCTCATGCCGCACGCTCCGCGAGTGCCGCACGAACTTCCTCATGATCGGAAAAATGCAAGGTCTCGGAGCCGATCGTCTGGCCTTCCTCGTGGCCCTTGCCGGCCACGATCAGCGTGTCGCCGGCATGCAGCATGGCGACCGCCTCGTGGATCGCCTTGCGCCGGTCGCCGATTTCGATGGCGCCGGGTGCCGCTGCGAGGATCGCCGCGCGGATCGTTTCCGGCACTTCCGAACGCGGATTGTCGTCGGTGACGATGACGACGTCCGCAAGCCGCGTCGCGATCTCGCCCATGATCGGTCGCTTGCCGCGGTCGCGGTCGCCGCCGCAGCCGAACACGACGATGACGCGGCCGGTGGTGAACGGGCGCACCGAAGCCAGCACATTTTCCAGCGCGTCGGGTTTATGGGCATAATCGACATAGACGGGTGCGCCATTGGCGGTGGTGCCGACGAGGTCGAGCCGGCCCGGCGCGCCCTTCAGTTTCTCCAATGCCATCAGCGCCTTGGCGACAGGTGTTCCCGTGGAAATGGCAAGGCCCGCCGAAACCAGCGCGTTCGATATCTGGAAATCGCCGGCCAGCGGCAGGTCGACCTCATAGAGCACGCCGTCGGCCTCGACCTCGGCGCGCTGGCGGTGGCGCTCGTGCTCGACCCGCTTCAGCCTGAGGAAATCGCCATGGCGGCCAACCGTCAGCGCCTCGAGCCCGGCGGCCCGCGCCGCCTCGATCGTCGGTGCCGACCATGGATCGTCGGCAAAGATGACGGCCGGCGCACCTTTCGGCAGCAGCGTGTCGAACAGGCGCAATTTGGCGCGGTGATAGTCCTCGATGGTCGGATGATAGTCCATATGGTCGCGACCGAGATTGGTAAAGCCGCCGGCCGCCAGCTTCACGCCGTCGAGGCGGCGCTGGTCGAGCCCATGGCTGGAGGCTTCCATCGAGGCGTGGGTGACGCCGGCATCCGCCAATTCCCGCAGCAATTGATGCAGGGCGACCGGATCGGGTGTCGTCAGCGAGCCATAGTCGTTGCGCCCAGGCGCCACCACGCCGGTGGTGCCGATCGAAGCGGCGGCATAACCGGCCTGCTCCCAGATCTGCCTGGTGAAGGCGGCGACCGAGGTCTTGCCGCTGGTGCCGGTCACCGCGACCATGATCTCAGGCTGCTTGCCGGAATAGCGTGCCGCACTCAGCGCCAGCGCCAGGCGCGGATCGTCGACCGCCAGCACCGGAACCGACAGCCCGGCAATGGTGCTGCCCTTGCCCGCCACGATCGCGGCAGCACCGCGCGAGGCGGCGTCGGCGGCATAAACGGCGCCGTCGGCCTTGGTTCCGGCGAGCGCAAAAAAGACAACGCCCGGTTTTACCTGGCGGGAATCCGAAGAAATCCCTGTAACCTCCAGATCGACGGAAGCTATTCCCTCGACGGGCAGGATACCGGCTAGATCTCTGAGCTTCATCGAGTCCCGTTCACCGCAACAAAATAGCGCGCTGTTGCCGGCGCGCCCTAAGAATCACTGATAGGAAACCAGCGTTGCACCATTTTCATGGCTGAAATCTGGCTTCACGCCAAGCATGGCAGCTGAACGCCTGATGATATTGCCGGCCATGACCCCCGCATTTGCGGCCGCGACATCCGTCATACCAGGCTTTTCCGGGTGCGGGGCATCGGCAATGGTAAACACCAGATACTGCGGATCGTCCATCGGGAAGGCGGCGACGAAAGTGTTGAAATTCAAGTCCTTGGAGTAACGGCCATTGACGACCTTCTCGGCCGTTCCGGTCTTGCCACCAACGCGGTAGCCGGGGACTCTGGCGTTTCTGGCAGAGCCCTTTTCGGCATTGAGCGAATAGAGGTAGCGCATGCCTTCGACGGTCTTTTCGCTCACCACTCTCTTGGCGGTGGCCATCGCTTCCGCCTGCGTCCGCACCAAAAAGGTGGGGTTCATCAGGAAGCCGCCATTCATCAACGCCGCGCAGCCCACAGCCGCTTGCAGCGGCGTCGTCGACACGCCATGGCCGAAGGCGATGGTGAATGAATTGACCTGTTTCCAGACCTTCGGTTCAGTCGGACGGGCAGTCTCCGGCAATTCGGTCTGCATCCTGTCCAGAATGCCAAGGCGGTGCAGGAATTCGCGATGCCCCTCGATGCCGACCATCTCGGCTTCCCTGGCCGACCCGATATTGGACGAATAGAGGAACACCTCCGGCAACGACAGCACACGGTTCTTGCCGTGGAAATCGTGAATGGCCTGATGGCCGACCCGGATTGGATGCGAAGCATCGAAGCGGCTCGCCATCGTCGCCTTGCCGGAATCGAGCGCCATGGCGGATGTGAAGCTCTTGAAGGTCGAGCCCATCTCGTAGAGGCCCGCCGACATGCGATTCAGCCGGTCCTTGTCCTGTGCATTGTAGGGATTGTTCGGATCAAAATCCGGCACGGAAGCCATGGCCACCACTTCGCCGGTCTTGACGTTGAGCACGACGGCGCCGGCCCCCATGGCACGATAGCGCTCAAGGCCGGCGGCGATCTCGTCGCGCACCACATGCTGCACGCGCAGATCGATCGAAAGCTTTACCGGCTTGAGATCCTTGGCAATGGCAAGGCCCGATGCCTGCAAGTCGCTCAAGCCTTGCTCGTCCACATATTTCTCCATTCCGGAGATGCCCTGGTTGTCGATGTTGGTGAGGCCGACAATGTAGGACGAGGTCTCGCCGCTCGGATAGAAGCGGCGCTTTTCGGTGCGGAAGCCGAAACCGGGAATGCCGAGCTGCATGATGTCGGACTGTTGCTTGGGCGTCAGCTGCCGCTGCAGCCAGACGAAACCGGCGCCGCTCTTCAGCTTATGGTAGGTCTGCTCATAGTCGATGTCCGGAAGCACCGTCGACAGCTTCTCGATCGCCTCGTCGGCGTCGACAATGCGGCGCGGTTCTGCAAACAGCGACGCCGTCTTGATATCGGTGGCCAGCACTTCGCCGTTGCGGTCGACGATGTCGGGCCGCGATGCCGTCACCCGGCTCTGCGGACCGCCCGACATATCGGGGGTCTGGAAGCCGAGATAGACCAGCCGCCCTGATATGGTCGAGAAGATGCCGAAGAACACCGCCATCGTCATGACGATGCGCGTCCTGCCCTTGCCGCCGGTCGCCTTGCGGGCGCCCTCGACCACGATCGATCCATCCTCACTCGTCCTGGCGCGACGCTTCAGCAGTTTGCCGATCATTGGGCGATGCCTCCGGTCACGACGGGATCCTTACTGTCCGAAGGCGCTTGGTCGGAATTGTCGGCCATGCCGCCCTGGCGTCCCGACAGGATGTCCTGGATGTCAAGGGATTTGGCCGGCAGGTCGCCGATGCCGCCTATCTGGCGGGCGCTGACCGGCTCGAGTTCGAGCTGCGACTTGTAGAGTTCAGCCAGCTTCTGCAGCCGCGACGGCTGGGTAAGCAGGCTCCAGTCGGCCTTGAGCAGGTCGATCGTGTCCTCCTCATAGCGTATCTGCGCATGGATCTTCTGCACCGCGGCCAATTGTTCCTCGGCCTCGCGCTTGGCCTTGTAGGTAAGGGCCGCGACCGCAACCATGACGGCGATCAGGACAATGTCGCTGGTACGAAACACGTGTTACCTCTCCCCCGGCCGGTCGATACCGGGAAGCTTTGGAAGGCCGAAAATCGAAAAAACACTGCCGCGCGCCGGCGCCTCGGTGCGGATCGCCGCGCGCAGCCTGGCCGAACGGGCGCGCGGATTGGCCGCCACCTCGGCGTCGCCGGCAGTCACGCCGCCGCCCGCCTTGCGGAACGTCGCGGTGCGCGCATGAGCCTCGGGCAGGTGACGTGAGCCGGTCGCAACATCGGCCCGGTCGGCGATGAAGCGCTTGACGATGCGGTCTTCCAGCGAATGGAACGTCACCACGGCGAGCCGACCGCCCGGCTTCAGCGCGCGTTCGGCCGCGAACAGCGCCTTGGCCAGTTCGCCAAGCTCGTCATTGACGAAGATGCGCAGCGCCTGGAAGACGCGCGTCGCCGGATGGATCTTGTCCTTCGGCGCCCGGCCGATATGCGTCTCGATGGCGTCGGCCAGTTCCAGCGTGCGTTCGAACGGGCGCTTTTCGCGGCGCGCCTCGATCATGCGGGCGATGCGTCCGGCATGGCGCTCCTCGCCGAGAAAGCCGAAGATACGGGCAAGGTCGCCCGGCTTGAAGGAATTGACGACATCGGCGGCGCTGAGGCCCGATTGCGCCATGCGCATGTCGAGTGGCCCGTCGGCGCGGAACGAAAACCCGCGCTCGGCCTGGTCGAGCTGCATCGAGGACACGCCGATGTCGAGCACGACGCCCTCGGCGCTCTCGACATGTTCGTCCAGCGTCGAGAACGGCGCCTGCACCAGCCGCAGCCGGCCGCCGGACTGCGCTTCCAGATCGCGCCCGGCATCGATTGCATCCGGATCGCGATCGATCGCCACAACCGAGGCGCCCGTCGCCAGAATGGCCTTGGTGTAGCCGCCGGCACCGAATGTGCCATCGATGATGACGTCGCCCTGCGCCGGCGCCAGTGCTTCGAGCACTTCGCCAAGGAGGACCGGAATGTGGCGGGCCGATCCGCCAACGGCGTGAGGAAGGTCATCGCCGTGGCTCGCCGTCATTCCGGTCGCTCCCCAGGCTTCGTCCCCTGCCGAAGCTGCAAAAGCCGGGCTCGCGCCTGCGCCCCATAGGCGGCAAGCCGTCCCGGCTCCCAGATCTGAAAGAAATTGCCGCGTCCGACAAAGGCCACTTCCGCCGAAATGCCGGTGTGTTCGCGAATGAAATCGCTCATCGTGATGCGGCCGTCCTGGTCGAGTTTCAAGAAGGTGCCATCGCCATGGCAGAAGAACGACATGTCGTCCGCCGTCTGCAGGAAGGGATCCTCGAGCGCAATGCGCTGCTCGTAGCGGTCGAGCAGGTCGAGCCCGCCGACATCCATCGCCGGCAGGTCGAGGCAGCGCAGCGCGTAGAGTTCCGAATAGCCGCGCTTCTGCACGACGGCACGGAAATGCGCGGGAACGGACACCCGTCCCTTCGCATCGATCCTGCTCACCGTGTTTGACAGAAACCGGTCCATTAAACGCTACAGCCGCTTTCGCCGCCGCACCCCTCTCCATCTTGTCGGCCGCCCCGCCGCGGCGCGTTCCCTGCCCCGTATCAGCCTCGTCCACACGGGCAAAGACCGGCAAACGCGCAGCCGCCGCGGCTGCCCGATTGGCGTACGCTTTACCCTGACGCGGAACGAAGGCTTTGATGTCTGGATGGGATATCATGGGGCACTATGGGCGTCAACGGGAATAGGCTTCACAAACACGCGCGCCGCGACCAATGAGAGCAGCCTCGCCGACACGTCTCGTCTTTATGGTCTATTAAGCCTAACGAACCGTTTAGAGCCGCCTGGCCCAACCGGACGCGCCTTGCCGCGCGCCGCTGCCGGGCATAGCGTCTCGCCACATATCGCCGGTCGCAAACAGGGTTGGAAATTCGATGTCTGAAACTGCAAAGTCACGCGCTGCAGCGCTTCCTCATCTGCGTCGCAGCGGGCTTGCCATGGGCGATTCCATTCCCCTGCCCCTGACCATGGCCGCCATTTTTCATGCGCCCGGCGACGCCACCGGTTTTAACCAGTACGGGCGATTCAGCAACCCGACCTGGGACGCGGTCGAACATATGCTGGCTCATCTGGAGGACGCACCTTGCGTCGGGTTCCCTTCAGGAATGGCGGCAATCTCGGCGGCGTTCTTTGCCGTGCTCAAAACTGGCGACCGTATCCTGCTGCCTTCGGACGGCTATCACACGACGCGGGCTTTGGCCGATCGCTTCCTCAAGCCGCTCGGCATCACCTACGACGTCAGGCCGACCTCGACCTTCCTCGATGGTGGCTTCGATGGCTATCGGCTGGCGTTTGTCGAAACCCCTGCCAATCCGGGGCTGGATATCTGCGATATCGCCGCCGTTGCCGATACTGTTCACAAAGCCGGCGCGATCCTTGTCGTCGACAACACGACCATGACACCCTTCGGCCAACGGCCGCTCGACCTTGGCGCCGATATCGTCGTTGCCGCCGACACCAAGGCACCCAATGGCCACTCCGACGTGCTGTTCGGCCATGTGGCCAGCCGCAATGCCGATATCATCGCCGCAGTGACCGGCTGGCGCGAAGTTTCCGGCAGCATTCCCGGACCATTCGAAGCCTGGCTGGTGCACCGCGGCCTGGAGACACTGGATGTGCGCTTCGATCGCATGTGTTCCTCGGCGGAAGTCATCGCGCGGCGGCTGCAGGGCCACCGGGCAATCAGCGGCTTGCGTTATCCCGGACTGGAAGGCGATCCGTCGCACAACCTTGCCCGCGCCCAGATGGAGCGCTTCGGCTTCCTCATCTCGTTCGAGCTCGCCTCGGAGGACAAGGCCGAGGATTTCATCAACAATTGCGCCTTGATGCAGGCCGCGACATCCTTCGGCGGCGTCCACACGTCCGCCGAGCGGCGCTTGAAGCGAGGCGATGCCGTTGCCGCCGGCTTCGTTCGCCTCTCGGTCGGCTGCGAGCCGGTGGACGAGCTCTGGAAGGCGATCGAGGCGTCACTGGACAAGATCGGCGGCTGACGAAACGGCTACGCGCCGACGTCATCGGCCTCGATGTTGCGCTTGCCATGCAGCACGCGGATTATTTCGATCGCATCGTCATCGACCCGGTACAAGGTGAGATAGTCGCCAACGACCAGATGACGGATGCCTGGCGCGATGTCGTCGCGCGGTGCGCCTAAGAAGGGATAGGTGGCAGTTGCCGCCACCGCGCCTCGATGCGATCGAGCAACCGATCGGCCGCAGCCTCGCTGTCGCGTGCAACATGAAGCCAGATCGCGATCAAATCGTCTTCTGCGCGCGCATTCCGGACGATGGGCAGCAGATTCATGCCGCGTCGTCAGATCGCAGGCGTCTCCTCGCTTCAGCCTTGATGTCATCCATTGACGCAAATCGACCAGGCCCGCTGTCGATCCCTTCCTGCACCAGCTTGCGCAATTCCTCGACCGTGTAGCCATGCAGGTCGCGCCGGTCTTTCCACTGTCTGAGCGCGTCGCGGATCACTTCGCTGGCCGATGCATATTCGCCGGCGGCGACTACATCGTCCACCGCCGCCGCCAGTTCCGGCGACAGCGTGATGCTGCGTTTGTCGACCTGTCCCATGAGAGGCTCCCGATGCTATCAGCTGATCCATGGTACGATTTAATCGCACCAGTTTCAAGCAATAGCCGGCCCTCGCTCGCATGGATGGATCGGTGAACAAACTTGAATCAACAGGCGCGCCCGAGGGCGCATCCTGCTGATCTCAAAAGACTTCTCTTCGATATCGCGGGAGAAAAAATTGCCAGCTGGCCTGTAAGCCGGGTTCTGTATGGCCCTCGCCCCTTGCGAGGCGAGAACGTGGCGGCCATTCATCTTGGGCGCATGTTGCCATGCGCCTCACGCAACCTACCCGGACGGTGAGCCGGAAACAGCCCTCGAGAGTTTCCCCTCGCACCGTCCCTATTCGGTCTTGCTCCCGGTGGGGTTTACCGTGCCGCTCCTGTTGCCAGTCGCGCGGTGGGCTCTTACCCCACCCTTTCACCCTTACCCCGAATCCGGCAAGCCGGATCGTGGCGGTTTGCTTTCTGTGGCACTTTCCCTGGGGTCGCCCCCGCCGGCCATTAACCGGCACCGTGTTTCCATGGAGCCCGGACTTTCCTCACCCACGACCTTTCGGCGTTTGCGGGTGCGGCCGCCCAGCCAGCTGGCAGAGCGTATAAAGGGGTTCACGCCCGAAAACGCAAACGAAAAAGCAGACTTATGCGGGCGATCCCAGCGCAGCCATCTGCACCTTCACCTTGCCGCAATAGGCTGCCGACACCGGGTTCATCCGCGTTGCGGCGTGGCCGGCATTGTATTTCAAAATCGTGCCGCAGGTCGTGCCGCCGCCGAGGCTCCGCGCCATGGCAAGATATTTCATCCCGTATTTGATGTTGGTGTCGGGATCGAACAGACCCTTGGCGGAGCCGCTATAGCCCATCATCCGAGCCGTGGCCGGCTTGATCTGCATCAGGCCGATCTCGCCGGCGCCGCCGACGATGTTGGGCCGATAGTTGCTTTCGATCTGGATAACCGCCGAGGCGAGCGATACCGGAACGCCTTCGATCGCCGCATAGCGGGCAACGATTGCGGAATACTGCCCGCTGCTGGCCACCGTGGCCGCCGAGGCTGCCGCGTTCCGGACACCGATCGACGCCGTTGCCGTCATGTCGACGGTTTTTCGGCCACGCTTCGTCTGCTTTCTGGCGGACTTCTTCGGCTTGGACCAGCTTGCTTTTTCCATTTTCGCGGAAGCCCGCTTCGTCGCCTTGGCGTCCTGGCCTGCCTTGCCGCTTCTGGCCTGTGGGGCCTTGCCGCCTTTCGCGGATGCCACGACAGGCCCTTGATCGGCTCGCGGGCTGAGGGGCGCGGCATCTGCGGTACTGAAGGCAAAAGTCATTACACCGGCAGCAAGAGCTGCCGTTAAAACGGTAAATTTCTGCATGTGATCCTGTTCTGTCTGAACCGCGCGAAGATGTTCGCGCAGCAACGCCTAACCAACGTCGGAACAACCCGGGGGCTTGGGGTCCGACATCTACACGTCAGCCGTTTGACGCCCGAATTGGTGTCAAACAAGGCCAGGCAAGTCACTTTGAGTGACAGCTTGTAACTTAAGGATTGGAAAGAATTGCTTGGAAGAGGCTTCCCGGGGGTCAGCGCCTCACGGAAGCAAGCAGCCTTTGCAGCGTCCGCAGCGTCGAGCCGTCGGCAACGCCGTCCACCTTGCGCGGCCGGAAATGACGCTGGAAGGCCTCGACCACCGCCTCGGTCTCCCGGTCGAAAACGCCGGATATTTCAACGCCATAACCGTAGAGCGCCAGCATCGACTGCAACGCTTCGACGTCGCCGCCGGTGTCGCCGGTTGTCAGAGTGGCGCCTCGCCTGACGGGTGCGGCCGCCACGAGATGACCGACACCGGCTTCGAACAGCGTCCGCCACGGAAACCTCTCGCCGGGATCGATCTTGCGCCCCGGCGCAATATCGGAATGCGCGAGTACCCGCTCGGCGGCGATCGAATGCCGACCGGCGATCCCACGGCACAGCCCGATCACCGCATCGATCTGCCGCCGGGGAAAACCGGGATAACCCAGCGAATGCCCCGGATTGACGATCTCGATGCCGACCGAACAGGAATTGATGTCGGCCCGTCCGAACCACGAACTCTTGCCGGCATGCCAGGCGCGGTCGCTTTCCCTGACCATCTGCACGATATGGCCATTCTCGTGGACGAGATAATGCGACGAGACCTCGCTGGCCGGGTCGCAAAGCCAAGCCTCGGCCCCGGCGCCGGTCGCCATACCGGTGTAGTGCAGCACGATCATGTCAGGCCTGGGCGTCTCGCGCCGCGGGCCGAAATTCGGCGATACCCTGACTTCGGCACGTGGCTCGTCGGGCAGAAAGCCGCTCATGCGTGGCGCAGGCCCCGCTCGATCATCTCGTAGGCGGCGTTGATCGCCGCCACCCTGGTGGTCGCGATCTTGATGAATTCCTGAGGCAGGCCGCGCGCGATCAGCCGGTCCGGATGATTGTCGGAAACCAGCTTGCGATAGCGTTTCCTGACCTCTTCGAACGGCTTGCCGCGCTCGATGCCAAGCACGACATAGGGATCCCCGGCGCCGAGATTGACGTGCCGCGCCATGATGGCCTCGTAATGCGCTTCGTCGATGCGGAAAATCTCGGCGATGCGGTGCAGGAAGTGGCCTTCGCGCTCGTGCACCAGCCCGTCGGCCTTGGCGATGTGGAACAGACCGTCGAGTATGTCTTCCAGCATCACGCAATTGGAATGCCCGGAACCGCACATCTGCGCCATCCGCTCGGCATAGGTCTCGAAACCGGCCACGTCGCGTTGGGCGAGATCGAACAGACGCGCCACATTGCGCGTCTCCTTCGGCGGCACTTCGAAGATTTCCTGGAACGCGCGCACCTCGTCCTGGGTGACGATGCCATCGGCCTTGGCCATCTTGGCCGACAGCGCGATCATCGCCACCGAAAAGGCGACACGCCGGCGCAAATCCGTATCGCCGGCGAAAACCGTGCGCACGGCCTCGACCACGTCGGCGACACCCGACGAGGCTGAGGATGAAACGCGGGTGATGAATTCGCCGAGGCGATCCCAAATCGACATGGCCTGCTTCTTAGAGCCACCGCCCGCTCCTATCAAGCCGGGACAGTGCCGCAGGCTTTGCGCGACAAATAGATCGGACTCGAACGCCACGGCGCTCGGACAATATGAGAAAGGCCGGCTCGCGCCGGCCTTTCTCATTCATCACACGAAGTACTGCTTGCTCACTACTGCGCAGGCGCAGGAGCTGGTGTTGCCGGAGCCGGCTCGGCAGGCTTCTCGGGTGTGATGCTCTTCGTGGTCGAATTATCCGTTGCCGGAGGCGTCGCGGCCGGCGGCGTGGCTTCCGGGGTAGCCGGCTTCATCGGTTCCTCGGCGGCCGGCGGATTGGTGCTCTGGGTGGTGGTATTGTCCGTACCGCTGTCACTGCAGGCGGCGACGCCAAGCAAGGCCAAACCGGAAACGGACGCGAGAATGAGCTTTTTCATTTTGTCTCTCCTTCAACACACGCTCACGTTGCCGTGAGCGGTCGAAGGACAAATGCGCCAGACGACCATGAGTTTCGTAACGTTGCGTTTCGGCATGTAACATCGTCTGGTTCATTTGCGATTGCCGCTCGGGCCGTGGCGAACTAACAGCATGTGCCGAACCACCGATCGAACGTAAAAGCGCTAGGGGCTGTCATGACCGAAAAATGGGATTTCTGGATCGACCGCGGCGGCACATTCACCGATATCATCGGCCGAGATCCAGAAGGCGGGCTGCACCCGCGCAAGCTTCTCTCCGAAAATCCCGAAGCCTACAACGATGCTGCCATCCAGGGCATTCGCGACCTTCTTGGCTTGTCGGCCGGCGACACGATCCCGAGCGGCCTGATCGGCGACATCAAGATGGGCACCACGGTTGCCACCAATGCGCTGCTGGAGCGCAAGGGCGACCGCGTGCTTTTGCTCATCACCAAGGGCTTTCGCGATGCGCTGAAGATCGCCTACCAGGCGCGCCCGGACATCTTCGCCAAGGAGATCATCCTTCCCGAACAGCTCTACGAGCGCGTCATCGAAATCAACGAGCGTGTGCGCGCCGATGGCTGCGTCGAACAATTGCTCGACATCGCCGCCTGCCGGCCGGCGATCGAACAGGCCAGGGCCGATGGCATCGATGCGGTCGCCATCGTCTTCATGCACGCCTGGAAATACCCCGACCACGAGAAGGCTGTGGCGAAAGTCTGCCGCAAACTTGGTTTCGCCCAAGTCTCGGTCAGCCATGAGGTCTCCCCACTGATCAAGCTGGTCGGCCGCGGCGACACCGCGGTGGTCGACGCCTATCTGTCGCCAATCCTGTCGCGCTACGTGCAAAGGGTGGCGGGAGAGTTGGGCGCGGCGCCCCTAAACACCCCCCTGGGGGGGGATGGGCCCGAGCCCCCCCCGGTTTTTAATATTTTATAGGGGGGCCGCCCCCCCCCCCGCCATGTTCCAGGGCAAAGACGCACTGCTGTCGGGGCCCGCCGGTGGCGTCGTCGGCATGGTCGAGACAGCCAGGCTCGCCGGCTTCGAAAAAGTCATCGGCTTCGACATGGGCGGCACCTCTACCGATGTCGCCCACTATGACAGCGAATACGAACGCGCCTTCGACACCGAGGTCGCCGGCGTGCGCATCCGCGCGCCGATGATGCGCATCCACACCGTCGCCGCCGGCGGCGGCTCGATTCTGCATTACGAGGCCGGCCGTTTTCGCGCCGGACCTGACTCGGCTGGCGCCAATCCCGGCCCGGCAGCCTACCGGCGCGGCGGCCCGCTCGCCGTCACCGACGCCAATGTCATGCTTGGCAAGCTGCAGCCCGATTTCTTTCCGGCTATATTCGGACCCGGCCAGGACGAGCCGCTCGACGTCGAGACGGTGCGGGCAAAATTCTCGGCACTCGCCGCCGAGATCGGCGATGGCCGGTCGCCCGAGACCGTCGCCGAAGGGTTCGTCACCATCGCCGTGGAGAACATGGCCAATGCCGTCAAGAAGATCTCCGTCCAGCGCGGCTACGACGTCACCGAATATCTTTTGAACTGTTTTGGCGGCGCGGGCGGCCAGCACGCTTGCCTGGTCGCCGACGCGCTCGGCATGGAGGCGGTGCTGATCCATCCCTTCTCTGGCCTGCTGTCGGCCTATGGCATCGGCCTGTCCTCGGTCTTTGCCTCGCGCCAGCAGGCGCTGCTAAAGCCGCTTGCCGAAGAGTCCAGAACAGAGATCGGCAGCCTCATTGCCATCTTGAGAGAAGCCGTCATCGCCGAACTCGCGGCGCAAGGCATCGGCGAGGATACGGTCGCCACGAAGCCGGTGCTGCACATTCGCTATGACGGCACCGACACGACACTGCCGGTGAATTTCGAGGCGGATTCGATTTTCCAGGCCAGGCGCGATTTTGAAATCGCCCACAAGGCGCAGTTCGGTTTCGTTTATGACGACAAGCCGATGATCGTCGAGACCGTCGGCGTCGAAGGCGCGGACACCGGCGGCACCGGGCGCGACGAAACTGAATCGCGAACCGAAGACCTTGCCGTAAGCCCTTCGCAAACCCGCGAAATCTTCACCGAAGGAGAGTGGCGCACTTCACCCATCTTCCGCCGCGAGGCGCTGAAGCCGGGAAACAGGGTTGCGGGACCTGCCTTGATTATCGAGCCGAACCAGACAATCGTCATCGAGCCGGGCTGGCAGGCCGAAATCACCGCCAGGAACCATGTGCTCCTGCGCCGTGTCGAGAAAAAGCGCCGGCAGGCAGCGCTCGGCACCGAGGCCGATCCGGTCATGCTGGAGGTCTTCAACAACCTCTTCATGTCGATCGCCGAGCAGATGGGCGTGACGCTGCAGAACACCGCCTATTCGGTCAACATCAAGGAACGGCTGGATTTCTCCTGTGCCGTCTTCGATCGCACTGGCGCGCTGGTCGCCAATGCGCCGCATATGCCGGTGCATCTGGGCTCGATGGACCGCTCGGTCGAAACCATCATCCGGCTGAATTCCGGCGACATCCACCCCGGCGACGTCTTTGCCCTCAATGCGCCCTACAATGGCGGCACGCATCTGCCCGACATCACCGTGGTGACGCCGGTGTTCGACGACGCCCAACGCGAAATCCTGTTCTGGGCCGCCTCGCGCGGCCATCATGCCGATATCGGCGGCACGGCACCCGGCTCGATGACGCCGCTCGCCACCACGGTCGACGAGGAAGGCGTGCTGTTCGACAATTTCCGCATCGTCGATCGTGGAAAATTCCGCGAGAAGGAGCTGGAAACGCTGCTCACCGACCACCGCTACCCGGCCCGCAATCCGCACCAGAACATCGCCGATCTCAAAGCGCAGATCGCCGCCAACGAGAAGGGCGTCGCGGAACTGCGCAAGATGGTCGCGCATTTCGGCCTCGATGTCGTCGAGGCCTATATGGGCCATGTCCAGGACAATGCGGCTGAAAGCGTGCGCCGCGTGCTGGAGCGGCTGCCCGACAGTTCGCAGTACGAATACCCGACCGACACCGGCCAAATCATCAAGGTGAAGATCACTGTCGACCGGCAAAAGCGCGAGGCGACCGTTGACTTCACCGGCACATCACCGGTCATGAAGAACAATTTCAACGCGCCGGAACCGGTCGCCCGAGCGGCCGTGCTCTATGCTTTCCGCGTCATGGTCGAGGACATGATCCCGATGAATGCCGGCTGCCTGCGGCCCATCAACATCATCATTCCCGATGGCTGCATGCTGAAACCCGCCTACCCCGCCGCCGTCGTCGCCGGCAATGTCGAGACCTCGCAGCATGTCACCAACGCGCTGTTCGGCGCCATGGGCGCCATGGCCAACGCGCAAGGCACGATGAACAACCTGACCTTCGGCAACAAGACCTACCAATACTACGAGACGATCTGTTCCGGCTCGCCGGCCGGCCAGATGAACTCGGGCCGCGGCTTTGCCGGCACCTCCGGCGTCCACACCCACATGACCAATTCGCGCCTCACCGACCCGGAAGTGCTGGAATTGCGCTTTCCCGTGCTGCTCGAGGATTTCCACATTCGGGAAAACTCCGGCGGCAAGGGCAAATGGAGCGCCGGCGACGGCACAAAACGCACCATCCGCTTCCTCGAAAAGATGGAATGCGCGATCCTCTCCTCGCACCGCAACCGCCCGCCGCAAGGGCTGGACGGCGGCGGCGACGGCGAGGTCGGCTCGACCAAGATCCGCCGCAACGACGGCACGGTCGACGTGCTGAAAGCCTGCGATCAGACCGTGCTGCAGGCCGGCGACGCCGTCATACTGACGACGCCGACGCCGGGCGGATTTGGCAAGCCGTAAGGAGGCATCAACAGGCTGTCACCGGCCTGTCATGACCCTGGGTTACCCGCTTGCGGCAAAGCAAATGGGGAATCATCTTGCCATGACGGACGTTTCCGCAGATCTGGTTTTTCGCCGCGGCAAGGAAGTTGGAAAGGCCGTCTACCAGAACCGCCCGCTGTCGAAGGCCGGCATTTCGGAGCGGCTGTTCGCCTTCCTGTTTTCCGGCCTCGTCTATCCGCAGATCTGGGAAGACCCCGATGTCGACATGGAGGCGATGCAGCTTGGCCAGGGCCACCGCGTCGTCACCATCGCCTCCGGCGGCTGCAACATCCTGGCCTACCTCACGCGCTCGCCGGCCCGGGTCGACGCCGTCGACCTCAACACCGCGCACATCGCGCTGAACCGCATGAAGCTGGAGGCGGTGCGCCATTTGCCATCGCAGAGCGACCTGTTCCGCTTCTTCGGCGCCGCCGACACCAGCCACAATTCGAAAGCGTATGACCGTTTCATCGCGCCGCATCTCGATCCGGTCAGCCGTCACTACTGGGAGCGCCGCAACTGGCGCGGCCGCCGTCGCATCACTGTGTTCGACCGCAATTTCTACCAGACCGGCCTGCTCGGCCTGTTCATCGCCATGGGCCACCGCACGGCAAAATTCTTCGGCGTCGACCCTGCCGGCATCATGCAGGCCAAGAACATCGGCGAGCAGCGCCGCTTCTTCAACGAGGAGTTGGCGCCGGTCTTCGACAAGAAGCTTTTGAAATGGGCGACGTCGCGCAAGGCCTCTCTGTTCGGCCTCGGCATTCCGCCGGCGCAGTACGATTCGCTGATCACTTCTGGCGACGGCACCATGGCCAGCGTGCTGAAAGCCCGGCTGGAAAAGCTCGCTTGCGATTTTCCGCTGGAGAACAACTACTTCGCCTGGCAGGCCTTCGCCCGGCGCTATCCGAACCCCGGCGAGGCCGCCCTGCCCGCCTATCTCGAAAAACAGAACTACGAGACCATTCGCGGCAATGTCGACCGCGTCGCCATCCACCATGCCAATCTGATCGAGTTCCTCGCCGGCAATGACGCAGGCTCCGTCGACCGCTTCGTCCTGCTCGACGCTCAGGACTGGATGACCGATGACCAGCTCAACGCGCTGTGGGCGGAAATCACCCGTACGGCTTCGGCCGGCGCCCGCGTGATCTTCCGCACCGCCGCCGAACCCAGCCTGTTGCCGGGCCGCGTCTCCAGCTCGCTGCTCGACCAGTGGACCTACCAGGATGAGGCTTCGCGCGAATTCTCGGTCCGCGACCGTTCGGCCATCTATGGCGGCTTCCATCTCTATGTGAAGCGTGCGGCATGAGCACGACCGAGCTGCCGGCCGACCATGCCGAATTGATGGACGGCGTCTACCGCTGGCAGCGCCACATCTACGACCTGACCCGCAAATACTACCTGCTTGGCCGCGACCGGCTGATCGCAGGGCTCGATGTGCCCGCCGGCGGCACCGTGCTGGAACTCGGCTGCGGCACCGGCCGCAACATCATCCTGGCCGCGCGTCGCTACCCCGACGCCGGCTTCTTCGGCCTCGATATTTCAGCCGAAATGCTGGAGACGGCCAGCGCCGCGATTGCCCGCGAGGGCCTGGTCGATCGTGTCACGCTCGCCCAGGGCGACGCCACGGGATTCGATGCCAAGGCGCTGTTCGGGCGCAACGGCTTCGATCGCGTCTTCGTGTCCTATTCGCTGTCGATGATCCCCGGCTGGGAAAAAACTGTGTCGGCAGCGCTGGCCGCGCTGTTACCGAACGGTTCGCTGCACATCGTCGATTTCGGCCAGCAGGAAGGCCTGCCCGGCTGGTTCCGGACCTTGCTGCGCAATTGGTTGAAAAAATTCCACGTAGCGCCGCGTGAATCCTTGCGCGAGGTTCTGGAATCGCAATCCCAGCGAACCGGCGCAAGCTTCCGTTTCCGCACGCTTTATCGCGGCTATGCCTGGCTGGCGGTTATCAAGATAGCCCTCTGATTATTGCTATCGGAAGGGCAAGGTGCTCCAATTCTTCATGAGGTGGGGCAGCTTTGAGGTGAGAACATGTTGATGACCACACGCAAGCCGGCAACGGTTGGCGAAATTCTCACGGAAGAATTCATGCAGCCGCTTGGCCTGACGCAAGCGGCTTTGGCCGAGGCGATGGGGGTCCAGCGCAAACATGTGAACGAATTGTGCAACGACCGCCGCAACGTGACGGCGGCGACCGCGCTCATTCTGGCACGGGTGTTCGGCAACAGCCCGGATTTCTGGTTGAACGTCCAGCGCCGCAGCGATCTCTGGCAGGTCATGAACTCGCCCGACGAGCGGGCGCGGGTTGACCGTGCCAAGCCTTTGGCCACTGCTGCATAGCAAGAATTGCGGCGCCTGGTCTAATGCAGCGCCTTCACCAGCGCTCCGACCATCGTCTGCGGCCGGTAGCCGAGCTTGGCCGGCGTCAGCCCTAGCCGCACCACCACCAACTGCTCCGAGGGGATGATGGCGACCGTCTGCCCGTCATGGCCTTCCATCCAATACGTGTCCTTGGGCAGGCCTGCCGCGACGCCGGCGCCGGGGTTTTCCTCATCGCCCGGGGCCTCGATCCACAACTGACCCTTGCCGTAGACTTTCGAGGCGGATGCCGGCTCGCGCATCCAGTCGACGAAACCGGTTGGCAGGATCTGGTTGCCGTTCCACACCCCGCTTTGCAGCAGGAACTGGCCGAAGCGCGCCCAGTCATGGGCAGTCGCGTAGAGATAGGACGAGCCGACGAAGGTGCCTTGCTCGTCGGTCTCGAGCACCGCGCTGTGCATGCCGAGCGGCTCGAACAGCGCCGTGCGCGGCCATGTCAGCGCCTTGGCCTTGTCGCCGATCGCGTCCTGCCAGAGGCGCGACAGCATCACCGCCGTGCCGCTCGAATAGGAAAACTGTTTGCCGACCTCTGCAGCCAGCGGCTTGGATTCGGCGAAGCCCGCCATGTCAGGTTCGAGATAGAGCATGCGCGTGACGTCGGCGACGTCGCCATAATCCTCGTTGAACTCCAGCCCGCTCGACATCGCCATCATGTCGGCGAGGCGGATGGCAGTGCGGCCGTCCGCCTTCCACGGCGCAAACAGGTTTTTGTCGTCGAAAGCCATCTTGCCGTCCTTGACCAGCGTGCCGACGATGGCGGCGTTCACCGTCTTGGTCATCGACCAGCCGAGCAGCGGCGTCTTGGCGGAAAAGCCATCGCCGTAGCGCTCGCCGACGACGCGGCCATTCTTGACCACCACCACCGCGCGCATGCCGGTGCCGGCCAGCGCCGCATCGTCCAGCAGCTTGGCAATCACCGGATCCTGTGATGCCTCGACGCGCTCGCCTTGCGGCCACAGGTCGCCCATGGTGGCCGCCGACGGCTCCGCTTGGATCGCGGTCCGCCGCGCCTTGCCTACATCGCCGTCCGGAACCGAAGCGCAGCCCAGCCCGTCACGGGCGACGGCGATGCTCTTGCCGAGGAAGCCGAACAGGCCCGCCGACACCGTTCCCCTGTTCTTGTCCACCGAAACCCGCATTAGCCGCAGCAGGGGATGCCCGGGCGCCTGCACGTCGACGGCAAGCACCTCATTGGGATCGCGGCCGGCAATGAAGACGTTCGAACAGACGATCTTGGCCGAGTAGCCCGAGCCGACCCTGATCAACTCCGGCGGCGCGATATAAAGCCAGGCAAAAAGGGCGGCGATCGCCAGAACGATCAGGCCAAGCAGCCATTTGACGATCTTGACCACGATCCGCATTTATTTCCTCCGGGCCCTGCGCGACCCTTATGTCATCGATTTGCCGCCATTGCTTCCGCAAATCACAATGCTTGTCGAGCGCCATCAACGGATTATCAACCATGATCGGCGATCACAGGATATGCTGAGCGATGCTGTGGGGCGATCGCTCGGAGGGGGCCCGATCACAAAACCGGCCATCAGTGTATAGACCCATCAGCGACCGGCTGAATCCGGCTCGGGAATTGCGATGCGCCGTCTTGCGGGCCTCATCATGCTGACGCTGCTTGGCGCCTGCTCGACCGTGGACGATCTCTCGCCGCTGTCGCCGTCCGCGTCGAGCAGCCCGACGGTTGCCGTGCGCGCGCCGCGCTTTGCCGATTCCAAGCCGCATGAATGGGAAAGCGGAGCGCCATGGAACTATGCCGTTCACGGCACCGACGTCTCCAAATACCAGACCTCGGTCGACTGGCCGGCGGCCAAGGCCAGCGGCATCTCCTTCGCCTTCATCAAGGCGACCGAGGGCGGCGATCGCTTCGATGAGTATTTCAACGAGCATTGGACCCGCACGAAAGCTGCCAGCGTTCCGCGAGCCGCCTATCACTTCTACTATTTCTGCACCCCGGCTGCCGTGCAGGCGCGCTGGTTCATCCGCAACGTCCCCGTCGACCGCTCGGCGCTGCCGCCGGTCCTCGACATGGAATGGAACCCGCAATCGCCGACCTGCAGGCTGCGTCCCGACGCTGCCACGGTGCGCGCGGAGATGACCACCTTCCTTGAAATCGTCGAACGGCACTACGGCAAGAAGCCGATCATCTACACCTCGATCGACTTCTTCGACGATAACGAGCTGTCGAGCTTTCGCGGCTATCCCTATTGGCTGCGCTCCGTCGCCGGCCATCCGCGTGAGAAATACGGCAGCCACCCCTTCACCTTCTGGCAATACACGGGAACCGGCATCGTTCCGGGCGTAAGCGGCAAGTCCGACATCAACGTCTTCAACGGCAGTGAAGCCGCCTGGAACAAGTGGCTGCGGCAGAACACCCGTTGACACCGGGCCTGCCGCCTGCTTTTCGACACAGCCAGCGGTGAAAAGTGCAACCGCCAGTAATTCAGGGCGTTGGGCTTCCGGGGAGCACAACAACTGCCCGCTATTCGTTTCGAGAGGAAGCTGATGCGACTGCGTTCCAAAGTCCTCGCGGCTGCGCTGACCCTGTGCGCCACGGCCTTGCCGGCGATGGCGCAGGAATGCGGCGGCGACTTCGAATCCTGGAAGCAGGGCGTCGCTGCGGAAGCCAAGGCGGCTGGCGTAGGTACAGCGGGTCTCGACGCCCTTGGAGCGGCAACCTTCGACGACAAGGTGTTGGCACGCGACCGCGCCCAGGGCGTCTTCACCCAAACCTTTGTCGAGTTTTCCAACCGCATGATCTCGGCCTATCGCCTGAAGCAAGGTGCGGCAAACCTGAAGAAATACGCCGACGTCTTCGCCCGCGCCGACCAGCAGTTCGGCGTCCAGGCGCCGATCATCGCCGCTTTCTGGGCGCTGGAGACCGATTTCGGCGCCGTGCAGGGCGACTTCCACACGCTGAGCGCCCTGGTGACGCTTTCCCATGATTGCCGCCGGCCGCAGCTCTTCCGGCAGCAGCTGGTGCCGCTTCTGGAGCTGATCGATCGCGGCGTGCTGCCGGCCGATGTCAGGGGCGCCTGGGCCGGCGAGATCGGCCAGACGCAGATCCTGCCCTCCGACTATCTGGCACGCGGCGTCGACGGCGACGGCGACGGCAAGATCGACCTGCGCGGCAGCGTGCCCGATGTGATCATGACCACCGCCAACAAAGTGCTGTCGCGCGGCTGGAAACGCGACCAGCCCTGGATCCAGGAAGTCCGCGCGCCCGAAGACATGCCGTGGGACCAGACCGGCCGCACCAACAAGCTGCCGCTGTCGCAGTGGGCGCAATGGGGCGTCACCTACCCTAGCGGCGCGCCGCTGGTCGACAACGGCCTGAAAGCAGGCCTGGCGCTGCCGATGGGCCGCAAGGGGCCTGCCTTCCTCACCTACGACAATTTCGACGTCTATCTCGAATGGAACCAGTCCTTCACCTATGCGCTGACGGCAGCCAACCTTGCCGCACGACTCGCAGGCGCGCCGCCGCTCGACCCGCGCAATCCCGAAACCGGCCTCAACAACGAGCAGATGAAGGCGTTGCAGACCAAGCTGGAAGCCAGGGGCTACGATGTCGGCACTGTCGACGGCATTTTGGGTACCAACACCCGCGAGGCGATCCGCAAGGAGCAGATGCGGCTAGGCCTGCCGGTGGATGGCTGGCCGACGCCGGAGCTATTGGGGAAATTTTAGGGCAGTAGGCAGTAGGCAGTAGGCAGTAGGCAGTAGGCAGTAGAAAATTACTCCGAAAGCCGTGCCTGCCACCCCTATTCCCTATTCCCTATTCCCTATTCCCTATTCCCTAATCCGCCATCGTCTCCAGACTCGCAAACCCCTGCGGCGCGTCGCCCTCGTCGAACGGCGTCGTCACCTCGACGAAGGTGTCGGGGTAAAACCCGTTGAATCGGGTCCTCAGCGACAGCGAATAGGCGCCGATATGGCCGATCTCGATCCAGTCGCCGGTATCGACCGTTTCCGGCAGCCAGAATGGCCGCGACAGGATGTCGACGGAATCGCAGGTCGCGCCGCAGACCTTGAACGGCACGATGTTCTTCTCCTCGCCATTGCGCGAGCGGATCGCAGGATCGGGAATGAAGCGGGCCGGCAGCGTGATCTTGCCGGTCCATGAATCCGACAGCGACGCCCAGATGCCGTCATTGATGTAAAGCCGCTTGCCCTTGCGCAGCAGCACCCGCACGATCAGCGACAGGCAGCGCGCCACGATCACCCTGCCCGGCTCGGCCACCAGCGGCATCTGGTCGAACTGATACTCTTTCAGATCGCCCGAAAGCCGCGACATGATCTGGCCGAGCGACGGCATCTCGATCTGCTTGCGGTTGGGATCGTGGCCGTATTCGGCGGGGAAACCGCCGCCGACGTCGAGCCCTGCAATATCGAAGGTCAGCCGGTTGCGCACCCAATCGGCGGAAGCCAGCGCCCGCTCATAGGTGTCGGGATCCTCGATCTGACTGCCGACATGGAAACACAGACCAACCTTGTAGCCGGTGCGGTTGAGCCGCTCGGCCAGTTCGACCGCATAGGCCGGCCCGGCGCCGAACTTCTTCGACAATTCGTAGGCGGCATGCCCCTTGGTCTGCACCCGCACGAACACGCTGATCGAGCCCGGATCGATGTCGAGCGCCCGCACCACTCGCGTCAGCTTGGTGATCTCGTCCTCGTGATCCAGCGAAATGACGCGGATGGCGTATTTCTCCAGCGCCAGCTTGATGTCCGACTGCGCCTTGACCGGATGCATGTAGAGCATCTCGGCATCCGGAGAGACCGCGCGCACGGCGGCGAACTCGCCCGGCGAAGCGACGTCGAAAGCCTTGACACCGGCTTCGACCAGGGTCTTCAGCACGATCTGCTCGCCATTGGTCTTGACCGCATAGGCGGTCTTGCCGGGGAACATGCCCATGAACTGCCTGGCATCCGCCATCAGCACTTGCGGGCGGAAGCAATAGACCGGATCGTCCGGACGAAGCGCCAGTGCCGCCTCGCGGGCATTTTCGAATCGCTGCATCGACGAATCCTTGACCTAGCCTGCGCACAATTAATCCAAGCTAGCGGCTAATGAAAACAATTCTGTGTCTCGTGCGGCTGACGCAGCGGCGCTAGGTCTTTGCCAGCAACGTTTGCCAGCGATCAGGTTTCGGGTGGCCCTTGTCACTGGCGCCGATATGGCTTCTGCCTGAGTGACTGGCATTCAGGCAGTCTGGGAGGGCGACTCACATGGCAATGGCCGCGACATCCGCACCACGCGGGCCGATGGTGCTCAAGGATTGGGGGCAACTCCTGCTGCTCGGCGCGATCTGGGGCGGCTCGTTCTTCTTTGCGCGCATCGCGGTGGCGGAACTCCCCCCGCTGGTGCTGGTGCTGTTTCGCGTCGCCATCGCCGCCATTGCGCTGCAGATCTATCTCGGTCTGCGCGGTCCGTCCTTCCGCCTCGCGCTTCCGCATGCAGGCCTGTTCTTCCTGCTGGCGCTCACCAACAATGTCGTGCCCTTCTCGCTGATCTTCGTCGGCCAGACGGAGCTTGGCGCCGGCGTCGCCTCGGTGCTCAACGCGACGACGCCGTTCTGGACGCTGATCCTCGCGAACGCGCTGACATCCGACGAAAAGCTCTCCTGGAACAAGCTCGCCGGCATTGCGCTCGGCATCGCCGGTACGGCCGTCATGATCGGCCCCGGCCTGCTTACCGGGCTCGGCGGCCCGGTCTGGGCCAAGTTCGCCCTGATCGGTGCTTCGCTGTCCTATGGTATTGCGCTGATGGTCGCCCGCCGCTTCAAGGGCGTGCCCTCACCGGTCATCGCCACCGGACAGTTGACGGCGTCGACCATCATCATGATCCCGATCGTGCTCTTCACCTACGGTCCATCCGGCCTGTTCTCGGCCTCGCCCCCGGTCTGGGCGGCGGTGCTGGCGCTGGCGCTTCTGTCCACCGCCTTCGCCTACATCCTCTATTTCAACCTCGTCGCCTCGGCCGGCGCGACCAACGCCTCGCTGGTCACGCTTGTCGTGCCGGCCAGCGCCATGCTGCTCGGCTTCCTGTTCCTTGGCGAGCGGCTGGAGCTGTTCGAAATCGGCGGCGTGGTGCTGATCGCGCTCGGCCTCGTCACCATCGACGGGCGGTTGTTCGGCCGACGTTAGAGCGCCGCGCGTCCACTGGACGCGCAAAGAATGCTCTAACCGCCTAATTGCCCCCGCATCGCGAAAGCCGAATTCGGCTTTCGCGGGGGTAGCGCTGCCATGACACAGCAGCGACACGAGCGGGCCACATTTTATTCACAGGTCTGAAGCCGGTTTTTGCCTAGGAGTTTCAAAGCCTAACGGCAAAAGACATGTCGCGGATTTCACAATCACGTCGCAATGCAGCACATTTTCCGCTTGCCTGTGGCACAAATGAACCTAGACTCCATGACATAGCTCTTTAAGAGGAGGCTATGTCATGGGACTTACGAGGCCTATCAACGCATTGATGATCTGTGCTGCGTTCGCCTTTATCGGAGCCCTTATTATGGGCTTCCTTCCCTGACCGCCAAAGCGGGGAAGACCAGCACTCAAATAGTCCAACCAATTCAAAAGGCCGGGTTTTTCCCGGCCTTTTGTTTGAACCCGACCTCAAGCCGCGGCTGATCCGGCCGCCGCCGCCTCGTGCGAGCGGATGCCGATCATATGGCAGATGGCAAAGACCAGATCGGCGCGGTTCATGGTGTAGAAGTGGAAATCGCCGACACCGCGCTCGACCAGATCCATCACCTGTTCGGCTGCCACCGCCGACGCCACCAGCGCATGCGTCTGCGGGTCCCGGTCAAGGCCTTCGAAACGCTCCGCCAGCCAGCCGGGCACATGCGCGCCCGCCCTGGCGGAAAAGTTCGCGACCTGCCTGAAACTGTGAACCGGCTGGATTCCCGGCACGATCGGGATGTAGATGCCGGCGCGGCGGACGCGCTCGACATAGCGCTCGTAGAGATCATTGTCGAAGAAGAACTGGGTGATGGCGCGCGTCGCGCCATTGTCGACCTTGCGCTTCAGCATCTCGATGTCGGTGGCGAAATCGGGACTTTGCGGATGCTTTTCCGGATAAGCCGCGACGGAGATGTCGAAGTCCGCGATTGCCTTGAGCCCGGCGACCAGCTCCGCGCCGTTCTCGTAGCCACCGGGATGCGGCCGATACGGTTCGCCGACGCCGGAGGCCGGGTCGCCGCGCAGCGCCACGAACCGGTTGATGCCGATCGACCTGTAATCCTGGATGACCGCGTCGACCTCGTCGCGTGTTGCACCGACGCAGGTCAGATGCGCCGCTGCAGGAATACCGGTTTCCGTCAGGATGCGCTTTACAGTGCGCGCGGTACGCTCCCGCGTCGAGCCGCCGGCGCCGTAGGTCACCGAGACGAATTTCGGCTTCAGCGGCTCCAACTTTGTTACCGTCTCCCACAGCCTCGCTTCCATCTCGTCCGTCTTCGGCGGGAAGAATTCGAAGGAAACCCTGACCCTGTCGCCAATGTCGGGGCGGCGGGAAAAGCGGAACTGGTTCATGCGATTTCCCCTATCGAGTTCGCTTTGGCCTGCCTTGTGTCGTTGGAAGGATCGGCAATCAGCAGGCGCCGGTCGCGGCCAAGCCAGAGTTTTACGGTGAGCCTGGCCTCGTTGCCGCCGCGCGGCTCGAATTCCTGACTGTCTTCAAGATCGAGGCCGGCTTCCGAAAACCAGTCGGCGATCTGCCGGTCGGAAAAACCGAGCCGCATATGCGCGTGCTCCTCGCGCAGGAATTCCAGCGCATGCGGCGCGAAATCGACGATGACCAGGCGTCCGGCCGGACGCAAAAGCCGCGCCGCCTCGTGGATGGCGCGGGCGGGATCGTCGAGATAGTGCAGCACCTGATGGATGGTGACGAGATCGAAGGCATCGCGCTCGACCGGCGGTGCGAAGATGTCGCCCTGCCGAACCTGTGCGTTCGAAACCCCGGCCTTGTCGAGATTGGCGCGCGCCACGGTCAGCATCTCGCGCGACATGTCGATGCCGACACCGCGCCGATAAAGCGGCGAGAAGATTTCAAGCAGCCGCCCGGTGCCGGTGCCGAGATCCAGCATCGACTGGAACGGCCGCTTGCCCACCAGCTTCAACATTGCGGCTTCGACGGCGCGGTCCGGCACATGCAGCGAGCGGATATGGTCCCAGCTTGCCGCATTCACCGAAAAATACGCGACCGCGCGGTCCTGCCGCTTGCGCTTGACCGAGGCCAGACGCTCAAGATCGCGCTCGACCTGCGGATCGGCGCCGCGAATGCCGGAAACCAGTCCCATGACGAAGTCACGCGCTGAATCCGCATCCGACAGACGGAAGAAGGCCCAGGACCCTTCCTGGTAGCGGCCGATCAGCCCGGCCTCCAGCAAGAGCTTCAGGTGACGCGAAACGCGCGGCTGCGACTGGCCGAGAATTTCGGTAAGATCGGAAACCGTGAGGTCGCCGCGCGACAGAAGTGCCAGTATGCGCAATCGGCTGGATTCGGCCGCCGCCTTCAATGTATCAACCATGGTGTCGAGCGAGACATGCATCAGCGTATTCTCTTTGAAAAGATATAAACATATGTTTATGTCGGTTTTCAAAACCTTGCAAGCGCTATGTCGCTTCCGGACCAGAAAATGCCGCTCGTGTGGCGTTTTAAGAGACACGGGCCATGACTGAAACGCGTGAGATGTTCGAGGCGCGCGAAGGGGAGCAGAGGTTGGAAAACGATCCGGCCCTGATGCCGCCTGATGGCGGCATCGTCTTCATCGGCCGCATTGCCTCGCCGTGGACGACGCGCGAAACCTGCCCGAAGAACATGCGCGTCGCGCGCGAGACCGGACAGAAGGCGGTGCTGACCATCGACGCGCCCTACCGAAGGGGCCTGCAGGGGCTGGAGCGCGCCAGCCACGTCATCATCCTATCCTGGCTGCATCATGCGCCGCGGACTCTGATTGTGCAGAAACCGCGCCATGCCGTTGAAGCGAAAGGTGTATTTGCGCTGCGCTCCCCTGCCCGCCCGAACCCCATCGGGCTGCACATCGCCAGGCTGATTGCCGTCAACATCGAAACCGGCCGCATCGATCTCGACGCCATCGACGTGCTCGACGGCACGCCGGTCATCGACCTAAAACCCTATTTCGCCTCGACCGACGCCATATCAGAGGCGACCATCGAAGGGCGCGACGAGCCCAATGGGATCCGGCGATGACAGCGCCGACCGGCCGCCGCCGCGCCATCGCCAAGGCGCTGACCGCACTTCTGCCGCTGGCGCCCTATGCCGATATGGAGAAGATCCGCACCGACGCCGGCGCGGTTCACATGAAGACCCTGCCGCCGGGCATCGCCGTATGGCTGGCGACCATTGCCCATATCCGCCACATGCACACCGATTACGAAAAACTGCTCAGCGAAGGCTATGACCGCGACTCGGCGCGTTTCTTCGTCATCGAGCAGACCAACATCGTGCTCACCCGCTGGCGCGCAACCCGCCTGCTCGACGCCGACGACGAGGAGGAATGACCACGGCTACTTCCGCTTTAGCACTGCGACCGCATTATAAGGCTGGCCGTCGGCCTGGCCGACCCAAGTCCAGGACAGATTTCCCTTGAAAAACCTGACGGTGATGTTGCCGCCGTCGATGCACTTATCCTGCCCGTAAGTGATGCTCTCGTGGTATTCCGCCGATGTGTCGTCCCTTGATGTCTGCGACAGGGATCCGCCGCAGCCGAGCGACGGATAGTCGATCGACGCACCGCCATCATTGATCGTCATGGCGATCGCCCAATCAGCTCCGGCATCGCCGGCCGGGCTCTGGTGGCCGCTGCCGAGCCAGGTGCCGCTCAGCGTCGGCACATTCACCGCGCAAGGCACGTTCTGGAAGATCGACGTCAATTCGCTGCCGGTTTTCTCGCAGCGATAGGTCTGGCCGCTCTGGCACAATTCCTCGCCTTCGCGTGCGCACTGGGCGCTGGCTTGGCCCGCGGCGGCGAACATCATCATTGCCGCTGTGACGGCCCCAAACCTGCCCATTTTCCCCTCCCGTTCAGACCCGGAACGATAGGGCAATCGCGATCGAATGTATCGGCCAGATCGTCATGGAGGCCGAACAGCGCCGGGCGGGTGGCTCTATGCCTTCTGCCCAGCGCCGCTAGCCTCTCGCCTGCTTGACAGGAGGCCTCGATGAGCCGGACGATGGCAACACAGGACGAGAAGCAACTGCCCCTGGTTGGCGACCGCCATGTCGACCCGCACTCCTACCCCGAGGGCGTCGCTTTCCTCGACGACCAATACCTGCCTATGTCGCAAGCCAAGGTCTCGGTGCTGGACTGGGGTTTTCTGCATTCCGATGCCACTTACGACACCGTGCATGTCTGGAACGGTCGCTTCTTCCGCCTCGACCTGCATCTCGACCGCTTCTTCGGCGGGCTGGACAAGCTGCGCATGACCATCCCCTTCGATCGCGACGGCGTGACCGAAATCCTGCACAATTGTGTGGCGCTATCCGGTCATCGCGCCGCCTATGTCGAAATGCTGTGCACGCGCGGCGCCTCGCCGACCTTCAGCCGCGACCCGCGCCAGGCGGTCAACCGCTTCATGGCGTTCGCCGTGCCTTTCGGCTCGGTCGCCAATGCCGAGCAATTGCAGCGCGGCCTGCGTGTCGCCATCAGCGACAAGGTGCGCATTCCACCGGCCTCGATCGACCCAGCGATCAAGAACTACCACTGGCTCGATCTGGTGCGCGGCCTCTACGATGCCTATGATCGCGGCGCCGAGACTGCGTTGCTTCTGGACTTCAACGGCAATGTCGCCGAAGGCCCGGGCTTCAACGTCTTCTGCGTCAAGGATGGCAAACTGTCGACGCCTTCCATCGGTGTGCTGCCCGGCATCACCCGCCGCACTGTCTTTGATCTGTGCGCCGAAGAAGGTCTTGCAGCCACCGCCACCGATGTCAGCGTTGCCGCATTGCACGAGGCAGACGAGGTTTTCATCACCTCGACCGCAGGCGGCATCATGCCGGTGACGGAGATCGACGGTGTTCGGATCGCCGACGGCAAGGTCGGCGCGATCACCAGCCGCCTGATGGCGCGCTACTGGCAAAAGCACGATGACGCGGCCTGGTCGTCCCAGGTGAATTATCCCTGATAATTCAGGCGTCTTTTCAAAACATTCCCGTCGGCTCTGGAAAATCAGAGGATCGACCGTATATGCCCGAAAGCGGAGAAGCCTCCGCTTTCACCCAAAAATCACGCCCGCAGGGGCAAGGACTCCAAGATCATGACAAACAAGGTTTGGTTCATCACCGGATCGTCGAAGGGCTTTGGCCGCGTCTGGGCCGAGGCGGCACTCGCGCGTGGCGACAGCGTCGCGGCGACTGCCCGCGACGCCGGCACGCTCGCCGATCTCGTCCAGAAATACGGCGACAGGATTGCCGCGATAAAGCTCGACGTCACAGACAAGAAAGCCGTCGATGCCGCTGTCGCCGAAGCGCACAAGCGTTTTGGCCGGCTCGACGTCGTCATCAACAATGCCGGCTACGGCCATTTCGGCGCCATCGAGGAGGTCAGCGAACAGGAAGCCCGCGACCAGATCGAAACCAATGTCTTCGGCGCGCTGTGGGTCACTCAGGCCGCACTGCCGATCATGCGGGCACAGCATTTCGGCCACATCATCCAGATCTCGTCGATCGGCGGCGTCAATGCCTTTGCCTCGCTCGGCCTCTACCACGCCTCGAAATGGGCGCTGGAGGCCTTCAGCCAGTCGCTGAGCATCGAGGTCGCGGAATTCGGCATCCATGTGACGCTGGTCGAACCCGGCGGTTTCTCCACCGACTGGGCCGGCCCGTCGGCCAAGGTGTCCCAACCGATCGAGGCCTATGCACCGGCCCGTGCCAAGATGGCGGAGCGCCGCGCCAATTCGGTCGCCGGCGATCCAGAGGCCACCGGGCCGGCCATGCTGGCCATTGTCGATGCCGCCGAGCCGCCGCTCAGGGTATTCTTCGGCGACGGCGGCCTGCCGATGATCAAACAGGAATACGCCAACCGCATCGCCACCTGGGAGAAGTGGGACGACGTCTCCATCATGGCGCAAGGCGCCAAGAAGAACCGCAAGGGCTGAAGTCCAGCACTCTTGCTACGCCGCTCCATGGGCGGCGTAGCTCGCCCTCAGGCTTTATAGATCCACTGTTCCGGCACGCGCACCGAAATCTCTTCGCCGGTCTTGACCGTTCCCGGCTTCTCGACCCAGGCGACGACGCCGCGCAGCCGCTTCGCCATTTTTGGGAACAGTAGCGCGCCGGCTTCTACGTCGACCATTCCGGCATTCTCGGCGATCGACCGGCCGGCGATGCGGCAAGGGCCGTTCTGCGCGTCCACCTTGATGGTCACGCCGCCCTTGAAGAACAGCAGCGTCCCGGCCGGCAGCATGGAGAGGTTGGGCACCCCTTCGATCACAAGATTGGCGCCGATCCATTCCGGCTTGATTTCGGTGAGATCCATCCGTTCGGCGACGATGGCGAGTTCATCCGCTGCAATGATCGATATCTGCCGTTCGTTGCGTATTTCCGTGCCGCGCGGATACCAGGGCTCGCGCCCGCCCGAGCGCCGTGTCGGTCCGGCATGGAAATCGCCTGAAATGCCGTCGAAACCCAGCCGCAATTCGTCCACCGGGCGGGTCTGAAAATGATCCGCCGGCGCCACGTAAAGCGCTGCCGCCCTGGCGGCAAGCTTTCGCGCGGGGATGATTTCGGTCGGCTTTTCAGCCTCGGGGAAGAGATCCAACATGGCGTTCTTTCCTTTCGTCATCCAGCGAAGTAGCCGGGCGGACTTCGAGGCGTCCAGTCGAAAGTACTGATTGTCCGATCAACACCATCGATATGATGGCGATCACGCATTTCTTACCTGTCATCGATGTGATGGCGCATTACCGACGTGCCGTTCATGGTGACGTCCAGACAATTCACGGAGGCCGATCATGCGACCCGTGACGGCAATCACGTTGCTTTGGTTGGATGGTGATCTGGTCCGCCGCCATATGGTCCGCCCCTGCCCAGCAGCGCGCCGGATTCAAGGGCGGAGGCCCGGTATCGAGGTCTCGCATCGCTCATCATCGGCATCGTGACGAAGGCAAGACTGGAAGAGAGTTTCCTGCACGACGAGTTGGGCAGCGCCTATGACGACTATATCAGACGGGTGCCGATGCTGGTGCCGTTCGCACCGGTCTGACACGAATAGCTCTCTACAGCATCCTGAGAAGCGCGCCGCCTATCGAATACCCCGCGCCAAAGGCGCAGATCAGGCCGAAATCGCCGGGCTTCATGTCGGCGTGGTTCTCCGACAGCGCGACGATGGCGCCGGCGCCCGCCGTGTTGCCCAGCCGCTCCAGCACCATCGGCGCCCGGTCGTGGTCGACCTCGTGGCCGAACGATAGTTTCAGGATCATGGCATTCATCCGCGCATTGGCCTGATGCAGCCAGAAGCGCCTGATCGCCTGCGGCGTCAGCCCGTGCTCGGCGAGGAATTCGACGATGAATTTTTGCCCGGCGACAGTGACTTCCTTGAACACCTTGTTGCCGACCTGCTTGATCAGATTGCCTTCCAGATTGATCATGTAAGGATCTTCCTGGGCGGTGCGGGTGTGATAGCCCAGATTGGTGCGGATGTTGTTCGACATCTGCGTCCAGACGCGCGTGTCGAGCACCTCGAAGCGCCCCGGCCGCTTGTCGCCCTTGGCCAGGCCTTCGACCACCATCGACACCGAAGCGTCGCCGAAGATGAAATGCGTCTGCCGGTCGCGGAAATTGAGATGCCCGGTGATGATCTCCGGCGTCGTCACCAGGATGCGTTTGTGCGCGCCCGACCGCACCAGGTTGACGGCGACGTGCAAGGCGGCCGCGGCCGAGGAACAGCCAAGCCCCATGTCGAAGCCGGCGCCCTTGGTGCCCAACGCCTCCTGCATTTCGATGGCGATTGCCGGATAGGGCCGCTGGTGATGCGAGGCCGAGCAGATCACCAGGTCGATATCCGACGGCTGCAGCCCGGCGTGGTCGAGCGCCTTCTTCGCCGAGGCGATGCCGAACTCCGCCTCCAGCGACAGCGCGTCGTCGGGCCGCGCCGGAATGCGCGGCGCCATCCGGGTCGGATCGAGAATGCCCTCGCGCTCGATGACATGGCGGGTGCGCACGCCCGAGGCGTGGACGATGAAGTCGCTGTCCGATTTCGGCAGCGGCGGCTCGCCAGTATCCTGGCGGCGCGCATTTTCCGTGTCGACCCAGGCATTGAAGCTGGCGACCAGTTCTTCATTGGTGATTGTGGGTTCGGGGATTTCAACGCCGATGCCGCTGATGATGACGCGATGCATGTCCAGTCCGTCCCATCCGCAGGCGCTGCGGCTTCATGTGGGCGCCGGAATGCTCCGGCGCAACAGTTTTCTCACCGAGGCGGTTTACGCCGGCTTAAACCAAAGATCTGGGCCGACTTAAGCCGATCCTTGACATGGCCACAGGCAAAGCCAAGCGGCCCTAAGACGCCGCGCAACACGGATAATCAAGCTCGTTTTGCGACAATGAAAATGCGCGGAAAGCGCAAGAGCACCTTGCCATCAGCCGTCTTCGGATAGGCCTTGGCGATCTTGGCCGTGTAACATTCGAGGAACAGCGTCCGCTCATCGGCACCCAGCGGATCGAGGAACGGTTTCAGGCCCGTCGACTTCACCCATTCGACGATCGCCTGCGCATCGGCAAGCGGGTGGTTGTAGATGGTGTGCCAGATATCCAGCCGATCGCTGAGCGGCGACAGAAGATCATAATAGAACGACACCGGCGGCAACGGCCCGCGTGCCGCGCCCTTGAGCTTTTCGGCAAACGGCATTTCGGCGGCGGTTTCACGCATCAGGCGGTGCGAGTCCTCGCCCATATTGTCGGGCATCTGGATGGCCAGCGCGCCGCCTGGCGCAAGAAAACCCATCAGCCGCTGGAACACAGCGGGATGCTCGGGCAGCCACTGGAACACCGCATTGGCGAAGATCACGTCGACCGGCTCCGCCGGCTGCCATCTGGAAGCATCGGCGAGATCAAAGGTAACCTCGGGCAGGCGCGCCCGCGCCTTCTCGATCATGTCGGGCGAAGTGTCGAAGCCGCTCACCTGCGCATCCGGCCAGCGCTCGACGAGCAGCTCGGTCGAGTTGCCCGGCCCGCAGCCGATGTCGACGACCCGGCGCGGGAAGTCCACCGGCACCTGTGCCACCAGGTCTCGCGCGGGCCGCGTGCGCTCGTCCTCGAATTTCAGATATTGGGCGGCGGACCAATCAGCCATGTGAACTCCTCACGTCTTCTTGAGAATTCGCCGCCCGGAAAACCCCTTACCGCGTCAGCCTCTTGTAGGTCATGCGGTGCGGGTTGACGGCATCCGGCCCGAGGCGGCGGATCTTGTCCTGCTCGTAATCCTCGAAATTGCCTTCGAACCACTCGACATGGCTGTCGCCCTCGAAGGCGAGGATGTGCGTCGCCAGGCGATCGAGGAACATGCGATCGTGCGAGATGATGACGGCGCAGCCGCCGAAGTTTTCCAGCGCGTCTTCGAGTGCCGCCAGCGTTTCGGTGTCGAGATCGTTGGTCGGTTCGTCGAGCAGCAGCACATTGCCGCCGGTCTTCAGCATCTTGGCCAGATGCACGCGGTTGCGCTGGCCGCCGGACAGATTGCCGACCTTCTGCTGCTGGTCGCCGCCACGGAAGTTGAACGACGCGCAATAGGCACGCGTGTTGGCCTCGAATTTGCCGAGCTTGACCACTTCTGCGCCGCCGGAAATCTCTTCCCATACCGTCTTTGACGGATCGAGCGCATCGCGGCTCTGGTCGACATAGCCGAGCTTCACCGTTTCGCCGACGCGCACTGAGCCCGCATCCGGCTTTTCCTGGCCGGTGATCATGCGAAACAGCGTCGTCTTGCCGGCGCCGTTCGGGCCGATGACGCCGACGATGCCGCCGGGCGGCAGCTTGAATTCCAGGCCGTCGATCAAAAGCGTGTCGCCAAAGCCCTTCGACAGGCCTTCCGCCTCGATCACCACATTGCCGAGCCGCTCGCCATGCGGGATGACGATCTGCGTATCGCTCGGACGCCGCTTGTCGGCTGCATCCAAAAGATCCTGGAACGCCTGGATACGCGCCTTGGACTTCGTCTGGCGGGCCTTCGGGCTCGACTGGATCCATTCGCGCTCGCGGCCGATGGCGCGCTGGCGGGCATCGTCCTCGCGGCCTTCCTGCTTGAGCCGCTTGGCCTTGGCTTCGAGGTATTTGGTGTAGTTGCCCTCATAGGGAATGCCGCGGCCGCGATCGAGTTCGAGGATCCAGCCGGTGACGTTGTCGAGGAAGTAGCGATCGTGGGTGATGATCATCACGGCGCCCGGATAGGCACGCAAATGCTTTTCCAGCCACGCCGTGGTTTCGGCGTCGAGATGGTTGGTCGGTTCGTCGAGCAGCAAAAGGTCGGGCTGGCGCAGCAAGAGCTGGCAGAGCGCGACGCGGCGCCGCTCGCCGCCCGAAAGCTTGGTGACTTCCGAATCCTTGGGCGGGCAGCCCAGCGCTTCCATCGCCATCTCGACCTGCTGTTCGAGATCCCACAGGTTGAGCCGGTCCATCTCGTCCTGAAGCTTGGCCGACTCGTCGGCCGTCTCGTCGGAGTAGTTCATCATCAATTCGTTATAGCGTTCGATGATCGCGGTCTTGGCGGCAACGCCTTCCATGATGTTTTCGAACACGGTCTTGTCCGGATCGAGCGCCGGCTCCTGCGCCAGGTAGCCGACGGTTGCGCCTTCGGCCAGCCAGGCTTCGCCGTTCCACTCCTTGTCGAGCCCGGCCATGATCTTGAGGATCGTCGACTTGCCCGAACCGTTGGGGCCGAGGATGCCGATCTTGGCGTCGGGATAGAAGGAGAGATGGACATTCTCGAGCACCTTCTTGGTGCCATAGGCCTTGTTGAGGCCGGCCATGTGATAGATGAACTGGCGTGCCACGCGCGCTTTCCCTGAAAAAACTGACTGGCCCAGAAAACTGACTGGATCTGTCGAATTGAGTGGAGGTTGGCCGCTATGTAGGCGATGCGGCGGCGAACGGCAATCGCTTTTGCCATATCTGCCCGGTCACACGCGGAAGTGTCCGCCAACCGCCGAAGTTTTCCACCAGCACGAAGCGTGCTGAAATCTCCGGTTAACTCTTCGGCGTCAAAACAGGATCGGAGTGGAATCGCTCGCTATTCGCGATTTCGAGAAAGAGATCGGGTCGACGGCATTGCTGAACAGTTTCCTGCTCCTTGCCGAAGCGGTCGTCTACTTCAGCGTCATGGTGACGCTTTTCCGCTTCCGGAGGCGCATCGGCCTCGGCGTGTTCATCTGCGCGCTCGGTGTCATGCACTTCCTCGAGACCTACCTCGCCAGCGTTTTTTACGTCGCCTTGCCGTTCGGCATGGTCTCGCCTGGCTCGGCGGTGCTGTTTTCCGGCAAGCTGGTGATGCTTTTGCTGCTCTATATGAAAGAGGACGCTGCAACTGTGCGTCAGCCGATCTACGGCCTGCTGCTTGGCAATGCGCTGATGATCGGGCTGGTGCTGCTGCTGCGCCTGCACGTCATCGCGGCACTTCCCGACGGCAGGCTTCCAGACATCGGCTTCATCGACCAGATGGGCTGGCTGATGGTGTGGGGCACGACGCTGCTGTTCGTCGATGCCATCCTGATCATCCTGCTTTATGAAAAGCTCGGGCGTTATCTGCGCAAGGCGCCGTTCGCGCGCATCCTGATTTCGGTCGCTTGCGTGCTGACCTTCGACCAGGCCGGGTTTTTCACCGCCCTGCATTTCGTTGCCGGCGCGCCGATAGCCGTCTTTTTCGGCGGCTGGTTCGCCAAGATGGCGGCGGCGGTGACGTTCAGCACCATGCTCGTCGCCTATCTCAAATGGTTCGAGGAGCGCCAAGTCACCGCGCCGCGCGGATTGACCGATATCTTCGATACGCTGACCTATCGCGAACGCTACGAAGCGCTGGTCGAACATGTCGGACGGGACGGCCTGACCGGCCTGCTGCACCGCGGGCGCTTCGACGCCGACGGGGAAGCCGCCGTCCAGACCAGCCTGCGCACCGCCAGGCCGCTCAGCCTGCTGATCATCGATGTCGACCATTTCAAATCGATCAATGACCGTTTCGGCCATGCCGAAGGCGACAAGGTGTTGAAAGCCGTTGCCGCGCTGCTGCGCGAGGTCGCCAGTCCCGAGGACCAGGTGTTCCGCATCGGCGGTGAGGAATTCGCCATCCTCAGTTCTCGTCCGCACTCGGTTACCAGGCTGTTTGGCGAAAGCATTCGCCATGCGATCAAGGCTTCAGCGGCTACCAGTCGATTCGAATTCACCGTCAGCGCCGGCGTTTCCAGCGTCAGCGAAACCACGCGCTGCCTTGCCGACCTGTTCGCGCTTGCTGACCAGCGTCTCTACAAGGCGAAGTCGACCGGCCGCGATCGCGTCGTCGGCGAGCCGGGCGGCCAAGAAGCCGACACGGCCGCTGCGCGGACCAAATCCGCACAGATCTAGTTCGTTAAGAATTCCTCTGCCGTCGAAAGCCCGTCACGGTCGAAACCGCCATCAGCGCGATCGCCAGCCATTTCAGCACCGTGATGATCGGCCCGGCCTGGATATCGTAGGCAATGAACAGCAGGATGCCTGGCACCAGCAGGCCGCACATGACCAGCATGATGCGGTTGATCTGCCAGGACACTTTTGACGCCAACGCCTCGTCGCCGAGTGCTGGAACCAGCACCGCCCGCACCGTCTTGCCGCCCACCAGCATGGCCGAAAGGTGCATCGAGATCGGCAGACCGAGCCCGATGATCAGGAAAGCGCAAGCGGCCAGCAGGAGCGAAAACTTCAGCGCGCTGGTTTCCGCCGCTATGGGAAACAGCAGCGTCGCCAGCGGCAGGAAGACACCGAAAATGCCGATCGCCGCGATCGTGATGAAGATCGCCGCATTGACGATCGTGAACAGCTGGTAGGTGCCGACGCCGATCGGTTCGGAGAGCGTCCGCATGCGTGCCCACTCGGCGTCGGTATACGAAAGCCCGGCCATTCCATGCGGGCATCGTTTATCGAGACCATGCCCTTGGCCCAGAAAGCCAGCCGCGCCAGCGCGCTGCTCGTCATGCCATCCATTGCCGCCCCCGCCAGAATGATGCGCTCGCAGCATAGCACCAGGGCGCGGCAGCGCGACAGTCCGGTATCTCTGTTGAGCGTTACTGGAAGCCGATCGCGTCGACATTGCCTGTCGGGCAGCCGGCCTTGTTGGTCGGCACCGAAGCCAGCAGCAGATCCTTAAGCGAGCTGTTGGGCCCGATCGGACCCGCGAGGCCGAGCGTCAGTTCGCCGATCAGCCGCCTGCCGCTCGACGGATCGATGACGCAGGAAACGCGCACGCGATCCCCTGCTCCCGCCCCGAAGGCAGTGTCGAAAGCGCCGCGGATCTGGTCCGCCGTCAGCTTGCCGCCGATGTTCTTGGCAAAGAGTTCGCGCACCGGCGAGCTGTTCACCGCGCGCATCAGGTTGAGCGCATCGGAGAAATAGTCCTGCTGGCTCTTGCCGTAGCAGGTGCCGTGCTTGATCCATTCATGCCGATCGAGGTGGGAGGCCGTGCCAGGCATCACCTGATCGAGTTCCGTGCGGGTGTTGGCGTCAAGATTGACCGGCGGCAGGTCTTTCCAGTGGGCCGGATTGTCGTTGGCCTTGTCGCTCGCCGTCGCCTGGCAATAGAAATTGCCGTTCGGCTGCGGCCAGAGACCGTGCAAGGTGAAATGCGTGGCGTCGAAATCACCAGCACTCTGCGCCCTGCATTCGGTCTTGTTCGACTTTGTCTCGCAAAACGCCGGCTGCCAGCTCAGCGCGAAGACGTATTCGGGTTTCCCCGATGCCGCCGGCTTGCCTTGCCCGTCAGGTGCGGCCGGCACGGTCGCCGCGCTGCTGCCGGAAACGTGGCCGCAGCTGACCTTCACCCAGCGGCGCTCCGGATCGGCGCCCGGCACCAGGATGAGATAATGCGTCGGCGTGTCCTTGTTGCCGGCAAGCAGCTGATAGCTCTGCCCGGCATCGGTCGAGACATTGCCGGGGTTCTTGCCGTTCTTGATGGCTTGCGTTGCCGGGCAGGCAGCGTCGGCCACAAAGGAGCCGCTCATCTTGACGTCGGCACGCGCGGCACCGGCCAGCGACGCGGCCAGCATGGCCAATCCGAAAACGACACCAATGCGCATGGAAAATCCTCGGCTGGACAAGTGGGCGACAGACTGAAGCTGTCTCCATGTCAGAATTGCGATATTTTGCTGGCCAAACGCAAGAAACATCGTCGCGAAAAGCGGGTTTGCTGGATTGACGCATAATGTGGGCCGGCGCAAACAAAGCCAACGACGATAAAGCAAGGGCGGGACCGAGCGGCATGTCATTCAGCCAGCAGCGCGTGGTTGCCTCGCCGACCGGTGCCGATCTCCATCTTTTCGTCAGGCAGGCCGATGGCCGGGCACGCGCCGTCGTCCAGATCAATCATGGCCTGGCCGAGCACGCAGCGCGCTATGCCCGCTTTGCCGATTTTCTTGGCTCCCGCGGCTTCCACGTCTATGTCCACGATCATCGCGGCCATGGCGCGACCAAGGCCCCCGACGCGCCGCTCGGCAGGTTCGCCGCCAGCGACGGCCCGGCCAAGGTGATAGCCGACGTCGGCGCCATCCATGATCTTATCGCCCGCGAACAGCCAAACAGACCGGTCATCCTGTTTGGTCATTCGATGGGAGCGTCGGTCGCGCTGAACTACCTGTTACGCCACTCGCCGCGCGTTCATGCCGCCGCTATCTGGAACGGCAATTTCTCCCAAGGCCTGCTCGGACAGGTGGCGCTGGGCATCCTTGCCTGGGAACGGATGCGGCTCGGCTCCGACGTGCCATCGCGTCTGCTGCCGAAGCTCACCTTCCAGGCCTGGGGCAAGGCGGTGCCCAATCACCGCACATTGTTCGACTGGCTGTCGCGCGACGAGGCGGAAGTGGCGAAATACATCGCCGATCCGCTCTGCGGCTGGGATGCCTCGGTGTCGATGTGGCGCGATGTGGTCTCGATGGCGCTGAACGGCGGCAAGGATGCCGGCTTTGCCGGCATCCGGCGCGACCTGCCCGTCAGCATCGTCGGCGGCGAAAGGGATCCGGCTTCCGACTATGGCAAAGGGATCACGCATCTTGCCAGCCGCATGCGCGCGATGGGCTTTTCGAATCTGGTTTCAAAGGTTTACGCCGGCACCCGCCACGAAAGCCTGAACGAGGTGAATCGCGACATCATCATGGATGATTTCGCCATTTGGGCCGACGAAGTCCTCAAAGCGTGACGGATTGGCCCATTGCAAGAGCCGTGACAGCCGTTGCAGGGCTTGATAGAGGCTCTGCTTTCGCAGCAATCACGGTGATTGCGACAACCACGGTGATCCATGGCTGAGCCCCCGCTGAAAGGCGTCCGCGTCGTCGAACTCGCCCGCATCCTTGCCGGGCCATGGGCCGGGCAATTGCTTGCCGATCTCGGCGCCGATGTCATCAAGGTCGAAAGCCCCGATGGCGGTGACGACACCCGCAAATGGGGCCCGCCCTTCGTCATGGGCAAGGACGGCGAGAACCTGTCGGCCGCCTATTACCACTCCTGCAATCGCGGCAAGCGCTCGGTCGCCATCGATTTCTCGGCGCCGGAAGGCGCGGAGACCGTGCGCCGACTGGTCGCCACCTCGGACGTGCTGATCGAGAACTTCAAGCTCGGCGGTCTGAAGAAATACGGCCTCGACTATGACAGCCTGCGCAAGATCAACCCGCGCCTCGTCTATTGCTCGATCACCGGCTTCGGCCAGGACGGACCCTATGCGCCGCGCGCCGGCTACGACTTCATCATCCAGGCCATGGCCGGCATGATGTCGATCACCGGCGAGGTCGGCCGCGAGCCGCAAAAAGCGGGCGTCGCCATCTCCGACATCTTCACCGGCCTCTATTCGGTCATCGCCATCCAGGCAGCATTGCGCCATGCCGAACAAACCGGCGAAGGCCAGCACGTCGACATGGCGCTCTTCGACACCCAGATCTCGGCGCTCGGCAACCAGAATTTGAACTATCTCGTCTCCGGCAAATCGCCGGTGCAGATGGGCAATGCGCATATGAACATCGCCCCCTACGAGGTGGTGCCGGTCCGGGATGGGCACATCATCCTGGCGGTCGGCAATGACGGCCAGTTCGCCAAATTCTGCGCCGCTGTCGGACTGGGCGACCTGCCTGCCAATCCCGATTTCGCCACCAACCCCGCCCGGGTCGCCAACCGGGTGAAATTGCATGAGCGCATGATCGAGGCGCTGAAGGTTTTTGACCGCGATCCGCTACTGGCCAAGCTGGAAGCGGCCAGCGTGCCGGCGAGCCCGATCAACACGATCGGCCAGATGTTTGCCGATCCGCAGACGATCGCGCGCGGCATGCGGCTCGATCTCGACGACGGCCATGGCAATCTTCTGCCTTCGGTGCGTGCGCCGATGGTGATGTCGGGCACGCCGCTGGTCTATGAGCGCCCCTCGCCGCGCCTGGGCGAGCACACGCAAGAAATCCTTGCCGAACTGGAGAAGTCTGGACAATGAAGACCGGCGGACAACTCATCGTCGACGCGCTCGAAGCCAACGGCACCGACCGCATCTATTGTGTGCCGGGTGAATCCTATCTGGCGGTGCTCGACGCGCTGCACGATTCTGCGATCCGCACCATCGTCTGCCGCCAGGAAGGCGGTGCCGCGATGATGGCCGATTGCCACGGCCGCCTGACCGGGAAGCCCGGCATCTGCTTCGTCACCCGCGGCCCCGGCGCCACCAACGCCTCGGCCGGCATCCACATCGCCATGCAGGATTCTATACCCGTCATCCTGTTCATCGGCCAGGTCGCCAGCCACGCCAAGGAGCGTGAAGCGTTCCAAGAGGTCGATTATAAGAGGTTCTTCGGCGATATCGCCAAATGGGTGGTCGAGATCGACGACGCCTCGCGCATCCCCGAATTCGTCACCCGCGCCTTCGCGGTGGCGACATCGGGCCGGCCCGGCCCGGTGGTGATCTCGCTGCCCGAAGACATGCTGACCAGCATCGTCGAAGCACCTATCGCCTTGCCGCACACGCCGGTTGAGACACGGCCGGGCGAAGCGGAGCTCGATGCGCTGGAAAAGCTGCTGGCTAAGGCCAAGCGGCCGTTCGTCATCCTCGGCGGCACGCGCTGGGACGCCGAGGCGGTGGCGCAAATGCGCACGGTCGCCGAGGCGTGGTCGCTGCCGGTCGGTTGTTCCTTCCGCCGGCAGATGCTGTTCGATCATCTACATCCGAACTATGCCGGCGATGTCGGCATCGGCATCAACCCCAAGCTGGCCACAGCGATCAAGCAGGCCGATCTCGTGCTCCTGATCGGCGGCCGCATGGGCGAAATGCCGTCCTCGGACTACACGCTGCTGAAAAGCCCCTACCCCGACCAGACACTGGTCCATGTCCATGCCGACGCTGGCGAGCTCGGCCGCGTCTACAGGCCGACACTGGCGATCAACGCCTCGCCTTCTGCCTTCATCGACGCTTTCGCCAAGCGCAAGCCGGCCTCGGAGCCGACCTGGGCAGCCGAGACACCAAAGCTGCATGCCGCCTATCTCGACTGGTCGACGCCACCTGAAGGCGGCCCCGGCTCGGTCCAGATGGGCCCGATCATGAACTACCTCGAAAAGATGCTGCCCGACGACGCCATTCTCACCAATGGCGCCGGCAATTACGCGACCTGGGTGCATCGCTTCCACCGCTTCCGCCGCTTCGCCACTCAAGGTGCGCCGACATCGGGCTCGATGGGCTATGGCACGCCTGCGGCCGTCGCTGCCAAAGAGCTGTTTCCGGAGCGCACCGTGGTCGCTTTTGCCGGCGACGGCTGCTTCCTGATGAACGGGCAGGAATTCGCCACCGCCGTGCAGTATGACCTGCCTATCATTGTGGTCGTCGTCAACAACGGCATCTACGGCACCATCCGCATGCATCAGGAGCGCGAATATCCCGGCCGCGTCGTCGCCACCGATCTTAAGAACCCCGACTTCGCGGCTCTCGCCCGCGCCTATGGCGGCCATGGCGAAACGGTCGACAAGACCGCCGATTTCGCCCCGGCCTTCGAACGTGCCCGCGCCAGCGGCAAGCCGGCGATCGTGGAAATCCGCCTCGACCCCGAAGCGATCACGCCGACCAAGACGATGACGCAGATACGCGACAAGGCGTAATCCAAACAAAAAAAGAGGCGGTCGCCCGCCCCTTTTCGTCATGCGGCTTGCGCTATTTCGCGGCCTCGATCTGTCCGCGGATTTCGCCGTCCTTGTTGGCCGCAGTGTGTACGTTGACATAGTCCTTGCCGGCCATCAGGTCGGCGGCCTGCGCGTCGGTCAGCACAGCCGATCCCTTGATCGGGCTCTTGAGCTTGCCCTTGAACGGGATCGCCACCTCGGCGTTTTCGCCCATCGCAGCCGGGCCGTGAATGTGTCCCGCGGTCGCCGGCCCGCTGAGGCCGGAATATTTGACGTTCCAGCTGAGTTTCTTCGTGGCCGTGTCGAAGGTAAGAGCTGCGGTGCCCTTGCCTTTTGTGGTCACCGGCGGGTTCTGCTGGGCGCCGTCGAGCGTCGCTTTCAGCTTCACCGTCTCGGCCAGGGCCGGCGCTGCCGTAAGGAAGGACGCTGAGATGGCCAGTGCCGAAAGCATCGGCGCCAAGGATTGGATACGCATGAGGATCTCCGTTTGCTGATGACATCCAGCCACGGCTCCCCGGCGCGCGGATGTATCGGCACAACGCTTATAAGAGCGAATGGCTGCGCGCGAGTAACACTTACGTGCAAACTAATGGACCGCGCGACACCCCGGATACGGGGAGCGTCAGACCGCCGCCAGCGCCTGCGTCAGGTCGGCGATCAGATCGTCCGGGTGCTCCACGCCGATCGACAGCCTGACCGTGGTCTCCAGCACGCCGATGCGCTCGCGCACCTCGAAGGGTATGCCCGAATGCGTCATGGCCGCGGGGTGGCTGGCCAAGGATTCCGTTCCGCCCAGGCTCACCGCCAGCTTGAAGATCTGCAAATTGTTGAGAAAGGCGAAAGCCGCCTTCTCTCTGCCCTTGATATCGAAGGAGAAGGTCGAGCCGGCACCAGTGCATTGCGCCCTGTAGGTGCGGCCAGCCGGCGTTTCCTCGCCCAGGAACGGCAGGTAATGCACCTTCTCGACCTTGGCATGGTCGCGCAGGAATTCGGCGACCAGCCGCGCATTGTCGTTGGCCCGCTCCATGCGGATCGACAGCGTCTCCAGCGAGCGGCCGAGCATCCAGCAGGAATGCGGGTCGAGCTGCGTGCCGATCGCGCCGCGCAGCGCCTTGATCGGCTTGGTGACCGCCTTGCCGCCCATGGCGGCGCCCGCGATCAGGTCGGAATGGCCGCCGACATATTTGGTCAGCGAATAGACGGACACGTCGGAGCCATGTTCGATCGGCCGCTGGAACACCGGGCCGAGCAGCGTGTTGTCGCAGACGACGATCGGCGTCGACCCCTGGCTCGCGCCGATCTCGTCGGCGATCTTCCGCATCAGCGCGATGTCGACCAGGCTGTTGGTCGGATTTGACGGCGTCTCGATCAGGATGACCGACACGCGGCCCTTCGCGACGGCGGCGTCGGAGGCCGTGCGCACCGCCGTCTCGTCGACGCCGTCCGCAAAACCGACAGCACCGATGCCGAAACTGGAGAGCGTGCGCGTCAAAAGCGTCTCGGTGCCGCCGTAAAGCGGCTGCGAATGAAGGATGACGTCGCCCGGCCTGATATAGGCGAGCAGTGTCGTGGCGATCGCCGACATGCCTGATGAAAACAGGATGCAGGCATCCGTCCCTTCATAGATTGCCAGACGGTCCTCGACGATCTCGCTGTTGGGATGGTTAAAGCGCGAATAGACCAGGCCGGACGCCGTGCCGCTCGGCGGCTCCTTGCGGCCGGAGGTGTAATCGAAGAAGTCGCGTCCTTCTTCCGCCGACTTGAACACGAAGGTCGAGGTCAGGAACACCGGCGGCTTGACCGCGCCCTCCGAAAGCTGCGGATCGAAGCCATAGCTCAGCATCAGCGTCTCCGGGTGGAGCTTGTGGTTGCCGATATGGGTTTTCGACGGGCGTGGCGCGGTCATGATCTTTCCTGCCTTTTTCGAGTGATATCGCGCGGCAATTTATGCGATCCTCATCCGCCAGTCCTTGCTATTTTCAAGCTGATATGACTGCACTCCCGCAACGAATTGCTGAATGGGCGCAAAAATGCAGCAGAAGATAGCCGATGATTTCGACCGCAAGATCCTGCGCGAACTGCAGGCAGACGCCCGCATCACCAACAACGAGCTTGCCGAGCGGATCGGCCTGTCGCCGTCGCCCTGCCTGAGGCGGGTGCGGCGGCTGGAGGAAACCGGAATTATCAGGGGCTACACCACGCTGGTCGATCCCTCAGCCTTCGGCTGGAACATGGTCGCCATCGCCACCATCCGGCTCAGCCGCCAGAACGAGGACGAGATCGTCATGTTCGAGGACGCGATACGCGGCTGGGAAGAGGTGCTGGAATGCCACCTCGTCACCGGTTCGCGCGACTATGTGCTGAAGGTGGTGACGGGAAGCCTTGAGCAGTATGAGCGCTTCATCAAGGAAAAGATCGCGCGGCTGAAATGCGTCGCCTCGATCGAAACCAGTTTCGTCATGAACACCATAAAGGAACGGCGCCTCTGACATTTCTGCCGGAGGCGCCGCGTTCTGGATAGATGTGTTGCCGACCAGGCTTACTTCACGGCCTTGTCGGTGATGGCAGTGGTGTAGGCGCCGGTCGGCTCCTTGGTGATGATCTTCTGGTCGAGCAGCGCCTTGGCGGTGCGCTCGTAGGTCGCCGGGTCGAGCTTGCCGTCGGCATTGTCGATCAGCTTTGCGACTTCGCTCATCATGCGCTTCTGGTGGTTCTCGTCCTGGCCGCCGCCGTCCATGACGATGCCTGCGGCTTCGTCATTGTTGTCGATGGCGTATTTCCAGCCCTTCATCGAGGCGCGCACGAAACGCACCATCTTGTCTTCGAAGGCCGGGTCCTTGAGCTTGTCTTCGGACGCATAGAGCCCGTCCTCGAGCAGGTCGTTGCCCATGGCCGAGTAGTTGAACACGGTCAGCTGTTCGGGCTTGTAGCCGGCGTCGATCAACTGCCAGTACTCGTTGTAAGTCATGACCGAGATACAATCCGCCTGCTTCTGGATCAGCGGCTGCACGTCGAAGCTCTGCTTCAAGACGGTGACGCCGTCCGGGCCGCCGTCGGTCTTGAGGCCGAGCTTGTTCATCCAGGCGTAGAACGGATACTCGTTGCCGAAGAACCAGACGCCGAGCGTGTGGCCCTTGAAGTCGGCTTCGGTCTTGATCGGGCCGTCCTTCGGGCAGACCAGTTCCATGCCGGCCTTCTTGAACGGCTGGGCGATGTTGACCAGCGGCACACCCTTTTCGCGGGCAGCCAGCGCACCGCCCATCCAGTCGACGATGACATCGGCGCCGCCGCCGGCGATCACCTGCTCGGGCGCGATATCGGGACCGCCCGGCTTGATGTCGACGTCGAGACCTTCGGCCTCATAGAAACCCTTGGCCTTGGCGACATAGTAGCCGGCAAACTGGGCCTGCGTGACCCATTTCAGCTGCAACGTCACCTTGTCGGCGGCCATTGCCTGGAACGCGGCGAGCGACATCGCGCCGGCCAGAACGGGAATAATCAGTCTTTTCATTTTTTTACCCTCTGAAGTTAGTGCCCTAAACCCACCGCCCCTATCCACCACGGACAGAGGGATGCCAAAACGTGACGGCTCTTTCGACAAGAGCGACCACGCCATAAAAGACCGAACCCGCAAGTGCTGCAACTGCGATTTCGGCCCAGACCATGTCGATGTTCATCCGCCCGACCTCGGTCGAGATGCGGAAGCCCATGCCGACGACAGGCGTGCCGAAGAACTCGGCGACGATGGCGCCGATCAGCGCCAGCGTCGAGTTGATCTTCAGCGCGTTGAAGATGAAGGGAGCTGCTGCCGGCAGCCTGAGCTTCAGCAGGGTTTGCCAGTAGCCCGACGCATAGGTGCGCATCAGGTCGCGCTCCATGTGGCCGGAGGCGGCAAGGCCGGCGACCGTGTTCACCAGCATCGGGAAGAAGGTCATGATGATGACCACCGCCGCCTTGGACTGCCAGTCGAAGCCGAACCACATCACCATGATCGGTGCCACGCCGATGATCGGCAGCGCCGAGACCATATTCCCGATCGGCAAGAGCCCGCGCCGCAGGAACGGCACACGGTCGGCGAGCACGGCGGTGATGAAGCCGGCGCCGCTGCCCACCACATAGCCGAAGATCACTGCCTTGAAGATGGTCTGCCTGATATCGGCGCCGAGCACCGGCAGCGAACCGGCAATGCGTGCGCCGATGGCGCTTGGCGGCGGCAGCAGGATGAAGGGTATGCCGGCCCCGCGCGTCACCGCTTCCCAGATGATCAGTATCCAGGCGCCGAAGATGGCGGGGATGATCAGGCGCAGCGCGGTGCGAGCCCATTTGGCGAAAGGACGCAACGACGACAGCACCGCCACGCAGCGCCAGCCAAGCAGCCATGCGGCCGTGAGCAGCAGGAAATACGGCGCCCGCGCCAGACCTTCGAAGCCGGCGACGCCGCCAATCAGCAGCCAGGCGACCAGATGCGCGCCGATGAAAAGCACAACGGCTTCGACGATGGACGGTATTCTGGCCATCGAGATCAAAGCGGCGACAAGTAGCACGCCAAAGATCAGCCAGTTCGTCGCCGCATAGGGATATATCAACGTCCCTGCGGGCTGCGCCAGCGGATCCACTTTCGGCGCGGCGATCGCGCCGAGCGCCACAGCGATCAGGCACAGCACGATCGCCAGCACCGCTTGCCAGGAGGGTTTCAGCCAGTTCATGCCGGCCTCCCGCCCATGGCGCGGTCGACGATACGCCCGGCAATGCCGACAACCATGACCAGAAGTGCCGCCACCACGGACCCAGCAACCAGCGCCGACCAGATGTCGATGGACTGGCTGTAATAGGCGCCGGCGAGCAACTTGGCGCCGATGCCGGCGACCGCGCCCGTCGGCAATTCGCCGACGATGGCGCCGACCAGGCTTGCCGCCACCGCCACCTTCATCGAGGTGAACAGGAACGGCACCGAGGCCGGCACGCGCAATTTCCAGAAAGTTTGCACACGACTGGCATTGTAGGTGTGCATCAGGTCGAGATGCATGATCTCGGGCGAGCGCAGCCCCTTCACCATGCCGACAGTCACCGGGAAGAACGACAGATAGGTGGAGATCATCGCCTTCGGGATCAGGCCGCTGATGCCGATCGCCCCCAGCACGACGATGATCATCGGCGCCACTGCCAGGATAGGAATGGTCTGCGAGGCGATGATCCACGGCATCAGGCTGCGGTCGAGCGTTGCCACATGGACAATGCCGACCGCAATGATGATGCCGAGCGCCGTGCCGAAGGCAAAGCCGAGCAGTGTCGACGACAGCGTCACCCAGGCATTGTAGACGAGGCTGCGGTTCGAAGTGATGGGCCGCAGGAAGGTGTTCTCGAAGAAATTCACCGCCACCTGATGCGGCGCCGGCAATGTCGGCTTCGGCTGCGACAACGTCTTGCCGATGAGTTCGCTGAACGTGGAGGTCTCATTGGCACGGCGGTCGAGATCGCGCTGGAACGGTGTGTTGAGGATGACAGCGAAGACATACCAGAGCACGACCACCCCAGCGAGGATCGAGGTGACGGGGATGAGTTTGTCGCGGAAGGTGTCCATCTAGCGGCCCTCGCCCGCGAGGCGTGCGCTCTGCGTAACGCGGGCGGCCCACCACGCCTTCCTCATCCTAGGGCGAAGCAAGGAGCGAAGCGACGCGGCGCAGACCCTAGGATCCATGCCGTTACCTCTGTGCTCCGCAACGGTGCGGAACAAGGCTCCCTGTGCCTCGCCCTGCTTGGCCGATATTCTGAACCGTTTTTGCCCTTCGGCGCACGTCGCGGCATGGATCCTAGGGTCTGCGCAGGCCGCTTCGCGCCTGCTCCGCCCTAGGATGACGAAGGTCTGGTGGGGCGCTCCCTCTTCGCACTCCGCTTCGCGGCGCCCTAGGATGACGAAGGCGTGGGTGGCCGCTCGCTTGCCAGGGCGCTCAATCATCATAGCTGTGCCCTGCCCGCAGCCCGTCACGCACGCGCGCTGCGATCGCCAGAAACTCCGGCGTCTCGCGGATGTCGAGCGGCCGCTCTCTCGGCAGCGTCGATTCGATGATGTCGCTGACGCGGCCCGGCCGCGGTGACATGACGACGATGCGCGTCGACAGATAGACGGCCTCCGGAATGGAGTGGGTGACGAAGCAGATGGTCTTGTTGGTGCGTCCCCACAATTCCAGCAATTGCTCGTTGAGATGGTCGCGCACGATCTCGTCAAGGGCGCCGAACGGCTCGTCCATCAGCAGCAGGTCGGCATCAAAGGCCAGCGCACGGGCAATCGAGGCGCGCTGCTGCATGCCGCCCGAGAGCTGCCAGGGATATTTCTTTTCGAAGCCAGAGAGGTTGACGAGCTCGAGCGTGCGCTTGATACGCTCGCCTTGCTCCGCCTTGGACAGACCCATGATCTCCAGCGGCAGCCCGACATTGCGCTCGATCGTCCGCCACGGAAACAGCGCGGCGGCTTGGAAAACATAGCCATAGGCGCGTTTCTCGCGCGCCTGTTCTGCTGTCATGCCGTTGACCGAAATCGTCCCCGAGGTCGGCTTCTCCAAATCGGCGATGACGCGCAGCAGCGTGGTCTTGCCGCAGCCCGAAGGCCCGATGAAGGAGACGAACTCCCCTTTGCCGATGGTGAGATCGACATTGGACAGCGCCTGCACCGGCCCGTCATTGGTCTGGAAGGTCAGTCCGAGTTTGCTTGCCGCGACGACGGCTGGCGAAGTCCCCGTCATCGGCTGCCGCCTGCCTGTTTCCGTCCCTGCGGCGGCTGGAATCCGATTGCTTTTATCGCGATGTTGTTTTCCACTCGCCCTGTCCCATTGGTCTTGTCCCACTCGATCGACGCCCGGAGTTTCCCCGATGTCGCCCAAACCCACTTGTCATCTTATCCGCCCTGAAAGCACTTATGAAGGCAAGCAGGGATTGACCTATTTCGCCGGCATTACCGCCGAAACCGTCGGCGCCTCCGGCATCTGCATGCACATGCTCACCATCCCGCCCGGCGCGCGCGCCAAGGCGCATATGCATGAGAGCCACGAGACGGCGATCTATGTGCTCTCCGGCGAAGTCCACACTTGGTACGGCGACCGGCTCGAGCATCATATCGTCACCAAGGCCGGCGACCTTTTCTATATTCCCGCCGGCGTGCCGCATCTGCCGGCCAATCTGAGCAGCGCCCCGTCTTCGGCCGTCATTGCGCGCACCGATCCCAACGAACAGGAAAGCGTCGTCCTGCTGCCGGAACTGGATGCGCTGGTCGCGTGAGGCCAGCATCGACGGAATGGCCGCCATCGGCACCGTCACGAACATAATTGCAGCGGCCCCATTTCCTCAAGGCCGGGGATGGTGACGAAGAAACCATCCTCTCCCTTGTTGGTGACCATGACGGTTTCGATTGTCGTTCCCGCCTCGCCTTCCGCCGAACAGGTCGCGCCAAGCGATTGCGCGCCCAGCACCGATGTCAATTGCTGTGTGAACCGGCAGCCGCTGCCATAGGTCTCGACGCCTTCGGCGGTCAGCACGATATAGGCATCGCTCTCCTGATAACCGGCTTTGACGCCGGCGCAGCCGACATCATTGCCCCAGGAGCCGGCCAGTAGGCCGTCCGCTGCTGCCGGACCTGAGGCAGTTGCCATCAGGACCAACGAAATGAGCGCGGCCGAACGCGCCAAGCTCAAACCCCGGTCGCCGGGATGCCGGTGCGTTCCACCTTGCGCGGCGCGGAGATTTCCTTCCACGTCGACAGCGCCCGGTTGACCGCCGCATTCGGCTCGCGGCCGACGAATTCTCCATGCCCGGGCTTGGCCTTGATCTCGGCCTCCTGGATCGACAGTTCGCCACGCGAGAACACGAACCGCGGCAGACCGGTCACCTCGAACCCTTCGAACACGTTGTAGTCGATGACGGACTGCTGCTGCTTAGAAGTGATCTTCTTCTTTCGCTTGGGATCCCAGACGACGATGTCGGCATCCGCGCCTTCGACGATGGCGCCCTTTTTCGGATACATGTTGAGGATCTTGGCGATGTTAGTCGAGGTCACCGCGACGAACTCGTTCATCGTCAGCCGGCCAGTGTTGACGCCTGTGGTCCACAGCACCGGCATGCGGTCTTCGAGCCCGCCGGTGCCGTTCGGGATCTTGGTGAAATCTCCGACGCCGTTGCGCTTCTGCTTGGTGGTGAAAGCGCAATGGTCGGTCGCCACCACCTGCAGCGAGCCCGCCTGCAGGCCCGCCCACAGCGAATCCTGGTGCAATTTGTTGCGGAAGGGCGGGCTCATCACGCGGCGCGCCGCATGATCCCAGTCTTTGTCGAAATACTCGCTCTCGTCCAGCGTCAGGTGCTGGATCAGCGGTTCGCCGAACACCCGCATGCCCTTCTGCCTCGCCCGGCGGATCGCCTCGTGGCTCTGCTCGCAGGAGACATGCACGACATAGAGCGGCACGCCGGCCATGTCGGCGATCATGATGGCGCGGTTGGTCGCCTCGCCTTCCACTTCGGGTGGCCGTGAATAGGCGTGGCCCTCGGGGCCGTTGTTGCCGGCAGCCAGCAACTTCTGCGACAGGGCGGCAACGACGTCGCCATTCTCGGCATGCACCAGCGGCAGCGCGCCGAGATCGGCGCAGCGCTGGAACGACGCATACATCTCGTCGTCATCGACCATCAGCGCGCCCTTGTAGGCCATGAAATGCTTGAACGAGGTGATGCCCTTGTCGACGACAGTGGCCATCTCGTCGAACACCTGCTTGCCCCACCAGGTGATCGCCATGTGGAAGGAATAGTCGCAGGACGCCTTCGAGGTCTTGTTGTCCCACATCTGCAAGGCTTCGAGCAGCGACTGCTGCGGCGCCGGCAGGCAGAAATCGACCACCATCGTCGTGCCGCCGGAGAGCGCCGCGCGCGTGCCGGATTCGAAATCATCGGCCGAATAGGTGCCCATGAACGGCATTTCAAGATGGGTGTGCGGGTCGATGCCGCCCGGCATGATATAGCAGCCGGTGGCATCGAACTCGTGGTCGCCATGCAGGCCCGAACCGATGGCCACGATCTTGCCGTGCTGCATCAGCACATCGGCCTTCCAGGTGCGGTCGGCAGTGACGATGGTGCCGTTTCGGATGACTTTGGTCATTGGTTGTTCCCTTGTTCTTGCCGCGCTTCTTACGAGCGTCTCGGTAGTGTTTCAGATCGGTTCAGGACCGAAGCGGCGGCGCTACATGACTCCAACTTCTCCCAATATCTCCTCGATGCAACCATCGAAAGAGTTCGCCAGATCTCCGGTCGAAAACCGCAATACACGATAGCCCTGTCGGCCAAACCATGCGTCGCGTGTCCGATCCTTCTCCATTTGCTCCGGCGTGAAGTGATGCTCTCCATCCACCTCGATAACGAGGTTCTTCTCATGCAGAACAAAGTCAGCAACGTAAGGGCCGATCGGTGCCTGCTTTCTGGCGTGTAAACCGTATAGGCGACGGAACTCCTTCAACTCGGACCAGAGCTTCCGCTCGCCTTCCGTCATGTTCCGACGCAGGACCCTGGCACGTTCGATAGCAGCAGGATCAATTCCGGTCGGTGCCAAGAGTACCCCCCACCCTCAATCGCTCCCCGCAAGGGAGGGAGACTTGGCGTCGCGCTATCACAGCCGACGTTCAAAGCCTTTGAAAGAATGCATAAAAAGGATTCTTGCGAAGGTGGACCCCCACCCTAACCCTCCCCACAAGGGGGAGGGAACGCTGCCGCGAGCCCAAACTTTCCTCTCGGTGTGGAAACGTAGACAATTTGCCAAGATTAGCACCAACGGAAGTCCCCCTCCCCCTTGTGGGGAGGGGCTAGGGGTGGGGGTACAGCGCCGACCTCTCACCCGACGATCTCCGCCGTCTCCACCACCGCGTGGAACAAAACGTCGGCACCCGCCGAAGCCCATTCCTTGCTGATCTCCTCTGCCTCGTTGTGGCTGAGGCCATCGACGCAAGGGCACATCACCATGGCGGTGGGCGCGACGCGGTTGATCCAGCAGGCGTCGTGGCCGGCGCCGGAGACGATGTTGCGGTGGGAATAGCCGAGGCGTTCGGCGGCATCACGGATCGCCTTGACGCAGCCGGCATCAAAGGTCACCGGATCGAAAGCACCGACCTGTTCGATCTCGTAGCGAATGTCGAGTGCATCGCAGATCGTGTCGATGCCTTCGCGGATGCGGCCGTCCATCGCGTCCAGCACTTCCTTTTCCGGCGAGCGGATATCGACGGTGAAGACGGTGCGCCCGGCGATGATGTTGCGCGAATTGGGATAGACCTCCATGTGGCCGACCGCGCCGACGGCATCGGGCTGGTAGTCCATGGCGATCTCGTGCACCAGTTCGATCACCCGCGCCATGCCGAGCCCGGCATTGCGGCGCTTGGGCATCGGCGTCGAGCCGGTGTGGGCTTCCTTGCCGGTCAGCGTCACCTGCAGCCATTTAAGGCCCTGGCCATGGGTGACGACACCAATGTCGATATCTTCGTCCTCGAGGATCGGACCCTGTTCGATATGCAGTTCGAAGAAGGCGTGGATCTTACGGTCGCCGACCTTCTCGCTGCCCTTCCAGCCGATGCGCTCGAGTTCCTCGCCGAATTTCTTGCCCTGTTTGTCGACATGCCCGTACACATCGGCCTGGTCGAGCACGCCGGCGAACACGCCGGACGCCATCATCGCCGGCGCGAAGCGCGAGCCCTCCTCGTTCGTCCAGTTGGTGACGACGATCGGATGTTTGGTCTTGATGCCGAGATCGTTGAGAGAGCGCACCACTTCAAGCCCACCCAGCACGCCGAGCACGCCGTCATACTTGCCGCCGGTCGGCTGCGTATCGAGATGGCTGCCGACATAGACCGGCGGCAGGCTGGGATCGGTGCCTTCGCGGCGGGCAAACATCGTGCCCATCTCATCGACGCCCATTTCGAGCCCGGCCGCATCGCACCAGCGCTTGAACAGATGCCGCCCTTCGCCGTCTTCGTCGGTCACGGTCTGACGATTGTTGCCGCCGGCAATGCCGGGGCCAATCTTCGCCATCTCCATGATGGAATCCCACAAACGGTCTGAATTGATTCGCAGATTCTCGCCGGGTGCGGCCATCTTGAGTTCCCATCTACACCAGGGTTCTTGTCGCCCCTTGAGTGATTTACAGCTTGACCGTATGGTCAGCTTTTAAACTACACAACCTGACCAAGCGGTCAACTAGAATCTTGGGGTAGACATGGCAGAACCCACCCGCCCCATGCGGCGACAGGAGATCCGACGAGAGAATGAAAAAACCATTCTCGTCGCTGCCGAGAAGGTGTTTGCGGAGGCAGGGTTCGGGGGCGCCACGATGCAGTTGATCGCGGATCTGGCGGGACTGCCGAAGGCAAATCTCCACTACTATTTCGCCACCAAGGAAGAGCTTTACCGGTCGGTCGTTCAAAACATCTTTGAAATCTGGCTACAGGCGGCCAATTGCTTCGACGCGGCGCGCGGACCCATAGACGGCATCAGTGCCTATATCGACGCCAAGATGGAAATATCACGCCGCCATCCTGACGGCTCGAAGGTCTGGGCCTCTGAAGTGATGCACGGTGCGCCGGTGCTTCAGGACTATATGGAATCGACGCTGCGCGAATGGACGGACGGCCGCGTCGAGATCATCAGGCGCTGGATCGAGGAAGCCAAGATGGACCCGGTGGATCCGCGCCATCTGCTCTATATGCTTTGGGCTACGACCCAGCACTACGCCGATTTCGGTCACCAGATCGAGACGCTCAATGGCGGCAAGCCGCTGTCCGACCGGCAATGGCGGGAAGCCAAGGAAAATATCAAGCGGGTGATCCTGACCGGGATCGGCGCGTTGCCCGCCTGACTGTAACCGTTCGTTGCAGCAAAAGATCAGGTCGGCGCGCTGCCGCGCCGACCCCACCCGACCGCTTCGCGGCGACCCTCCCTCGAGGGCAGGGATATCGTGTCAGTCCGTCAATCGATGGACCTCAGCACTTCGCGCACATGGTCGATCAATTCGTTGATCTGGCCCTTGGTGATGATCAGCGGCGGCGACAGCGCGATGATGTCGCCGGTGGTGCGGATCAGCGCGCCGCGCTCGAACGCCTTGACGAAGGCCGAGAAGGCCCGCTTGGTCGGCTGTCCGGCGATCGGCGCCAGCTCGATCGCACCGATCAGGCCGATGTTCCTGATATCGATGACGTTCGGCTCGCCCTTCAGCGAATGCAGCGCGTCTTCCCAGTACGGCGCCAGCTCCTCGCCACGGGTCAGCAGGCCCTCTTCCTTGTAGGTGTCGAGCGTGCCGAGTGCGGCCGCGCAGGCGATCGGGTTGCCCGAATAGGTGTAGCCGTGGAAGAACTCGATCATGTGCTCGGGGCCGGTCATGAAGGCGTCGTGGATCTCCTTCTTCACGAACACAGCGCCCATCGGGATGACGCCGTTGGAGACGCCCTTGGCGGTGGTCATGATGTCGGGCGTGACACCGAAATAGTCGGCGGCGAACGGCGTGCCGAGACGGCCGAAACCGGTGATGACCTCATCGAAGATCAACAGGATGCCATGCTTGGTGCAGATCTCGCGTAGCCTCTGAAGATAACCCTTCGGCGGCAGGATGACGCCGGTGGAGCCGGCGACCGGCTCCACGATGACGGCGGCGATGGTGGAAGCGTCATGCAGGGCTACGATACGCTCCAGCTCGTTGGCGAGTTCCGCGCCATACTCCGGCACGCCCTTGGTGAAGGCGTTCTTTTCCGGCAGATGCGTGTGCGGCATATGGTCGACGCCGCCGAGCAGCGTGCCGAACATCTTGCGGTTGGTGACGATGCCGCCGACCGAGATGCCGCCGAAATTGACGCCGTGATAGCCGCGCTCGCGGCCGATCAGCCGGGTGCGCGAGCCCTCGCCCTTCACACGGTGGTAGGCGATGGCCATCTTGAGCGCAGTCTCGACCGATTCCGATCCGGAATTGGTGAAGAAGACATGGTCCATGCCTTTGGGCGCGAGGTCGACCAAGCGGTTGGCCAGTTCGAAGACGATCGGATGGCCCATCTGGAAGGCGGGCGCATAGTCGAGCTCGGCGGCCTGCTGTTGGATCGCTTCGGTGATCTTCGGCCGGCAATGGCCGGCATTGACGCACCACAGGCCGGCGGTGCCGTCGAGCACCTTGCGGCCGTCGCTGGTCGTGTAGTGCATGTCCTTGGCGGACACCATCATGCGCGGCGCCTGCTTGAACTGCCGGTTTGCCGTGAACGGCATCCAGAATGCGCTGAGATCGTTCGGCGTGACTTTCAGCCGGTTGGACATGACCAGGACTTCCCCTTGTAAACTGTTTCGCTGCGTCCAACGCTTGGTCTTTGCCGCGTTTTCATGCTACGCAAATTTTTGACCGATTGGACAAACGTTAGCACCGCCCAGTCGGCGGTCAAGGATTACTAGCGGAAATGCGGCACCTGAAGTGCGTTCCACAGGCTAGGGAAAAACTGGTCCAGAGAATTGGTCCAGATGACCTTGAACGCGAGGTTTGGCAACACGAGGGCTTGCAACGGTGACCATCGCCACGGACGCCCCTCGCCGCACCCGCATCCAGCAGGAAAAGCGCGAACTCATCCTGGAGGCGGCGCTTGAGGTCTTCTCGACCAACGGCTTTCGCGGCTCGACCATCGACCAGATCGCCGAAGCCGCCGGCATGTCGAAGCCGAACCTGCTCTATTATTTCCGCCGCAAGGAAGACATCCACGAAACGCTGATGCAGCGCCTGCTCGACACCTGGCTGGCGCCGCTGCGCGAACTCGACGACATTGGCGATCCCCTCACCGAACTGCGCAGCTACATCAGGCGCAAGCTGGAGATGGCGCGGGATTTTCCGCGCGAGAGCCGGCTGTTCGCCAACGAGATCCTGCAAGGCGCGCCGCGCATCATGCCGCTGCTGGCCGGCGAACTGAAAACGCTGGTCGACGAGAAGGCCGCCGTCATCAAGGGCTGGATGCGCGCCGGCAAGATCGCCAAGACCGACCCGTGGCACCTGATCTTCTCGATCTGGGCGACGACGCAGCATTATGCCGATTTCGACGTCCAGGTCCGCGCCGTGCTCGGACCGAACCGCGGCGGCGACGGCCGCTTCGAGGATGCGGCCCGCTTCCTGGAACAACTGTTTCTTGATGGGCTTAAGCCGAAGACCTGACGCTTCAGGCGCTGCGCCGCTCGGCCGGCAGCGCGTCCAGCAATGCCTGCAGCTTGGCGATCGAATTCTGCTCGGCGAGCGGCGTGTAGACGATCAGCTTCATGTCCGAGCCGTCGCCGATCGACAGGCTCATATGCTCGAAGGTCATGGCGCCCGCGCTCGGATGCCGGACATGTTTCACCCCCGACAACCGGTGCGCGACGTCGCGCTGCGGCCACCAGGCACGAAATTCGGGGCTCGAACGCGTCATCAACTCGATCAGCCGCTCGAAATCCGGATCGCCGACATAGCGGGCGCTCGCCGCCCGAAACGAGGCCAGCACGGTGCGCGCCAGTTGCTCCCAGTCGACCAGCAGGCGCCGGTGGTGCGGGCTCGTGAACACCATGTGGACGATGTTGCGGGCATCCCCTTCCAGCAAGCCATAGTCGCCGAACACCGCCACCGCCGCCGGGTTCCAGGCCAGCACGTCCCAGCGCCGCCCGACCACATAGGCCGGCTGCAGCACCAGGCTCTGCAGCATGTGCAGCAAGGGGCCATCGACCTTTTCCGGCGCCACGGCACGGCGCTCAGGCTGCTGGCGGTTAGCGAGGATGAACAGATGCTGTTTTTCGGCCGCGTCGAGGCGCAGTGCTTCGGCAAGTGCCGTCAGCACCTCGACCGAGGGCCTGACCTCCCGCCCCTGCTCCAGCCATGTGTACCAAGTCGTGCCGACACCGGCGATCATCGCCACCTCCTCGCGCCGCAAGCCGGGCGTACGCCGCCTGAGACCGGCGGCGATGCCGGTGGCCGAGGGCGTCAGCCTTTCGCGGCGCGAGCGCAGGAAGGCGCCGAGTTCGCGCCGGCGGCTGTCTTCAGCCGAATGTGTGGGGGCCGCGTGGGGTTGGGACTCCATGCGCGTATTATAGCAGTATTGATGCCAGGATAAAGTTTGAACTGTTTGGCCCGCGCCAACTGCCCCATCTTCCGTTCAGAGCAACAGAACGGAGGCTCTGAACATGGAACTCAAAGACAAGACAATCCTCATCACCGGCTCGACCGATGGCGTCGGCCGCGTCGTGGCGCAACGGCTCGGCGCCGCGGGCGCCCGTGTGCTGGTGCATGGCCGCGATGCAACGCGCGGCCAGGCTGTTGTCACCGAGATCGAAGCCGCCGGCGGCAAGGCCGAGCTTCTGGTCGCCGACCTCTCTTCCCTGGCCGAAGTGCGCCGCCTAGCCGAGGCGGTGCGCGCCAGGACGGACCGGCTCGACATCCTCATCAACAATGCCGGCATCGGCACGGCAGGCCAGGGCGCCAAAAGGCAGGTCAGCGCCGACGGCTATGAGCTGCGCTTCGCCGTCAATTATCTCGCCGGTTTCCTGCTCACCAGCGAGCTTTTGCCATTGCTGAAAGCGAGCACGCCGGCCCGCATCGTCAATGTCGCCTCGGCGGGGCAGCAGGCGATCGATTTCAGCGATGTCATGCTGATCCGCTCGTATGACGGCGTGCGTGCCTATTGCCAGAGCAAGCTGGCGCAAATCCTGTTCACCGTCGATTTGGCCGAGCAGTTGAAAGGCACCGGCGTCACCGTCAACGCGCTGCACCCCGCGAGTTACATGAATACCACCATGGTCCGGCAGGCTGGTGTGACGCCGTGGAGTTCGGTCGAGACCGGTGCCGAGGCCATCCTCAACCTCGCCGCCTCACCCGCGCTCGACGGAAAAAGCGGCCTCTATTTCGACGGCCTGCGGGAATCCCGTGCCGACGCCCAGGCTTATGACTCCAAGGCAAGGCAACAGTTGCGAGCCTTGAGCCTCGATCTCATCGGCACGGCCTCCCCCACATCGAAGGAAGACCATTGATGACCAAGACAATCCAACATGCCGTCGTGATCGGCGGCTCGTCCGGCATCGGCCTGGCGACGGCGCGAAAACTGCTTGGCCCGGGCATGAAGGTGACCATCACCGGGCGCAACGAGGACAAACTGAAGAGCGCTTGGAAAAGCCTTGGCAGCGCTGCCGAGAAGGCTGCTTTCGACGCCGCGAAGCCGGATGAGGTCCGCCAGTTCTTCGAGAGCCTCGGTCCTTTCGACCATCTGGTGCTGGCGGCCAGCGGCGGCAAGGGCCTCGGCCCCTTCCCGACGCTTGACCTGAGCGACATCGGCAGTGGCGTCGATGAGAAAGTCCGGCCGCAGCTGTCCTGCCTGCAGGCGGCCCTGCCGACGCTGAACAAGGCCGGCTCGGTGACCTTCGTCTCGGCGGTCTCGGCGCAACTCGCGACGCCCGGCGTTGCCGGCATCGCCGCCATCAACGGCATGCTGTTGACCGTGGTGCCGATTCTGGCGGTGGAACTGAAGCCGCTGCGCGTCAATGTCGTGGCGCCAGGCGTCATCGACACGCCATGGTGGGATTTTCTGGCCGAGGAGCAAAAGCAAACGATCTTTGCCGACTATGCCGGCAAGACCCCGGTCGGCCGCGTCGGCCGGGCCGAAGACGTGGCCGACGCAATCGCCTTCCTCGTCTCCAACGGCTTCATGACCGGCCAGGTGCTGACCTGCGATGGCGGCCTGCGATTTGCGGCATAGGAACAGCGATCGGGCTCCGGCGGGACCCTTAATTGGCCTTCTTTGGAACACGGTCGTTCTCGTCCGCAGGCCTGTCGCCTGTCGGTTTTGCCGAAACAGGCTTTTCCGGCACATGGGAATAGTCAGATGTATCCGCCCCATACATCTTGTTGTCGATCGCTTCTTGCCAGCTGAAATCCGCGTCGGACGGTGAAACGTGGGCAATCTCATGGCGGGAGGAGCGAGAGTGCAGCCAGTTCGGAGTGATCTCTCGGACCAATTGTGCAAAGCGTCCCATCGAAACCGTTCCTTTCCTTGTCTTTCCAGGAGGCGCGATCGCGGTTGCGTCGGCCGGACCTAAAGTTGACCTCTCAGCCAGGCCAGCGTCTCGGCGACGCCGGCAAGCCCGTACCGCGCTGTGGTATGCGCCGGTGGCTTGACCCGGATCGATATGCCGCCGGCATCATTGATCGTTTCGAAGCCGTTTTCGTCCGACGTGTCGTCGCCCAGGAAGACCGGGCGGCGGCCTGCGAATGGCGCAATCTCCATGAAACGCCGGATCGCGGCGCCCTTGGCGGCCTCCAGCGGCAGCAATTCCACGCCGGCATTGCCGGCAACCACCCGGTAGCCCTTTGGCAGCGTGGCCAGCGCCTGCTCGACAAGCTGCGTCGCACGCGGAAGCAGATGGGGGGCGGCGCGCGTGTGGATGGCCAGCACCCGTCCTTTGCGCTCGATATAAGCCCCACGACCGAGCTCGGCCTCGATCTCGTCGGCAAGCGCAGAAATATCCGCCGGCTCGTCCGCTACTTCGACGTCGTCGTTCGGCAGGAGCCGGTGCTCCAATCCATACAGCCCGGCGGCGCGCAGTTTCAGAGGCTGAAACAGATGGTCGACAGCCGCAACGGAGCGGCCTGTTATGAAGGCCAATGCCCCGTCCAGCTTGCGGTCCAGGCCTTGCAGCAAGGAGCGAAGCTCGTCGCTGACCGAGACGGCGTCCGGGTGTTCGGCATGTTCCAGCAGGGTGCCGTCGATGTCGAGGAACAACGCCCATTCGCCGGTCAGCACAGTCTGCGGTTTCGGCATGACGGCCTGCGGCTTTTGCGGGCTTTCGCTGATCATCTTTTGCAGGACCTCGTTCATGACATGACTACCCGCTTGCGCTCGAACATGGACACGACATTGTCGACGCTAGGCAGCCGGTCACCGACACCGGTTACCCGGTCGAGGTCACCGCGCTTGCGCAAGCGCGCTGCATCCAGAAGCATGCTGCCGGCCCAGCGATAGACATTGTTGTTGCGGATCGTCTCGCGCATGGGCCGCATGCGCTCGCGCTGTTCGTCTGAAGTCATGATCAGCGCCTGCAACAGCGCTTCGCTCATCATGGCGGCGTCGTAAGGGTTGACGATCAGCGCCTCCAGCAATTCGCGCGAGGCGCCGGCGAAGGTGCTGAGCATCAAGACGCCCTGTTCGTCGTCGCGCGCCGCGACGAATTCCTTGGCGACCAGGTTCATGCCGTCATGCAGGCTGGTGACCATGCATATGTCGGCGGCGCGATAAATCTCGTAGACTTGTTCCTGTGAGTGATGCTCGGCCACCATGACCACCGGCCTGTAACCCTCGCTGCCATAGCGTTGGTTGAGCTCCTGGGCATAGCGGTGGCATTCGTCGTGGAGCAGCTTGTAAGCCGGCAGCGTGCCGCGGCTGGGGGCCGCGACCTGCAGGAAAACCAGCTTTCCGATCCATTCAGGGTATCGCTTGAACAATTCGTCCAGCGCCTGAAATCGATCCAGAATGCCCTTCGTGTAGTCGAGACGCTCGACGCCCACGGCCAGCTTCACATCCGCCTTCAGTCCGAACCTATTGCGCAGGCGGGCCCGGCAGTCATCGACGTCAGGCAATTTTGCCAACAGGTCGGCCGGCCATTCTATCGAGATGGGATAGGCGTGCACCAGCGTCGTCTGGCCACCGTAGGAGATCGCCGCATCGGCCCGCTCGATGCGGCTTTCCAGGAAGCGATCGACGCTTTCGGTGAAATTGTTGGCGTGGAACTGGGTGTGGAAGCCGATGATCGAACTGCCGAGCAGCCCCTCGAGGATGCGTTCACGCCAGGGACAGATGCTGTACACTTCCGAATTCGGCCACGGGATATGCCAGAAAGTGATGACGATCGCCTCCGGCAGGCGCTCGCGGATCATGCGCGGCAGCAGCGCGAAGTGGTAATCCTGGACCAGCACGATAGGCCGCTCGTTGCGCGCTTCGGCAACCACCGTATCGGCAAACTTCCGGTTAACGGCTTCATAGGCAGCCCAGTCGGAGGCGCGAAAAATCGGTCGGGTGAAGGCGATGTGGCAAAGCGGCCAGAGCCCCTCATTGGCGAAACCGAGATAATAACCCTGATGTTCTTCCTCCGTCAGCCAGACCCGGCGCAGCGTATAGGACGGATGGCCGGGAGGCACCTGTACCCGGTCGTGGTCATCGACGGTGAGGCGGTCCGCCGTTCCGCCGCCATAGGCGATCCAGGTGCCGCCACAGGCGCGGGTGATCGGCTCGAGCGCGGACACCAGCCCGCTGGCCGGCACCAGCAATTCGACGCCATCATCCCTGATGTTGTGGATATAGGGTTCCCGGTTGGACACCACGATCACCTGCGCATCGGGCAGATCGTCGGCGAGGATCTTGCGCAATGTCTCGGGCGACCACGTCACCAGCGCCGCATCGGCCGATTGGCCGTTCTTTTCGAACTCACGTATCACCTTGCGCGCCGCCTCCGCGGCCACGTCTTCGCCCGCTGTATGGGCAACCGCCGGAGGGTGACTGCGGCGCTGCCGCGATAGGGAGAGGAATACGGCAAGAGCGGAAAAACCGAGGCTCGCGAAGATCAGAACCCAGAGCAGTTCCGCACCGTAGTTTGTCATTGAATGTCAACTCACCCGGCCGTCGGCGACCGTTTGTTCGTGTTTCCCGTTTGAAAAGGTCCGCCGACCACGTGGTCGGCGTTCGGACCTGTATTTTTGCAACGCACAAAGCTCGGATCGGTTCCGCCAATTTTGTTCGGATCATGTCCTTACGATGAGCGGCACCAGCCCTTCATGGCGGTCGGCAACGAAAGCGACGACCCGGTCGCCGACGCGCTGGAACGTGAGATCGACCACCCGGTCGCCGACGCCCAGGTGCCGCAGTGTCAGCGTGTCGATGCCGATCGGCAGCCTGGGACGGCTAACGCGAATCTCACCATCCCAGCCGTCGATCTCCAAGCCAAGGCAGGCCTGCATCAGCATGAAGGCGGAGCCCGCCGACCACGCCTGCGGCAGGCAGGCGACAGGATAGGCGATGGGTGCTTCGCCCGGCGCACGTGTAAAACCGCAGAACAGTTCGGGCAGCCGCATGTTGAAATGGACTGCGGATTCGAATGTGCCGCTCATCAGGCGAACCACGCTTTCGCGCTCGCCATAGCGCGCCAGGCCGGCACCGCACAGGGCGGTGTCGTGCGGCCAGATCGAGCCATTGTGGTACGACATCGGATTGAAGAACACGGCATCGTCGGCGAGCGTCCGCAGTCCCCAGCCGGAATGGAAGGAGGCGGAAAGCAGCTGGTCGGCGACCATCTGGGCCCGGGCCGGCTCAGGCAATCCGACAAAAAGCAGATGCCCGGCATTCGAGGTCCGCACCTTGCAGGGCTCGCCCGCACCGTCGATCGCGAGGGCATAGAAGCCGAGATCGTCAAGCCAGAAATCGCGTTCCACGGCGACCCGCATCGCCTCGGCGCGACCATCCCAATGGTCGGCCCTGTCGTCCTCCCCACGGCGGCGGGCAAGCTTGGCCAGCCCCCGGAAAGCGGCAAAGACATAGCCTTGCACTTCGACCAGGGCGATCGGACCCTTGGGAATGCGGCCATCGGCATGGAAGACCGAATCGAAACTGTCCTTCCATCCCTGGTTGGCGAGGCCGGACTCGGCCGCTCGCTGGTAAGTGACGAATCCGGTCTCCCGGCCCGCCTCCTCCGTCCATTCGGCCGCAGCGCACAGCGATGGCCACAAGCCGTCGATGAACGCCATGTCACCGGTACGATCGGCGTAGGCACAAGCAAGATAGATGTAGAGCGGTGTCGTATCGACGCCACCGTAGTAGCGGCCGAAGGGGAGCTCCCGCAGCGCCACCATTTCGCCCTTGCGGGTCTCGTGCATGATCTTGCCCGGCTGCGAATCGCTGAACGGCGATGTCTCGGTCGCCTGGTGCTGGGCCAGAAAGGCCAACACGCCCCGCGCCAGGCCCGGATTGAGCCACAGCATCTGCAGTGCCGAGATGACACCGTCACGACCGAACGCCGTCGAGAACCAGGGAATGCCGGCATAGGGATAGGGGCCGGTCGCCAGTTCGGTGGTCAGCAGCGCGACATCGGCGCGGGCGCGCTCGACCCAGTCGTTGAAGACACGGCCCGAGCTGCGCACCGTCGCGCCATGGCGACGTTTGGCCCGCATGCCAAAGCGGGCGCGGGCGGCAGCGGCGCGAAACCGGTCGCGGTCGGGCTTATCGGCCACCTCGGGACCGACCTCGACATAAAGCACCTTCCTGCTGCGCTTGGTCACGGCGATCAGGAAATCGGCACGGGTGGCTGTCAGTTGGTCCGGCGCCTGCGAGAACGATATCGCAGAGAGGCGGGCCAGGCCGTCGAGCCCGTCATAGCGCAGCAGGACGGACGTCGCGTCTGTTTCGGCGGCATGGGCCAGCCCGCGCTTCAGCCGTGTCGAGCCGCGCACTTCGAACATGTCGCGGAAATCGGCGGAATAGTGCAGGGAAACGCTGATCGTCGAGTGTTCCCGGCTGTAATTGGAAAGGGTGATGCGTTCGAACAGCCTGTCCTGCCAAAGCAGCCTGACGCGTTCGATGTGAATGGCTCCCTGCGGGATGTCGCGTCCACCGGCGCTCTGTATCGGCAGATTGGTCAAATTGGTGGTGAACAGCACATTGTCCTGGCTGAGCGAGGCGCCGAGCAGCGATGTCTGCCTGCCGCCGACGGTCAGCCGGAACTCGGAAAGAACCCGTGTGTCGTCGCGAAAGAAACCGTCGCCGGCTCCGCGTATGTCGCCATAGGCGTCGGCAACCGCGAAGCAATCGCCCTGCTTGAGGGCAAACAACCGATGCGGCTCGCGAGGGGCGGTGGCGTCGAGCGATGCAAGCGCAACCGCGGGATCGAGCTGGCGCTCATCGAGTTGGGCCATTCGTCAAAGATCCCTGTTGTTTCGTTGTCGTGGCTCGAGCACGTCGTTGCTCAAGACGCCTTCGCCGCGCTCGGGACGCCGATCAGGCCCGCATAGGCGGCCAGATAATCGCCAGCCATTCTTCGAGCGGAGAACCGCTTTTCGAAAACGGCCCTCACCTTTCGCCTGTCGAGTTGCAGCAAGTCGGGCACCGCGGCGACCGCGCCGTCCACCGTGTCAGCGATGAAACCGGTGACGCCTTGATCGATGATTTCGGGCAGCGCGCCGCAATTCCAGCCGATGACCGGCGTGCCGCAGGCCATGGCCTCGATGGTGACAAGGCCGAACGGCTCCGGCCAGTCGATCGGGAACAGCAGGCCGGCCGCCTTGCCGAGAAATTCCGCCTTCTGGTCCTCCTCGATCTCGCCGACATAGACGATGCGATCGCCGTCGATCAACGGTTCGACCACCTCGTGGAAATAGGCGCGGTCGTCGTCGCCGATCTTTGCCGCGAGCTTGAGCTTGAGGCCTGAGCGCATAGCGATCTCGATGGCGCGATCCGGGCGCTTGTCGCGTGAGAACCGGCCGAGGAAGGCAAGGTAGGGTTCTTCCGCCGTCGTCTCAAAAGTCGGTTCGTAGAGAGTGGTCGGCAATCCGTGATGGATCGTCGCCAACCAGTTGGCGTTGGCAAAGCCCGCCTTCTGGCTGTGCGAAATGGAAATCAGGGGAAAACGAGGGAACCGTTCATAGGCCGGCGCAAGGTCGACATAATCCAGCCTGCCATGCGGCGTCGTCACCGTGCGGTCGGCGAGATCCTCGAAGAAGGAAAAGTGCAGGAAATGGCTGAGATGGAAGTGGATGACATCGAACTCCGACGCCCGGTCCCTCACCTGCGAAAGCATCGACAGATGCGCCGCGATCTCGGATTTAAGCGGACGCGGATCGAGGCGCAGCGCGCGTTCCCGGCTGGGTACCAGCGTCGCGGAAGTCTGGCTGTCGCCACTGGCGAACAGCGTCACCTCATGGCCCAGATCGACCAGCGCTTCGGTCAGATACGAGACGATGCGCTCGGTGCCGCCATAGAGCCTTGGCGGCACCGATTCATAAAGCGGCGCGACATGGGCGATTTTCATATTCCATCCTGGATGCTGGGCATGCAGGTGTGAAATGCGTCAACGGCTCGATTGGTTCCGATTTTATGATCGAGCCGTCGGCACCAGAGGCCGCAGTCGGCATGGAACTGTGCGTCAAACAGATTGCGCGATCAGGGTCAGAAAGCCACCGCTCAGGGCGACATTGCCGACGAAGCCATTGATGCGGGACGCACGGTCCGGCCCCTGATGGTCCCAGAAATTGTGGAACATCGGCGTGGCGACGATGAGGAACAGCAGCAGCACCGCGGCCGCGACTGCAGTCCAGAAGCCGGCGATCACCAGCACGCCGGCGGTGATCTGAAGCACGATGCCGAGCCACAGCGCCAACCGCGCCTGCGGCACGCCGCGCGCGGCCATCAGCTGGGTCAGGAAGGCCGCGTTCTGGATGTTGCGCAGGCCGGCGAAGACGAAGGCGCCGCCGAGCAACAGGCGAGCGAAAAACAACAAGGTCGAAGGCAAATCGGCAGGCATCAAACGCTCCCTTTGAAAGTGGAGCGCCGCCTTTCGACGGCGCTCCCAACATAACCGGACAATCAGGCGGCCTTGGCCGCCGGCACTGGGTGAATGGCCTGGAACGGGATGCACAGCCGGTTCCAGGTGTTGATCATGCCGAGCGCAACGGAAAGCTTGACCAGTTCCTCTTCCGAGAAATGCTCGAGCGTCTTTGCATAGAGTTCGTCCGGCACGCCATTGCTGGCGATCAAGGTGACGGCTTCGGTCCAGGCCAGGGCAGCGCGTTCGCGCAGGGAAAACAGCGGCGATTCCTTCCAGGCTGAAACCAGATAGAGCCGCTGCTCGGTCTCGCCGTCGCGCCTCGCCTCGCGGCTGTGCATCTCGACGCAGAACGAGCAGCCATTGATCTGCGATGCCCTGAGCTTGATCAGGTGCAGCAGGCTCACCTCGAGCCCGCATTCGTCCACCGCCTTGTTGAGCGCCGACACAGCCTTCATGATCTCCGGCGCCTTGGCGAAAAATTGCAGCCTCTGTTTCATCTTCCTGTCCTTTCAAATCTGCTTTGGGTTTGGGTCTACGGGGTTAACTGGATTTCTGCGGCCGCTGGTGGCGCTCGACGAAGGCGCAGCTCGCAGCAAGCGACCTGGGATCGCCTTCTGCCGCATAGGTGGCCACGATATCGGACAGCTTGGTCTCGGCGAGCGCGGCGCGATAGGCACGCTCGGCCTTCAGCATCGCGGCGTTGATGCCGCAGGGTTTGACATAGGCCGAAGCATCGAGCTTCACCGGACCGCGCTGGCGGATCTCGCCGCAACGGAAAGCCGGCTCGCGCCCTTCGATGGCCAGCACGATGTCGAGCAGCGTGATGCGCTCGGCCGGCCGCGCCAGCCGATAGCCACCGGCAGGCCCGGGCACCGATTCCAGGATGCGCGCCGCGCTCAGCATGTTGAGATGCTTCAGCAGATAGCTAGGCGACAGGCCAAAGGACTCGGCCAGAGCGGCGCCAGGCATGGTGCTGTTCCCCTCCACACTGGCCAGCGTGGCAGCGCAATGGATAGCTGCCTCAACGCCCTCGCCCAGCTTCATTGGATCGGCTCCTTTATCATGGATATATACTATCGTGGATAATTATTATCTGCAATAGGAAAATTAAAAACGGCGCTCGAAAGCGCCGCTCTTTTGTTGGGGTAAGTCCCTATTCCGCAGCCACCTTGGCCATCGGATTGTTCGGGTGCGTCGTCCAGTTGGCATAGACCGGCGATACCGGCCTGCCGGTGCGCTGGTCCATCACGCCTGCCGCCAGCGGTTCCATGGTGATGCAGTTCTCGACCGGGCAGACATTAACGCACAGATTGCAGCCGACGCATTCGGCCTCGATCACCTCGAAGTGCCTGACGCCGTCGACCATGCTGGTGATCGCCTGGTGCGAAGTGTCCTCGCAGGCGATGTGGCAGCGGCCGCATTTGATGCAGGCATCCTGGTCGATACGCGCCTTGGCGACGTAGTTCAGGTTGAGATACTGCCAATCGGTGACATTGGGCGTGGCGCGGCCGACGATGTCGTTGAGCGAGGCGTGCCCCTTCTCGTCCATCCAGTTTTCGAGGCCCGCGATCATTTCCTGCACGATCTTGAAGCCATAGGTCATTGCCGCCGTGCAGACCTGCACATTGCCGGCGCCGAGCGCCATGAATTCGGCAGCATCGCGCCAGGTGGTGATGCCGCCGATACCGGAGATCGGCAGGCCGCGGGTTTCGGGATCGCGCGCGATCTCGGCCACCATGTTCATGGCGATCGGCTTCACCGCCGGGCCGCAATAGCCGCCATGCGAGCCCTTGCCGTCGATTGTCGGCTGCGGCGCGAAGCTGTCGAGGTCGACACCGGTGATTGAATTGATGGTGTTGATCAGCGACACCGCGTCAGTGCCGCCGGCATGTGCCGCCCGTGCGGGCTTGCGCACATCGGTGATGTTGGGCGTCAGCTTGGTGATGACGGGCATGCGGGTGTTCTGCTTGCACCAGCGCACCACCATTTCGATATATTCCGGCACCTGGCCGACGGCGGCACCCATGCCGCGTTCCGACATGCCGTGCGGGCAGCCGAAATTGAGCTCGATGCCGTCGGCCTCCGTCTCCTCGACCACCGGCAGGATCGCCTTCCAGGCCTCCTCGACGCATGGCACCATCAGCGAGACGACGATGGCGCGGTCGGGCCAGTCCTTCTTGACCTGCTTGATCTCGCGCAAATTGACCTGCAGGTCGCGGTCGGTGATCAGCTCGATGTTGTTGAGGCCGAGCAGGCGGCGGTCGGCGCCCCAGATCGCGCCGTAGCGCGGGCCGTTGACGTTGACCACCGGTGGGCCTTCCTCGCCCAGCGTCTTCCACACCACGCCGCCCCAGCCGGCCTTGAAGGCGCGGATGACGTTGTAGGCCTTGTCGGTCGGCGGCGCCGAGGCCAGCCAGAACGGATTTGGCGATTTGATGCCGACGAAATTGTTTCTGATATCTGCCATGCTCATGCCCTCCCGTTCGAGGTCAGTGCCCGATTGATGCTCTCCGCAGCGTCGCGGCCTTGCGCGACCGCGGAGACGGTGAGGTCGTCGCCACCGAAGATGCAGTCGCCACCGGCCCAGACCCTGTCGAGCGACGTGCGCCCTTCCGCATCGACCTTGATGCGGCCGGCTTCAAGATCGATCGACGCACCGCTGCCATTAAGGGCGACCGGCACAAAACTCTGACCAATCGCCTTGAACACCTGGTCGGCAACGAGCGTCAGTGTCTCGCCGGTGCCGGCAAGCCTGTCGCCGTTCAGCGCCGTGTATTCGAGTTCGACGGCGGTGACCTTGCCGCCTTCGGCGATCACCCGCTTCGGCTGCAGCCAGTGGCGGATGCTGACGCCGTTGGCTGCCGCCAGATCCTGTTCGAATTCGGAAGCGTTCATGTGCTCCTGGCCGCGCCGGTAACAGATCGTCACCTCCTCGGCGCCGAGCAGCTTCGACTGTACGGCCGCGTCGATGGCCGTCATGCCACCACCGATGACGACGACGCGGCGGCCAACCGGCAGGCCGGAAAGGTCGCTGGCCTGGCGCAGTTCGGCAATGAACTCGACCGCGTTGATGACGCCGTCGGCCTCCTCGCCATCGGCACGCAGCGCGTTGACGCCGCCAAGGCCCATGCCGAGAAACACCGCATCGTAATTGCGGATCAGGTCCGACAGCTGGTAGTCGCGGCCGAGCGCCTTGCCGTTCTGGATGTCGATACCGCCGATCGCGGTCACGTAGTCGACTTCGGCTTGGGCGAAATCGTCGACACTCTTGTAGGCGGCGATGCCGTATTCGTTGAGGCCACCGGCCTTCGCGCGCGCCTCCAGGATGGTCACGTCATGGCCGTGGCGGGCGAGCCGGTGCGCGGCCGCAAGGCCGGCCGGCCCGGCGCCGACCACGGCGACAGTCTTGCCGGTCGGCTCGGCGCGCGGGTAGAACTGCTTGTTCTCGCTCATGGCGACGTCGGTGGCATAGCGCTGCAGGCGGCCGATCTGCACCGGCTTGCCTTCCGCCACCTCGCGCACGCAGACTTCCTCGCACAGCGTCTCGGTCGGGCAGACGCGGGCGCACATGCCGCCCAATATGTTCTGATCGAAGATGGTCTTGGCCGAACCGATCGGATTGCCGGTCGAGATCTGGCGGATGAACAGCGGAATGTCGATCGAGGTCGGGCATGCGTTCATGCACGGCGCGTCGTAGCAGAAATAGCAACGATCGGATTCGACCAGCGCCTCGTGGTGATCGAGCGGCGGATGCAGGTCGGAAAAATTGTCCGCATACTGGTCGGCCGAGAGCCTGCCGCCCGCAATGCCTTCCCTGAATTGGCCTTCTGGCATCGTCAGTTCCCCATGTTTTCTTTTGAGGAAGGCTAGCACGTTTTATTTTTTTATCAATTGGTCAATTTTCGGCACAAGCCCCTGAAAAGGCTCGACAATAACATGATTTTTTTAGTCATGTTATTGGCAATTACGGCTGCGTTTGCAGCGTGAGCGAATGGCCGGACTCAAGTCCATGGCCATGGATAGCCCGGACCTCGTCCGCGACCAGTTGCTGCAATCGCCACAGATTGCGGTCGTGGATGCCGAACGCTTCAAGGTGGCTGACCGTGTTGTAGAGATACTCGGCGCCGGATCCGATATGCCCGCAGGCTCTGGCCAGCACGCTCGCCACTCTGTCCAACGGCTGGTTCAGCGACGTTCCCCTGCCCTTCACGCCGACCCAGAAGCCGAGCGCGCGCAGCGTGCCTTGCGGCGTATGCACCCGCAGCCAGCGGACCGTCTCGATGCTTTCGTGGTCGCTGATCTCGCGCCGCAGCAACCTTTCGATCTGCGCCGGTTTCTCGCCCTCCGGCAAGCGATAGATCACCCCGTTGCAGCGTCCGCCCCGTTCGAGCGCCATCATCAATCCCGGCTGCTCGGCGCTGCCGCGCCACCGCGCCATGTCGAGGCAGAAGGACCTGTGCCAGCCAAAAGCCGTGGCGAGCTGTTGCTCGACCGACTCGAATTCCGGCTTCCAGATCAGCGACCCATAGGCGAACACCCATAGCGGTCCGTCATCGGCTTCATTGGACAGCCGCAAGGCAAGGTCTCGAAAGTCCTCGTCGTTCATGTCTGTCCAACTCGGATCCGGGCCGGGATCGGCCTCTTCCCGATGGCACAGTGCGACAAGCTCGGGCGTGAGCGACATCAAGCGCATGGACGACAACCCCTCATGACCGCAGAGAAATCGAAAACCAGCGCGCGTGCAACCAGGGAACGCTTGGCACGCATGCCCATTGTTGTCCGGGCGATGTCGGATTTCCGTCGTGAGGATCGTCCTATGGTGGACGACGATCGATGCATGAAAGGTGAGGAGACCGAAAATGCCAAAAACCCCGATGCCCTTCTTCTGGTACGAACTGATGACATCAGATCTCGACGCCGCCGAGGCGTTCTACACCCAAGTGGTCGGCTGGACGGCGCAGCCCTTCGACACAGCCCCCGGCATGCCGCGCTATATCGTGATGAATGTCGGCGAACGTGGCGTCGGCGGCCTGATGACCTTGCCCGAGGATGCCGCCAAGATGGGCATGCCGCCGGCCTGGCTTGGCTATATCCACACCAGGGATGTCGACGCCGCCACGGCATCGCTGGAGAAAGCCGGCGGCACCGTTCACCGGCGGCCCGACGACATTCCGGGCGTCGGCCGCTTTGCCGTCGTCGCCGATCCGCAAGGCGCGACCTTCATGTTCCTGCAGCCGAACGGCCCGGACCAGCCTGTCGTGCCGGCCGGCACGCCGGGCCACATCGGCTGGCACGAGCTTTATACGAGCGACTGGAAAGCCGCGTTCGATTTCTATTCCGAGCAATTCGGCTGGGTCGACGCCGGCGATTTCGACATGGGCCCGATGGGCACTTACCAGACTTTTACGGCTGGCCCCGAATCCGGCGGCGGCATCATGAACAAGCCGGAGCAGATCCCGGTGCCGGTCTGGCAATTCTACTTCAACGTTGCGGCCATCGACGCGGCGGCAAAACGGGTCACTGACAATGGCGGCAAGATCCTGATGGGCCCGATGGAGGTCCCCGGCGGCAGTTGGATCGTCCAATGCCAGGACCCGCAAGACGCGCACTTCGCCTTGATGGCGCCAGTCCGCTGACCGCGATCGAACACCGCTGAAACAAAGCGCGGGTTTTCATCAGACCACCCGATGAAGGCCTCTACCCCCTGGCGCCGTTACCCCCTGACTGGCGCCGTCTCATTCCGGCGCCAGCACCGCAACCTTCAACTCAGCTTTTTTCGCGCCGCTGAACTGGACGGTGGCCGGGCCGGGCGCAAGCTTGAAGCGCACGCTCTTGCGGATGCCAGGGCATGTTTTCACGCCGCTATAGCCCGCCGACTTGATGGCCTGGCCATCCTGGATGACATCGATCCAGGCCTCCCCCGAGAGACTGATCTGGATGGCTCCCTCGGATGGCACTTCCACGCTGGCGACGGCCCCAAACGTGTCTGATGCCGGCGCACGTTCGGGCGCCACCGCAAAACCGGCTTTCTCTACCGGCACCAGCGCCAGATCCGCAGCCGCACCAACCGCCAGCGCCGCTCCGGACGGCGTTGCCGGTGCCGCGGCAAACAGGGTCTGCTCCCGCGTCACCGGCCATTTGAAGGCCTCACAGCCGGCGTCCTCGGCCATGGCGAAGCTGGTGCCTGCGACGATCGCGAACAGGCTGATGACGACTTTTTTCATGGCAAGACCCCCGCACATTCAGATTGTTGTACACGCATTAATACAACCATAGAGGTATTAATGCAACCCTGGCGAGAAACATTTGAAGGGAATTGGGAACATTCCCAATCACTGATTGTTGATGGCAAACCAGGGGAAATGAATGGTCCAATGCCGGGCGATAAACTATGGCCGATCCCGGAAGCTAAAGGGAGTTTTAGATGAAGCTTTTCGACGGCCTTGCCAAATATCAGCCGCAGGCACTCGGCATTCTGCGCATCGTGACCGCGCTGCAGTTCATCGAACACGGCACCCAGAAACTGTTCAATTTCCCGATCAGCGACCACGCCGGTGCTTTGAGCGGGCTGTCACTCACCGCCGGCATCCTCGAATTCGCCGGCGGCATCCTGCTGGCGCTGGGCCTGTTCACCCGGCCGGTCGCGTTCCTTCTGGCCGGCGAAATGGCGATCGCCTATTTCATGGCGCACGCGCCGCGCGACTTCTTCCCGGTCAACAATGGCGGCGATTCGGCGATCTCGTTCTGCTTCATCTTCCTCTATCTGGTGTTTGCGGGCGCCGGCGCCTTCGCGCTGGACAACCGCCGCAGCGCCTGACGCCCAGAAGAAGGGGCGTGCCTAGTGCATGTCGCCCAAAAGTGCCCAGCGGTTTTGGGACAACGACATGCACAAAACAGGAATCTGAAGCGCATCAGCGAAGCCGAAGCGCTTCAGGCACGCATCCGTTCGAAATTGGCGTCGAAAAGCGGCACCGCCTGAATGCGCGCCGCATGGCGCTTGCCCAGCAGCTCGATTTCGAAGCCGTCGCTCTCATCGGCGATCTCCTTCGGCACATAGCCGATGGCGACGGATTTCTTCGAATGATGCGCATAGCCGCCCGACGTCACCCAGCCGCGCACCGCACCATCGAACCAGATCGGCTCGTCGCCAATGACATCGGCATCGTCGGCATCGACGATAAAGGCGCGCAGGCGCAATTTGCCGCCCAGCTTGCGCTCGGCCAGCGCCGCGGCCTTGCCGATGAAATCGGCGTCCTTGCCGTAAGCAACGAAGCGGTCGAGCCCCGCTTCCAGCGGTCCGTAGATCGGCCGGTACTCGCGCCCCCATGAGCCGTAATTCTTGTCCAGCCGCAGCGCATTGAGGGCGCGCGAGCCGAACAGGCCGATGCCGAATTCCTCGCCCGCCGCCATCAGCGCTTGATAGGCGGCGCGCTGGTATTCCGGCGCCACCCAGATTTCGTAGCCGAGGTCGCCGGTATAGCTCACACGGCCGACCAGGCACGGCGCCATGCCGATATCCATCCGGCCAATGGCCATGAAGGAAAATGCCGCATTGGAGACATCCGAACGCGTGGCCTTTGCCAGCACATCCCGCGCCTTCGGGCCGGCGATCGACAGGCCGGTGAGCTTCGCGCCCAGCGCCTCGATGCGGACCGAGCCATCGTCTGGCAGGTGCTGCTCGAACCAGCGCATGTGGTATTGCTCGGCGATGCCGGAGCCGGCGAGGAACCAGCCGTCCTCCCCCAGATTGGCCAGCGTGAAGTCGCCGATCAGCCTGCCGTCCTGCTTCAGCATCGGCGCCAGCGTCATGCGGCCGGGTTTCGGCAGTTTGCAGGCAAGCATCCGGTCGAGCCAGGCGGCCGCCCCCTCACCCGTCACCTTGTATTTGGCGAAGCTCGAAATCTCGGACAGGCCGACACCGTCACGAACCGTCGCGACCTCCTTGGCGACCTGCGTGAAGTCGCTCGAGCGGCGCCACGAGAATTCGTCCTTGACGCCTTCCGGCGCGTACCACAGCGGCACTTCCAGCCCATAGGCAACGCCCCATTGCGCACCCGCAGCAGACAGCAGATCATAGATCGGCGTCGTCTTCAGCGGCCGCCCGGCGGGCAGCTCCTCATTGGGGAAGCGGATCGAAAAGCGCCTGGAATAATTCTCGCGCACCTTGGCGTTGGTGTAGGCCATCGTCGCCCAGTCGCCGTAGCGCGCGACATCCATCGCCCAGATATCGGCGCCGGGATCGCCCTCGATCATCCAGTTCGACAAAGCAAGGCCGACGCCGCCGCCTTGCGAAAAACCGGCCATGACGCCGCAGGCGACCCAGAAGCCCGGCAGCCCGCGCACCGGCCCGACCAGCGGGTTGCCGTCCGGCGCGAAGGTGAAGGGGCCGTTGATGATCTGCTTGATGCCGGTGTTCTGGAAGGCCGGGAAATGGCGGAAGCCGACCTCCAGCGACGGCGCGATGCGGTCGATGTCCGGCGCCAGCAGTTCATGGCCGAAATTCCATGGCGTCTGGTATTCGGACCACGGCTTGTTGGCCTTCTCATAGGTGCCCATCAGCATGCCGCCGCGCTCCTGGCGCAGGTAAAGCTCGCCATCGAAGTCGACCGCGTGGATGATCTCGGTGCCGGTCTTGGCGTTCCAGGCGGCGACCTCCGGCATATCCTCGGTGATCAGGTACATGTGCTCCATGGCCAGCACCGGCAGTTCGAGACCAACCATGCGGCCGACCTCGCGCGCCCACAGGCCGCCGGCATTGACGACATGCTCGGCCACCACCTCGCCCTTGTTGGTGATGACCCGCCACAGCCCGTCGGGACGCCGCACGATGTCCTCGACCTTGGTGAAACGCTCCACTTCCGCCCCAAGTTTCCGCGCGGCCTTGGCATAGGCATGGGTGACGCCCGAGGGGTCGAGATGGCCGTCCTCCTTGTTCCTGACGGCGCCGACGAACTGCCTGGGGTCGAGAAGCGGCATCAGTTCGGCCGCCTCGTTGGGCGAGATCTCCTCCAGCTCGATGCCGAGATAGCGGCCCTTGGCGACGACGCCGCGCAGCCAGTCCAGCCGCGCCTCGGTTGCCGCCAGAAGCACGCCACCGGTCAGATGCACGCCGGTCGCCTGCCCGGAAAGCTCCTCGATCTCCTTGTAGAGGTTGATGGTGTATTTCTGCAGCTTGGCGACGTTAGGGTCGCCATTAATGGTGTGCATGCCGCCGGCCGCGTGCCAGGTCGAGCCGGACGTCAATTCGTCGCGCTCCAGCAGGACAACATCGGTCCAGCCGTGGCGGGCGAGATGGAACAGCACGGAGCACCCGACGACGCCACCGCCAATGACCACGACCTTTGCATGCGATTTCATGAGTTTTGCTCTGTTATCAGTGAGTTGGATGGGTGAGTGGATTCAAGCTGGGAACGATCACGGCTCGCCCTGCCCGATCGCTTCCTTCCGCCTGGCCATGTAAGCCTCCAGCGCCTCGCGCACGGCGATATCCATCACCGGCTCGACATAGTCTTCCAGCGCCTTCTTCCACAGCCGCGTCGCGCGCGCCGTCGCGTCGAGCCCGCCAGCCTCCTGCCACGCCTCGTAATTCTGCCAGTTGGACAGCATCGGCTGGTAGAAGGCGGTGGCGTAGCGCTCCAGCGTGTGCGGTTCGCCGAAGAAATGGCCGCCGGTCGGCACCGCGCCCAACGCCTCGACGGCGAGCTCGGCCTCATTGACCTCGATCGGGCGCAAGAACTCCATCATGTGCTGGATCATCTCGACATCGATGATGAATTTTTCGAACGACGCCGTCAGCCCGCCCTCCTGCCAGCCGGCGGCGTGGTAGACGAGGTTGCCGTGGCCGAGCACCGCGCCCCACAGCGCCATCAGCGTCTCATAGGCGCCCTGCGCATCGGCAGCGTTGGAAGCCGAGCCCGGCGTCGTGCGGTACGGAAGCCCGTAGCGCCGCGCCAGTTGCCCCGACGCAATGTTGGCCTTGGTGTTCTCAGGCGTGCCGAAGGCCGGCGCGCCGGACTTCATGTCGACATTGGAGGTGAAGGCGCCATACATGACCGGCGCGCCTGGACGGACAAGCTGCGTCAGCACGACGCCGAACAGCGCCTCGGCGTTCTGCTGCGCCAGCGCGCCAGCCAGCGTCACCGGGCTCATCGCCCCCATCAGCGTGAACGGCGTCACCGCCACCGACTGGCCGAACTCGGCCATGGTCATCAGTCCTTCGGCCATCATCTCGTCGAAGCGGCGCGGCGAGTTGACCGAGATGATCGTGGTGATGCCGGGATCGTCGCGCATCTGATCGAGCGTCAGCCCGCGCGAAATCGCCATCATCTCGATGCCGTCAAGCGCCCTGCCCCTCCCGATCGCCGAGACATGGAAACTCTTGTCGGTCAGCGTCAGATTGGTGAAATAGGTGTCGAGATGGCGGGAATTGGCCGGCAGTTCCACCGGTGCGCAGACCTGGTTGCCCAGCATGTGGATGCAGTTGAAATGCTGCGCCAACCGGGTCAGATCCGCATAGTCGCGCAAATTGCCGGCGCGGCGGCCGCGCTCCATATCGTGCACATTGGGCGGCCCGGCAACGAGCGTGAAATTGATGGTGTTGCCGCCCAGATGAACCGCGTTGGCCGGGTTGCGCGGCGTCAACACATAGCTGGGTTGCGTGGTCTTCAGCACGTCTTCGATCAGACCGCGATCGATGCGGACATTCGCCGAGGCATGATCGACCCTGGCGCCGGCCTTCTCGAACAGCGACAGCGCCCGCGGGCTCATCACCTCGATGCCGAAATTTTCCAATATGTGCATCGACGCCTGATGGATCTGCTCGATCTGGTCGGGCGACAGCATGGCCATTGGCGGATAGGGATTTGTCACCCGCCTGAGCGGCAGTTGCGGGATGGCCGATGGCCCTCTGTTGCTGGTGCGCTCGGCGCCGCGTTTGCGTCTTGGTTCGTTCATGCCCGGCATCAGAGCTCCGGCAGCCCGGGCAAGCTGTCAGAAATACGCCGTTTGCGGGCGTGATTTTAGCCACGGCGGCATTTCTGCAATGTCTGTTTAGAAAAAGCGGCGAAGTGCGTCGGATTATCGATACTGGATTTCCTTGAGAGACTGCGCCGGCGAAGCGTTAACGAGCGCTGCAAGATTCCCTTTATGATTTCGGCCTATTGCTCTGCCGATGCGTAGCTCGAGTTTTAGTAAAATTGGTGCGGTTTGCGTGCTGCTGGCGCTTTCGGCCTGCGCCACGCCGCCCAGCCACATCAACAATGTCTGTGCCGTCTTCGACCAGAATGACGGCTGGTTCGACAACTGGCAGTCGGCCGCCGAGCGCGCCCAGCAGAAATACGGCATCCCTGTTCCCGTGCTGATGGCGACGGTGCGCAAGGAATCCGGTTTCAAGAGCAATGCACGGCCGCCGCGCACCAAGCTGCTCGGCTTCATTCCGTGGAAGCATGTCTCGTCGGCCACCGGCTTCTCGCAGGCGCTGGACGGCACCTGGTCGCAATATCAGCGCGAGACCGGCAACTGGGCGGCACGGCGGACGAAATTCGCCGACGCCGTCGACTTTGTCGGCTGGTACCATTCCAAGACATCCGACACGTACGGCGTCGCCCGCAACGATACCTACAATCTCTACCTGGCCTACTATCTCGGCTGGACCGCCTATGGCCGCGGCAACCGGGGCGATGCCGGCGTCCAGGGCTATGCCCGGGCCACCGACAAGATGGCGCGGGACTATGCGCAGCAACTGAGTGAGTGCGGCAACTGACTTTGCCGGAGCATTACGCAGCCAAGTGAAATCACTTGGCGCTGCGGAAAAGTGATGTCGCCCCTCGAGCAGAAAAGATCTCAGCGATTCATTTGCTTGGGATCAGATGAAGAATTGCCTTCCCTGATTTTACCGCCGTCGTCGATAGCTTTCGGTCGAACGTCGCCAACTCGCCGTCATGCGACTTGGCCAGCGCCAGCAGATAACTGTCGGTTACTTGCGTCGAAGTCAGGATCTTGCCCGCGTCGATCTCTCTGGAACTGACAAGGCTGATGTCATCGGGCCAGAACTGGTGTCCGGCAAGTGCGTGCAATTTGCCGACGATCGGCGCGACGACGGCAGGGGAGCCAGGAGAGTTGGGGTATTTGGGGTTGCCCACGATCCTGATAACGCCATTCTCGGTGATGGGGCATGTGGCCCATGAGTGATGCCCGGTGGATTCGAACCACCGATGGGCATCGTCATGCGCGACATGAGCCGGATCGATCAGCGCAATCAACACATTGACGTCGAGCAGGAAGGTCACGGCAGCTCGTCGCGAAGCGCATTGACCGTTTCGAGATCGACCATCGGCCCGCCGGGCCGCGACGAAAGCAAGGGAATGCCGTTGCGCTCACCGCCCGCCTGCGGCCGACGCAGCGAACGGCGAACCAGATCGGAAATGACTTCTCCCACGCTGCGATCCTGCTGCCGCGCCATAGCCTTGGCGGCAAGAAGGACATCATCATCGATTGCAAGTGTCGTTCTCACAATTCGTCCTCCTTTCCAAGCATCAAACATCACGCATCACATAGAGCAACAGACTGAGATTCTCAAGGGACGCATGTTTTGCGCAGCATATGAATTGATGGCATTGCCTGATGCCGGTCAGTTCGGTTTCCTAGAAACGCCCGGCTTTGGGGTATCGCCGGTTTCCGAAACCTCGTCGCGGACCTCGTGACGGCGGGCTTTCGAAACGGCTTCCGTCTCCTCGCCGGCCTGCCTCGCTGCATCGGCTTCCGCGCTGCCCGTCTTGCCGCGCGGACGCTTCGGTGGCGTGCCGGCAAAACCGGGGCCATCGCCATGCGGCGCGTCATCCGGCACGCCTTCGTGCGCGGCGTGCTCCTTGTCGAACTTGATCACCGGCTCCATCGTTGCCAGCACGTCGTCGGAGAGCCAGCACAGGCTCATATGGCCGCCGCCGAGATGCTTGACCGGTGGCACCTTGGTCTCGCACAGATTGTCAGGCACCAGCTTCTTGTAGCCGCAGCGGGTCTGGAACGGGCAGCCGGACGGTGGGTTCATCGCCGAGGGAATGTCGCCCTCCAGCACGATGTGCCGCTTGACCACGCTGGTGTCGGCGATCGGGATCGCCGACAGCAGCGCCTCGGTATAGGGATGGTAGGGCGGCGCGAAGATCTGGTCGGTCGTGCCTTGCTCGACAATATAGCCGAGATACATGACCACGACGCGGTCGGCGATGTAGCGCACGACCGACAGATCATGGCTGATGAACAGCATTGTCGTCTTGTTCTTGCGCTGGATGTCCATCAGCAGTTCGGTCACCGCCGCCTGCACCGACACGTCGAGTGCCGAGACCGGCTCGTCGGCCACCACCACCTTGGCGTCGCCGGCAAAGGCCCGCGCCACGCCGATGCGCTGCTTCTGGCCGCCGGATAGCTGGCGCGGCTTGCGGGTCTCGAACGCCCTGGGCAGCTTCACCAGGTCGAGCAGCTCCAGCATGCGCTTGCGGCGGTCGGCGACCGTCTTGCCGACATTGAACTTCTCCAGCGTGCGGATGATCTGCGAACCGACCGAATGGCTGGGATTGAGCGTGTCGAACGGGTTCTGGAACACCATCTGGATCGACGACACCGTGTCGACACTCCGCTTCTCGATGCCCGTCGACTGGATTTCCTTGTTGCCCAGCGTCACCGTGCCGGCACTTGCCGTCTCCAGCCCGAGCAGCACCTTGGCCAGCGTCGACTTTCCGCAGCCGGATTCGCCGACGATGGCAACCGTCTCGGATTCGCGCGCCATGAACGAGATCGTCTCGTTGGCCTTGACGACGCGGCCCTCGCTCGAGCCGAACACCTCGCTGCCGCCCACCCTGTAGTATTTTCTGAGATCCTCGATCTTGAGCACCGGAGCGCCGGGCACGACGCGCTCATTGACCTTTTTGGCGCCGGGCGGCAGCGCCTCCCAGTCGATCTCGTTGAAGCGCACGCAGCGCGAGAAATGGCCTTCGTGACCCGCGACCTCGATCATCGGGATTTCGGCGGCGTTGCAGACGCCCTCGACGAAATGGTGGCAGCGAGGGCCGAAATTGCAGCCCTTGGGCCGCTCGTGCGGCAGCGGCAGCTGGCCGGGGATCGAAATTAGCGGCCGCGAGTTCTTGTCGGCGCCGGGCAGCGGGATCGAGCGGAACAGCCCTTGCGTATAAGGGTGGCGCATCCGGTCGAACACGTCCTTGATCTTGCCCGTTTCGACCGCTTCGCCCGAATACATAACCGTGATGCGGTCGCAGGTTTCCAGGATCAGGCCGAGATTGTGCGACACGAAAATCATCGACGTGCCGAACTTCTCGCCGAGCCCCTTGACCAGGTCGACAATGCCGGCCTCCACCGTCACGTCGAGCGCCGTCGTCGGTTCGTCGAGCAAAAGCAGCGCCGGCTTCGACAGCAGCGCCATGGCAATGACGATGCGTTGCTGCTGGCCGCCCGAGAGCTGGTGCGGATAGGAGCGCATCATGCGCTCGGGATCAGGCAGCTTGACCGCGCGCACCATGTCAAGCGCGCGTTTATGGGCCTCTTCCTTCGACACCTTGTCGTGGATCAGCGGCACTTCCATCAATTGCTGGCCGACCTTCATCGCCGGGTTCAGGCTCGCCATCGGCTCCTGGTAGATCATCGCGATCTTGTTGCCGCGAATGGAGCGCAACTCCTCGTCGGAGAGCTCGCCCATGTCCTTGCCCTGGAACTTGATCTTGCCGCCGACGATCTTCCCGATGTTGGAGAGGTCGCGCATGATGCCGAGCGACACGGTCGACTTGCCGCAGCCGGATTCGCCGACGATGCCCATCGCCTCGCCGGGCATGACGGTGCAGGAAAAATCCATGACCGCCGGGATCTCGCCCTTGCGGGTGAAGAAGGAGATCGACAGGTTCTCGATCTCGATGATCGGCGCGTTGGCCGGCCCATTGGTTGGCGTGGCGGGATTTCGAACTGCCTCGTTCATGGGTCGCTCCAATCCTGGTTCTTCTAGGCCTGTTTCTATCAGGCGCATCGGGTCGAAACCCGCGAGATCAGTCTTTCATCGATTGTTCGCGCAGCGAGTCGGCGAGCAGGTTCAAGCCCAGCACGAACGACATCAGTGCGATCGTCGGCGGCAACGCCGGGTGGATGAAGGAGCGCAGCAGGCGGCTGGCGTCCTTGATCGCAGTGCCCCAGTCCGGACTTTCCGGCGCCAGGCCAAGGCCGAAATAACCGAGCGTGCCGAGCAGGATCGTGGTGTAGCCGATGCGCAGGCAGGCGTCGACGATCAGTGGCCCGCGCGCATTGGGCAGGATCTCCCATAGCATGATGTACCAGGGCGATTCACCGCGCGTCTGCGCCGCCGCCACATAGTCACGCGTCTTGATGTCCATCACCAAGCCACGCACGATGCGGAACACGCCGGGGCTGGACGCGAACACCACCGCCACGAAGATATTGAGCTGGTTGGGGTCGATATGCACGATCTTCAGCGGATCGGCGTCGAAGACCAGGCCGGCATAGATCCAGCCGCCGAGGATCAGGGTGATGCCGAGCAGGATGTAGAGCCGGTCGGGCCGGTTTTTGTAGCGGGTCCAGAACAGCACGCTGAAGAAGATGATCGGGAACAGGAAGAAGACGCCGGCCATGCCATAAGGGATCGGCGTGTCCATGATGCCCGGCGTCACCAAAAGGTAGAACAGCAGGATCACAGGGAAGGCCAGCACGAGATTGGCCAGGAACGACAGCACGGTGTCGATCTTGCCGCCGTAGTAGCCGGCGGGCAGGCCGAGCGTGATGCCGACCATCAGCGCGAAGCCGGTTGCCGCAGGCGCGATGATCAGCACGATCTGGCTGCCATAGACCATGCGCGAAAACACGTCGCGCGCCAGCTTGTCGCCGCCGAACAGATAGGTCAGCCCCGATTTCGGTTCGACGGCGCCCGGCAGCACATCCTTCATGATGGGAATCTGGGCCAGCGGATCGAAGGGAGAAACGGTCGCGGCGAAGATTGCCGTGAACAGCCAGAACAGGCAGATGCCGACGCCGACGATGCCGACACCGCTGTCGAACAGCTGGCCGTAGAGCGCCAGCTTCTTCTTGTAGGCGAAGCTCGCGCCCATGACGATGACGAGCGCGATCCAGACCGGCCAGAAGCGCGACAGCACTTCGAGAACGACGGTGAAGCCACTGATGTATTGAACCGGCATCCGCTTCGCTCCCTACTGAACTCTGATACGCGGATTGAGAAATGCGTAGCCGACATCGGAAATGAGCTGCGTGATCAAGACGATGAACACCGAGACCAGCGAGCAGCCGAGCAAAAGGTCGATGTCGTTGTTGCCGGCCGCCTCGACCAGCGTGTAGCCGAAGCCCTGGTAACGAAACATCACCTCGACGATGACGACGCCGGTGAGCAGCCAGGGAAACTGCAGCATGATGACGGTGAACGGTGCGATCAGCGCGTTGCGCAAGGCATGTTTGACCACGACGCTGCCGAAGGAAAGACCCTTCAACCTGGCAGTGCGGATATATTGCTGCGTCATCACTTCGACCATCGAGGCACGCGTCATGCGGGCGATGTAGCCGATGCCGTAAATCGCCAGCGTCATCACCGGCAAAGTGAAATTATAGAAGGTGATGCCCTGGCTGGCCGAAGCCGCCGAGCCGTTCAGCCAGCCTAGCCATGAGGCGAAGATGACGGTGAAGATGACGCCCGACACATATTCAGGCGTCGCCGTCGAGGCGATCGATGCCACCGACAGCACGCGGTCGGTTCGCGACCCCTCGCGCATGCCGGCCAGAATGCCGATCAGCAGCGAGATCGGCACCATCACCACCAGCACCCAGAACATCAGGATGCCCGTAGCGCCGAGTGCCGGAAACAGTTTTGAGGCGACGGTCGCCTTGAACTTGGTCGAGCAGCCGAAATCGCCCTGGAAAACGCCGGCGAAGGTCGGGACGAGCGGATCGTTGCAGAAGGAGAAACGCTGCGCCGGCTTGCCGGTCGCCGGGTCTGTCACAGGTTGCTTGGGCACCACGCCCAGCCACTGCCCATAGCGGACGAAGAAGTTCTGCCGATAGCCATGGTTGACCAGCCAGCTCTCGAGCTGCTCGGCCGACGTATGCATTTCGGTCTGGCTGATCGCCAGCTTCTTCAGATTGGGTTCGAGGTTGATCAGGAAGAAGACGACCATGGTCAGGCACAGCATCGTCAATGCCATGGTGCCAAGACGCCTGATAACGAAGGAAAGCATGGCGGCCCCCTGCCGATGGGTTGGGGTTTGAGCCGGCTATGAAAGCCAACCCTGCCGTAACCGGCGGGGCTGGCTGTCAAACAGGCCTTCGGATGCGATCAACCCTGTTTTTGTTGCATGGCCTTGCCCGCGAGTCCGCAACTTTTTTGAGAAAGTGCGGACCAGGAGGGACGGACGATGCAAAGAGCAGGGGAAGGGAGCGAGCCCCTTCCCCTATGTCGATGCGATCAAGCCTGCTCGAGCCAGACCTTGCCGTAGTCGCGCTCGAAGGTCGGGTGCATCTTGTAGTTCTGCACCGCCTTGACCGAGTGGCTGTAGAGCTTGCGCCAGTACGGCTGGATCATGATGCCGGAATCCTGCAGGGTCTGCTCGATGTCCTTCATCATCTCCTTGCGCTTGGCGGCGTCGGCAACGGCGAGCGCCGCATTGAGCTTGGCATCCCAGTCCGGATTCGACCAGCCGGCCTCGTTCCAGGCCTCTCCGGTGCGATAGGCGATGGCCAGAACCTGGACGCCGAGCGGGCGCATGTTCCAGTTGGTCATCGACAGCGGATACTTCGTCCAGTCGTTCCAGAACGTCGAACCCGGCAGGACGGTGCGCTTCACCTTGATGCCGGCGTCGCGCAACTGGGCGGCGATCGCATCGCCGGTGTTCTTGTGCCAGTCCTCATCGACGGTGATCAGCTCGTGTTCGAAGTCGGCCTGGCCGGCTTCCGCCATCAGCGCCTTCGCCTTGGCCGGATCACGGGCAACCTTGGGCAGCTCGTAATATTCCGGATGGATCGAGCAGACATGGTGGTTTTCGGCGACCGAGCCGGCATTGCCGTAGCCGAGCTGCAAGACGACATTGTTGTCGACCGCAAGCTGCAGCGCGTTGCGCACCTTCTGGTCGCCATAGGGCTTGTTGTTGACGTTGGTGCGGCAGACGATGGTCGACGCGGTGACGATCTCCGACTTCACCAGGTCCATGCCGTCGAGGATCGATACGTAGTCGGCCGAAGTCTCGAAATTGGTGTGCACTTCGCCGGCTTCGAAAGCGCTGACCATGGCTGCCGGATCGGTGCCGTAGTCGATGAATTCCAGGCCGTCGAGGAACACTTCGCCGTCCCACCACTTGTCGTCGGTGCGGCGCTTGTAGACCACCTTCTGACCGACATCATAGGAGACGAGTTCGAACGGACCGGTGCCGATCGGGCAGGCCTTGAAGTCGCCGCCCTTCTCGTCAAAGGTCTTGTGGACGATGAGGCCGGGATAGTCGCACATGTTCGGAATCAGCGCGATGTCCGGCTTGGTGAGCTTCAGCACGACCGTGTGGTCGTCCGGCTTGGTCACGGCGCTTTCGTCGAGCTTGTCGTCCTTGACCAGCGAGCCGAGACGGCCGGGCATGGAGTTGCCTTCGGCTTTCTTGTCGGCCCAGCGCTTCAGGTTGAAGATGACGTCATCGGCTGTGAAGGCATCGCCATTCGACCAGGTGACGCCCTTGCGCACATGCAGCGTGTACTGCGTGGCATCGTCGTTGACGTCCCAGCTTTCCAGCAGATAGGGGCGGAACGTGTATTCGGACGTGTACTTGACCAGCGGCTCGAGCGCCTGGCGCTCGGCATTGGCGATTTCCGACCAGTCGGCCTTGCGCGGGTCCTTGGGATCCTTGATCCACTGGGCGATCTTCAGCGTGCCGCCCTTCTTGCCCTTTACCTCTTCGGCCTTCGCCGGCGTCGGATCGGCGAGCCCGAGCAAGCCGTAAGCCATTGCCGTCGATGCGCCGAAGACGCTGGCCATGGCCAGGAATTCGCGGCGGTCCACCTTGCCTGCCTTGGCTTCTTCGGCCATGGCCAGGATGTGATCCGGAACGCGATCGCCATTACTCTTATAAATTGTCATGACTTAACTCCCATTGTTGGCTTTCCGCCTTTTAACATTCCGCATCCAGGCCATGATGTCAAAGACGGCGTGGATTGAGAACATGTTAGGGAATGTGCAACTTTGAAAGGGGAGCGGTTCGCGTGATAACGACAGTCTTGGCGCAAATTTGCTACTGTCCGACGGATTCTTCTGGAATCTCGATAGTCGATTAAACTGAGACATTTACTCCAGCCCGAACAGCGCCAGAATCGATCCATCATGAGGCCAAAAGCCCTGCCGAACTATCAGTATTCCTTCTCGTAGAAGATGCCGCCCTTGCCTTCGCCGGCATCGTTGGCCTCGCCGCGCAGCTTGACGCCGCGCCCGACATTGAGGTCGATCGTAGCCTTGCCCGAGCCCGGCTTGTCGCCCTTCTGGATCGTGACATAGGTGCGGTCGTTGAGGTATTTGCCCGCCGAAACCGCCGTGCCGCCCTGGTCGTCGGTGGTGACGTCGAGATCGTCGACGCCAATGGCGCTGCGCAGGTTTTCCAGCAGCGACGTCGAGCCGCCGACGCCGGCCAGTTGCCCGGCGGCCTCTGCGAGCTGGGCGATCTGCAGCGGCGACAGGTTCGACATCGAGCGGCCGAAGATCAATTGCGCCAGCACCTCGTCCTCGGGCAGTGCCGGCACGGAGGAGAAGGTGAACTTCGGATTGGTCGCTTCGCCCGACACCACGATGGTGACGGTGGCGCTGGTCGTCGTCGTGGTCGCCGTCAAATTGAGATAGGGCACCAGCGAGCCGGAAAACCCGACCGTGCCTTCGGTGAAGGTCAGCCGCTTGCCGAGGATCGACAGCCGTCCGCGCTGCAAGGTGAAGGTGCCGACCGCTTGCGGCGACGAGGCCGGGCCGGTCAGCCTGAGCGAGCCGCCAAGTTCGGCATCGACGCCCCTGCCCTGGATGAAGATCTGGTTCGGGGCGTTGACCGTGACATCGAGCGCAAGGCCGCTACCGCCGCCCTTGCCGCTGGTCGTCGGCGGCCGCAGCGCCTTGTCCTGTGCCTTGACCGCAGCTGGCGCGTTCTTGTGCTTGACGTCGAGCGCCGCCAGCGAGCCCGGCAATTTGTCCGGAACCGTGATCACCGTCTTGGCGAGATTCACGGTGCCGGCAATGACCGGTGCGGAGGTCAGCGGTCCCTTGATCGTCAGGTCGCCCCCGAGATTGGCGGTCACCACCCTTCCGTCCGTATAGCGGCCGTCGACCAGCTTGATCGACAAATCGGCCGGAAAACCCTGCGCCGGGTTGATGCCGACCGTGCCGCTGGCCGACAGGCTGCCGCGCGTGGACAGCGTTCCGGTCAGCCGGTTGATCCTGGCGACGCCGCCGGCAATCGAGACATCGGCGGCGAGATCGTTGACGGCGAGGCCGGAGCGCGCATCGACAAGGCGCGCACCGGAGGTGCTGACGCTGCCACCGATGACGGGCGATGTCGCGGGACCGCGCACCTGCACGTTGACATTGGCGGTTCCAGACAGCGACAGGCCCTGCGCGGCAAGCTTCTGGCTGAGCAGGCCGAACGGCACGGCTCCATTGAAATCGAGCGCCAGCGTCGGCGTGCCTGCCGTCGTCACCGTGCCGCCGCCCTTGAGACCTAGGCCGGCTGCACCGCTGACATTGGCGTTGAAGGTCAGCTTGCTGGCGGCAAAGGTGCCGGATGAGGAAATATTCACCGCGCCGACACCAGCACCTCGGGTCTGCGAGGTCTGCACCCCGGCCGCGTCGATCTTGAAGGCAATGGCAGGGTTCGCCGGCGCGCCCGTCACCTTGACCGTGCCCGAAATCGAGCCGGCGGCGTCGAGCCCCGGCGAGAAACTGTTGGCCAGCGACATTGGCACCCGCGCCAGTGTCGCATTGATGTCGAGCGCCGTGCCGACCTTGCCGGTTACCGTCGCCGTGCCACCCCCAAGGTTGAGCACCAGCCTGTCCAGCGTCGTCGTGCCATTGGCGATGCTGACGGTCGAGGCTTGGGCAATGGCCGCCTTGATGCCCTGGACGGTCGCCTGGCCGGAGGCAAGCTCGATGGTCGTCGTGCCGTTGGCCACTTTCACGCGGCCAGCAGCCTGTGCCGGAATGCCCTTGACTGTGGCGCCGCCGGAAAAACCGGTCCAGTCGCCGTCGCGCTTCAAATCGACATCGATGCCGCTGATCACGGTGCCGCCCGAAATGACGGTGTCGGCGTGGATCTTTCCGGAGATCACGGGCGCCGCCAGATAGTTGGCGACCAGCGCATCGATCGAGACGGCTTTCGCCTGCAGGTCGCCGCGCGTAATCGACGCTGTCGCCGCCTTGATGGCGACCTGGGGTGCTGCGCCATTCTTCGAGAAGGCAATCGTGCCGCGTACGTCGCCTTCGGCCTTTTCCAGCGCCAGTGCCGCGAGCGGGCCGATATCGGGCAGGTCGAGCGCGATGGTGCCGACCGGCACGAACTTCTCGTCCAGCGCCAGATCTCCGGAGATCCTGTTCTTGCCCAGCGACAGCAGCAGCCCGTTGATGGCGCTCTTGCCGTCAGCCGTCGCCAGCACCGCGCTGCCTTGCAGCGCCTGGCCGGCGACATTGCCGGTCAGTTGCACGTTGGCTGCCGGATTGGCGGCATCGGCCTTGCCGGTGGCGGTCAGCTTCAACCCGGTGATCTCTCGCGCCGCCACCAGCAGCCTGTCGCTGTCGACCGTCAGTGACAGGTCCGGCGCGGTGGCCGGCCCCTGTGCGTTCAACGCAAAGGCGATGGCGCCCTTGGCATCCTTCGACAGCAGAGAGATGTCGCTCAGCGCGCCCTTGATGTCGGCGGCCACCTTGTTGTCGGCAAGGCTGGCTTGCCCGTCGGCGGTCAGCGCACCCGAGGCCAGCTTCAATCCGCCTATGTTGATGCTGCCCTTGGGATCGCGCTTCAGCGTGGCGCTGATCTCAGCGCGTTCGCCAAGCATGCCGCGCGCCGCCGCCGGCAAGGCCGACGATGGGGCATCCGCCTTGAGATTGAGGTCGATGGCACCGTCTCGCAGCGATACCTGGCCGGCGACCTGGCTGTTCAACGCATCGCTCTTGAGCGAGCCGCTGTCGATGGCAAACAGGTCGGCCGTCAGGCGGCCGCTGACGGCTGCCGTGACCTTGCCGGCGATCAGCGGCGCGATCACCGGATTGTCGAGACCGACCTTGTCCACCGACACTGTGCCGGAAACCGGCCCTGCACGGTTCTTGAGATCGAACGCATCCGAATGCAACGCCAGGGCAAGCCCGTCCACCCTCGCCGGACTGGTGACGATCGAGGGCAGGATCGCGGAGACATCCAGGCGGGCCCGCGTGCTCTCGCCCGCCACCTTTGCCGACAAGGACTGGACCTCGATCTTGACCGGGCTCTCGGCGCTGCCGACAGTCAGGGGCAAGCTGGGGCCGGATGATATGAGATCGAGCACAAAATCGCTGGCGCCGTTCGGGTTGAGGGTGCCGGCCGCCTTGCCGGAAATCTTGTCGCCGGTCAGCGTCGCCTGATCGAGCATCACGCCGCCGGCCAAGGTGTAGCTGCCGGCCGCATCGACGGCGAGCAGCCCGAGCCCGGCCTGCCGGGTCTGGCTGGTTTCGATACCGGCCAGTTGCGCATTGAAGCGGACATCGGGCGCGGCCGGCGGTCCGGTCACACCAGCCGTGCCGCTGAGCGTGCCCACAGCATCGAGGCCGGGCGAAAATTCATTGGCGAGCGCCGCGGGCAGTGCCGAAAATTGCGCCGCAAGGTCGAGCGTCTGACCGGCAGTGCCCGACAGCGTCACCGAACCGCCGCCGACATCGAGAGCCAGTTTCTCGATGCTGGTCGTGCCGTTGGCGATGCTCATTGTCGACGCCTGAGCGATTGCCGCCTTGATGCCGCGAACAGTGGCTTCGCCCGAGGCAATCTCGACGCTGGTCGTGCCATCGGCGATCTTCACCCGGCCGGCAGCGGTTGCCGGAATGCCCGCTATGGTGGCGCCGCCGGTGAAATTAGTCCAGTCGCCTTCGCGCTTCAGGTCGACGCCGATGCCGCCGATTTCGGTGGTTCCGGAGGTGACGCTGTCGGCCTTGATCGTACCCGCGATCGCAGGCGCCTTGAGATAATTGGCGATCAGCGCATTGACGGTGATGGCCTTGGCCGTCACCTCACCGCGCGCGATCGATGTGCTCTTCGCATCGATCGCAACGGAGGGCGCGTCGCCATCCTTGGCGAAGCGGATGGTGCCGTCGATGTCGCCCGTCACCGCCTGCCCGGCCAGTGCGGCCAGCTGGTCGATAGTGGGTGCATCGAGCGTCAGCGTGCCGAGCGGCATGTACTTGTCGTCCAGCGCGAGATCGCCCGAGACCTTGTTGTCGCCCAGCGAGATCAGGAATCCGTTGATCGAACGCTTGCCCTCGCTTGTCACCAGCGCTGCCTTGATGTCGAGCGGCTGGTCGTTGACGGAGCCGGTCAGCGATACGTTGGCGGCGGGACTGGTGATATCGGCCTTGCCGTTTGCCGTCAGCTTGATGCTCTTCACCGTGCGGCCCGATGCCGTCAGGCTGTCGCTATCGGCGGCAACCGTGAAATCCGGCGCCGTCATGGCGCCACTTGCCGACAGCGCGAAATCGACGCCACCGGCAACCGGCACGCCGACTGTCGGCGACAGCACGGAAATATCGCCCAGTTTGCCCTTGATGTCGGCCTGGATGTCGGTGCCTTGCATGCTGGCCGTGCCGGCGGCGCTAAGCGTGCCGGACGTGAACTCGATCGAGTTGGCGGCGAAAGACCCTTGCGGGTCGCGGGCCGCGCTGGCCGAGAATTTCACCCGGGCGCCGAGCACCGAGGCGATCTGCGGCGGAAAGGCCGTCGCCACGGCATCCGCGTTCATCTTGAGCTGCATCGACAGGTCGGCAAGCGCCACCGTCGCGGTCAGCGAAGCGTTGAGCGCGTCGGAACGCAGCGTGCCCTGGTCGATGGCAATGGCGTCCTTGCTGACCGACCCGGCCAGATCGACATCGATCTTGCCGGTGATCAGCGGCGCCAGCGTCGCCACGTCGGTGTTGAGGCCGCCCGCCTCCAGCTTGACGGTGACCGGCCCGGCGCGGCTCTGGATGTCAAAACCGTCGGAATGGATCTGGGCCGCCAGATCATCCAGCCGCGTGCCGCCGGCGACGATGGAGACGAAGGAGGCGCCGACGTCGATGATCGGCGCCTTGCCGTCGCCGAAGGCGCGGGCGGTGGCATTGCTGATCGCCAGCGTGATCGGCTGCGCCTTGCTGCCGACGCTGATCACCACGGGCGGCCCCTTGGCGGCGAGTTCGACCGAGAGGTCGCTGGCGCCGGCAGGATCGACAATGCCGGTCGCGGTGCCGTGCACGGCATCGCTGTCGATGTTGGCGCGGTCGACACTGACGCCACCGGCCGACGTGGCGGTGCCGGCAATGTCGAAACTGGTCTTGCCGGCAAACAGCGGCTTGAGATTCTCAGGCAGGAAGCGAGCGAAATCGCCGTCGCCCTTGGCCTCGATATGATTGCCCTTGTCGGTCAGTTGGTGGCGACCCGTCAGCTGGGTGACGATCTTGCCGTCGACTGAGAACGTGCCGATGCCGTTCCAATTTGCGAGCGGCCCGGTGCCCGAGACATTTATGTCGACCGGCGGCGTGTCGGGCAGCTTGAGCAGGTTGGCGATGATACCGCCTGCCGGCTCCGAGGCCTTCAGGTCGAGATCGAGCCTGTTGTCTGCCGGCGCAAAGTGGATCTTGGCGTCGACATTACCTTGCTTGCCGTCATGGCGGGTGATGTTGAGCACCGTCTCGACCGCCAGCGGCGCGGCATCGGCCTTGACCGATCCCTTGGCCGCAAGCTCGGCGATGCCGCTGCCGGCCAGTTGCTGGCCAAGCGCGATCTCGGGCAGATCGATCTGCTTGATGTCGATGGAAACCGGCAGCGTCGTCGTGCCGCTCGGCGCCGGCTGTTGCGTGCCGGCCACCGGCAGGCGGGCCAGTTCGATGCGCTCGGCAGCGATACGGTCGGCGCTGAAGCTTTTCGACAGCAGCGCCAGCGGCGACCAGTCGACGGCCACCTTGCGCGCCACCAGCCAGGCGCCCCCGCGATCCTCCAGCACGACATGATCGACGCTGAGCGCCCCGGACCAGATGCCGTCTATGCCGCTGACCGTGATCTTGCGGTCGTCGTCCGAGGCCAGCCGCGAAATGATGCCGGCGAGATTGTCGCGGCCGCGCTCGGTCTTGGTCAGCACCACCAGCGCGCCGATCGCTCCCGCAACCACGATCAGCAGCGTATAGAGAACAATGCGGAGGATGCGCCAGACTGTTTTCATCGCTCAGAATGCCTGTCCGATGCCGGCATAGATGCCGAAATGCGGGTCACCCGGATCGCGGTTGAGCGGCACGGCGGCATCGATGCGCAGTGGCCCGAACGGCGTGACATAGCGCAGGCCGACGCCGGCGCCGACCTTGACGTCGGCGAAATCGGGGACCGACTTGGTCGACACGGTGCCGGCATCGACGAACGGCACGATGCCGATCGTGTCGGTGATGGCGATGCGCATCTCGACCGAGGTTTCGAAGAATGACAGGCCGCCGATCGGCTGGCCGGTGAAGTCCTTGGGTCCGATGCCCTGATAGGCATAGCCGCGCACCGAACCGCCGCCCCCGGAATAAAAGCGCCGGTCGGCCGGCACATGTTCGAGGCTGGTGCCGACGATCGAACCGATAGCGACACGTTCGGCCAGGACGAACTTCGAAGCCGAATCCAGCGACTGATAGGCCGACCCTTCGCCTCTCAGTTTCAGGAACGCCGCACCGCTCAAAATGTCGTAGCTGGGCTCGGCATAGGCCAGCACCCGGAAGCCGCTTGTCGGGTTCAGCCGGTTGTCCCGGTTGTCGTAGACATATTGCAGCGGAATGCTGGCGATCAGGTATTTGTGCTTGCCGAAAGCATCGTGGATGCGGGAATAGTCGAGCGCCACTTCCGCCGAAACCGTCTGCTTCTTGGTCAGTTCGTAGGACAGGCCGGTGCTGCCCTTGACCGAGAAATGGTCGTAGGCGTCAGGATGTTCGAGCACCGTCTTGACGCTGGCGAAGAACTTGGATGCCGGCCCGATCACGCCCGGCTTCTCGAACATGATGCCGGCATTGTAGTTGAGTTCGCCGAGATCGTTGCTGCCGATGCCGCTGATCTTGCCCTCGATGCGCAGCTTCTCGGCCCGGCCGAACAAATTGCGGTGGCCCCAATAACCTTCCAGGCCCAGCCCCTCGGTGTTGGAGAAGGTGCCGCCGATGCCGAAATAGCGTGGCTTGCGCTCGCTGACCTGGACGCCGATCGGAATGTTGCCGTCGGCATCGAGCGTGTCGGCTTCCTTGAACGTCACGCTGTTGAAGACCTCGAGCGCCAGCAGCCGGTCGCGCGCGTCGTCGATTTCTTGCGGCGAGTATTGCCGGCCGCGCTTGAGGCCGGTCATGTATTCGGTGAAGTCGCGGTCGACCTTTTCGGTGCCTTCCACCGTGGTCGGGCCGTAGCCGGCGACCGGTCCGGCGGCGACCGTCAGCGTCACGTCGAGCGTCGAGGTCGCATGGTCGGCGACGATCTGGCGGTCCGTCACCTCCGCCAGCGGTCTGCCTTGCTCCTTCAGCGTCCGCACGATCAGCGCCTCGGCCTTGAGCACCGCGCCGGATCCGGCGTCGCCGCCTGATATCAGGCCATAATCGGCGCTCATCAGTCCTGCCGCGTCGCCTTGCAGCCTGATATTGCCCAAGGTGAATTTCGGCCCGCTGGCGACATCGACAACCACCGGAATCGGCTGGGGGCCCTTGAATTCGGCATCCGGCGGCAAATCGTCGAGCGGCTTGCCGTCTATGGTGACGGTGACGACGCCTTCGTAACGGGCATCGGCATAAAGCGCGGCGACAAGCTGTTCGCGGTCGCTGCGCGCCTTGGCCATCAGCCCGAGCGAGCCTGAAACCGGACGCTCCTCGTCACTCTTCAGCGCCGAGGCATTTTCGAGCTTCTTGACCAGATCCTTGTCGGCGTCGGGGGCATTGATGGTCACGGCGTAGCGCAGGGGATCGACGATATCTGCATCCTCGTCGCTGGACGATCCCCACAGCTTGATGCCGAAAAGCTCGAAAGCGGCCGCCGGGCGCGATTCGGCGACGAGCACGGTCGAGCACATCATGGCCAGCAGCAGGGCGCGCGGAAGCGCACGCCCTGGCGCGCGACCTCCTGACATCTGCTCTTCATGCGCCGGCATTAAGACAACCTAGATTACAAAACTAAAATTGGAATGAAGTTCTGAAGCGCTCGTAAAGGGGCCACAATCCAATTGTCTGAAATAGGGCGGGCTTGGAATTCACACCTTTTGCGTCGCCGCAAGAATGCGTGATCCCCTGTCCTATGGAGGTACTACCGGTCATCGGCCGGAAAGGAAACCGCTGGCAGGCGGAACCCTGCCGCGTCCTTGTGTTGACAAGCCTGACTGAAGCTTGATCATGCCCGGACGTCAGCTGTGTCTGGAGGGGTGTTATGGCAATGCGCGCGGCTCGTGGTCTGTCTATCCTGATTCTTCTGTTTTTCGCCTGGGCCAATGTCCTGGCCTGGAGCAGCGCCGCGCAAGCGGCCGAGGCCCGGCGAATAGCGACAACGGACAATTCCGACTATTTCGGCTTTGATCTCAGGTCCGACCAGAATGTGACAATCGACCAGTGCAAGACGACGTGCCTGGGAGACCCGGCCTGCCGCGCCTTCACCTACAACAAAAAAGCCAAATGGTGCTTCCTCAAATCCGACTACAACCAGTTGAAAACCTTCAACGGCGCGGTCGCGGGCAAGGTCGTCAACATCGATGGCGATCCTGATATCGGCGCGCCGCCGGAACTCGCTTTCTTCCCCAACTGGATGGCCGATCAGGCCCAGCAATACCGCAACAAGCTGCTCGGCCCGGCCTATGATAGACCGACAGAAGGCATGGCTGCCTTGCTTAACGCCGCCGAACAGGCCGTGCTGACCGGCGATCACCGCTCCGCCATGCTGAAATACGAGGCCGCGGTCTCGGTGCTGCCCGATGATGGCCAGCTCTGGCTCAACCTGGCGCGTGAAACGCTGGCCGTTCAGCCCGCCGCAAGCACCTCCGAAGCATCCACTTTGCCGGCGAACGGCACGTCGGCCGCTTTCAATGCCTATAAATTGCTGCGCACCACCAAGACGCGCGCCGAAGTGCTGGCGCTGCTCGGCAATGGGCTCGACAAGCGCGATCTCTACCGGCCGGCGCTGCAGGCCTATGAGGCCAGCCTTGCGCTGAACCCTTCGCCGGCGGTCCAGGCCGACTATGCCGATCTCAAGGCCCGCAAGGGTTTTCGCGTGATCGACCATACCGTCGACGCCGACACCAGCGCGCCGCGCATCTGCGCGCAATTCTCCGAGGATCTGGTCAAGACCGGCGTCGACTACGCGCAGTTCGTCACCGTCGACAACGCGCCACCCAAGGGCGTCGAGGCCAAGGACAAGCAAATCTGCGTCGAAGGACTGGAGCATGGCCAGCACTACGACGTCACCTTCCGCGCCGGCCTGCCGGCGGCAATCGGCGAAGTGACCGCGGCACCCGTGGTGCTGTCGATCTATGTGCAGGACCGCGCACCGTCCGCCCGCTTCACGGGTGACAGCTTCGTGCTGCCGGCCGGCGCGCGCCGCGGCATTCCGATCGTCACCGTCAACATGAACGCCGCCGAAATGAAGCTCTACCGCATCGGCGACCGTTCGTTGGCCCAGCTTCTGTCGGGCTACCAGTTCCTGCACCAGCTCGACGGCTATGACATCTCCAACATTTCCGAGCAGATGGGCGCGCCGGTCTGGCAAGGCCAGCTCGACATCGCCAATGATCTCAACAAGGAGGTCACCACCTCCTTCCCGGTCGACGAGGCGGTGCCGCAGCGCAAGCCCGGCGTTTACGTGCTGACCGCCCAGGCCGTCAACGACAAGAGCGACGACTACAATTCGATGGCCACGCAATGGTTCGTCGTCTCCGACATCGGCCTGTCGACTTATACCGGCCAGGACGGGCTCAATGTCTTTGCCCGTTCGCTGGGCAGTGCCAAGCCGATAGCAGGCGCCGAACTGACCCTGGTTGCCAGGAACAATGAGGTTCTCGGCACGGCGACATCGGATGCTGACGGCCATGCCGTCTTCAACCCCGGCCTGACGCGCGGCGACGGCGGCATGGTGCCGGCCGTGCTGATGGCCAAGCAGGGCGACAATGATTTCGTCTTCCTCGACATGGGCCGGGCCGGCTTCGATCTGTCCGACCGCGGCGTCACCGGGCGCGCGGCGCCCGGTGCGCTTGACGTCTATGCCTGGACCGAACGCGGTATCTACCGCGCCGGCGAGGATGTTCATGTCGCGGCCCTTGCTCGCGACGGCGCCGCCAAGGCAGTCGAGAACCTGCCGCTGACCTTCATCTTCTCGCGCCCCGACGGTGTCGAAAACCGCCGTATCGTCAGTGACGGCGCATCCGCGGGCGGCCATGCCGTCGACCTGCCGCTCGAACCCAACGCCATGCGCGGTACCTGGTCGGTGTCGATCTACACCGATCCCAAGCAGCCGGCGGTGGCCAGCCACATGTTCCTGGTCGAGGATTTCGTACCGGATCGCATCGAATTCGACATGAAGGCCGACAAGCAGGAAATCGCCCTGGGCGAAACCGCCAATATCGACATTGACGGCCGCTTCCTCTATGGCGCGCCGGCGGCGGGCCTGGCGCTGGAAGGCGAGCTGACGCTGTCGACGTCGCGCGACTGGGACCGCTTCCAGGGCTTTTCCTTCGGTCTCGCCGACGAGCAGTCCGCCGAACCCACGGTCACTCCCCTGGCCGATCTGCCGGTGGTTGGCGATGACGGCAAGGCGACCTTCCCGGTCTCCGTCGAGCAACTGCCCTCGACCACCAAGCTGGTCGACGCCAAGGTGACGGTGAGGATGCGCGAAACCGGCGGCCGCGCCATCGAGCGTTCGCTCAACATCGGGATCCGCCCGCAAGGCCATATGATCGGCATCCGTCCGGATTTCGCCGACAATGAGGTGCCGCAGGGCGGCACCGCCAAGTTCAGCCTGATCGCCGTCGATCCCGACGGCAAGCGCGAGGCGCTGAAAGGCGCGCAGTGGACGCTGGTCAAAATCGAGCGCAATTACCAGTGGTACCGCTCCAACAATTCCTGGAACTACGAGCCGGTGACCTTCACCAAGTCGATCGCTAACGGCCAGGTCGACCTCAGCGCCGACGGCGACGCGACCGTCTCCCTGCCGGTCGACTGGGGCCAGTATCGGCTTGAGGTCGAGACATCGGATCCCGAGGGACCGGCAACCAGCTACGAGTTCGATGCCGGCTGGTATGTCTCCTCGACCACCACCGAAACGCCTGACGGCCTCGAAATCGCACTCGACAAGGACAACTATGCCGCCGGCGAAGTGGCCAAGCTGAAAGTCTCGCCGCACTTTGGCGGCGAACTTCTCATCAACATCGGCTCCGACAAGCTGTTGAAGACCGTCACGGCATCAGTGCCGGCCGGCGGCAGCACTGTCGACATACCGGTCGGCGACGACTGGGGCGCCGGCGCCTATGTCACCGCAACCCTGTTCCGGCCGGGCGAGGCGCAGGAAACGCGCATGCCGGCGCGCGCCATCGGCGTGAAATGGCTGAAGGTCGATCCGGGCTCGAAGAAGCTGGCCGTCACCTTGACGCCGCCGGACAAGACCATGCCGCGCCAACAGCTGTCGATCCCGGTTTCGGTCGCCGGCGTGCAGCCGGGAAGCAATGCCTACGTCATGGTTGCCGCCGTCGACGTCGGCATCCTCAACCTGACCAACTACAAGGTACCGGACCCGGAGAACTGGTTCTTCGGCCAGCGCATGCTAGGCATGGAAATCCGCGACATATACGGCCGCCTGATCGACGGCTCGCTTGGCAACACCGGCAAGCTCAGGACCGGCGGCGACGGCGCCAACATGCAGGCGCAAGGCAGCCCGCCGACCGAAAAGCTGGTCGCCTTCTTCTCCGGTATCGTCGAGCTCGATGCCGACGGCAAGGCGCGGGTCGACTTCGACATACCGCAGTTCAACGGCACCGTGCGCGTCATGGCCGTCGCCTGGACCAAGGATGCGGTCGGCCACGCCCAGTCCGATGTCATCGTGCGCGATCCCATCGTGATCACCGCCGGCCTGCCGCGCTTCCTGGCGCCTGGTGACGCCGCCGTCATGCGCCTCGATGTCGCCCACACCGATGGTCCGGTTGGCGACTATGCGTTCTCGATCGAAACGACGGGCGACTTGTCGACCGGCGACAAGCCCCTGCCCCAGAAGCTGACGCTCGCCCAGGGCAAGCGCCAGACGCTGACTGTGCCGCTGATCGCTCAGACGGCCGGCAATGCCTCGCTCACCATCAAGCTCGCCCATGCCGACGGCACCAAGGTCGAGCAGACGCTCTATGTGCCGGTGCGCCCGGCGCAATTACCGGTGACCACCCGGCTGGTGGTTGACCTCAAAGGTGATGGCGGAGCGCTGCGCGTCGACAAGGAACTGCTGGCAGCCAGCCTGCTCAACGGCGCCTCCGTCAGCGTCGGCGTTTCGCAGGCCGCCGCCTTCGACGTGCCGTCGCTGCTGATGACGCTCGACCGCTACCCCTATGGTTGCGCCGAGCAGACCACCAGCCGCGCCATGCCGCTTCTCTACGTCAATGAGTTGGCATCCGGCGTCGGCATGGCCAGCGATCCCGATATCCATGGCCGCATCCAGGACGCCATCTACAAGGTTCTGAGCTACCAGGCCTCGGGCGGCAGCTTCGGCCTGTGGGGCCCGGGCTCCGGCGATCTGTGGCTCGATGCCTATGTCACGGACTTCCTGACCAGGGCGCGCGAGCAGAAATACGACGTTCCGAGCCTGGCCATGAACCAGGCGCTGAGCAATCTGCAGAACTCGCTCGGCTACGACCAGAGCGTCCAGGACCGTGGCAGCGAGATCGCCTATGCCCTCTACGTTCTGGCCCGCAACAAGAAGGCCTCGATCGGCGACCTGCGCTACTATGCGGATACCCAACTCGAAGCTTTCTCGAGCCCGATGGCCGTTGCCCAGCTGGCGGCAAGCCTGGCGCTCTACGGCGACACACCGCGCGCCGAAGCCACCTTTAAGACCGCCTTGCAGTTGGCAAAGTCCACCACCGACTACGACTACTACCGCTCCGACTACGGTTCGCGGCTGCGTGATGGTGCGGCGATGCTGGCGCTTGCGGCGGAATCCAAGCCGGTGCCGACAATCGTGCCGGAGTTGATCAAGCTGGTGACCAGGGAACGCGCCGAAGCCCGCTGGACCAGCACCCAGGACGAATCCTGGATGCTGCTGGCGGCCCGCGCGCTCAGGGAAGGCAATGAAACGATCACGCTGACCGTCAATGGCGCGGCGCATTCCGGCGGCTACTCCAACCAAGTCGAAGGCTCTGACCTGGCCGACAGCCCTCTGACCATCGCCAACACCGGCAAGACCCCGCTGCAGGCCGTCGTCACCACGGTGGCGTCGCCGGTCCAGCCCTTGCCGGCAGGCGGCGACGGCTTCACCATCAGCCGCACCTACTACAAGCTCGATGGCACCGAAGCCAATGTCACCGAGGCGACGCAGAACGAACGCTATGTCGTCGTGCTCAAGGTCAACGAGCAGAACACATGGCCGTCGCGCCTGCTGGTCACCGACCTGTTGCCGGCCGGCTTCGAGATCGACAATCCCGGCCTGGTGTCCAGCGCCCAGTTGACGAACTTCTCGTGGCTGGCGCAGACCGATGCGGCCCATCTCGAATTCCGCGACGACCGTTTCGTCGCGGCGTTCAACCCGGCCGACGGCGACCATGACCACAATCTGACCCTCGCCTATGTCGTGCGCGCGGTGACGCCGGGTACCTATGCGCACCCGGCGGCAACGGTGGAGGACATGTACCGGCCGCAATATTCGGCCCGCACCGCCACCGGCATGATGGAGGTCAAGGCGCCGTAAGGCGCTGATGGTGATGGACGCGATAAGCAAAGTGCCCCCTCACCCGCCCTCCGCTTCGCTCGGTCGACCTCTCCCCGAGGGGAGAGGAGACGACCAGCGCCGGCGCCAGTCTCTTCTCCCCATCGGGGAGAAGGTGGCCGCGAAGCGGCCGGATGAGGGGGCGTCTTTCCAGCCATGAAGATACTTCGCAAACTCGCTATTGGAGCCGCAGGGGGCGCCTGCCTTTTGGCGCTCTCCGCAGCCAGCCTCTGGGAACTCGACCGTGCTTTCCCACCCCCGCTTCCAGCCGAACTCACGGTCTCCACCGAAGTCCAGGATCGCGACGGCGAATTGTTGCGCGCCTTTGCCACGCCGGACGGCTACTGGCGGCTCGAAACCCGCCTCGACCAGGTCGACAAGCAGTTCGTCGACATGCTGGTCACCTACGAAGATAAGCGTTTCTGGGACCATGAAGGTGTCGACGTGCTGGCGCTGGCCCGCGCCGCCGGCCAGTTCGCCACGAGCGGCCACATCGTCTCCGGCGGCTCGACGCTTTCGATGCAGCTTGCCCGGCTGATCGAGCCGCGCGAAAGCCGCAGCCTCGGCTCCAAGGTCAAGCAGATGCTGCGCGCCATCCAGATCGAGCGGCGATTGTCGAAACGCGAAATCCTCGAACGCTACCTGACGCTGGCGCCTTATGGCGGCAATCTGGAAGGCGTGCGCGCCGCCTCGCTCGCCTATTTCGGCAAGGAGCCGAAACGGCTCACCGTTTCCGAATCCGCCCTGCTCGTCGCCCTGCCGCAACTGCCGGAAAAGCGCCGGCCTGACCGCAATTTGAAGATCGGCCACGCCGCCCGCGACCGGGTGCTGACCCGCATGGTGTCCTCCGGCCTGCTCGGTGAGCGCGAGGCCGCGCGCGCCGCCCTCGACGATGTGGCGGGCCTGCGCCGCACGCTGCCGGCGCTCGCCCCGCACGCCGCCTATGCGATGTTGCCCAAGGCCGTCCCCGGCCAGCCCTTGCAGCTGACGATCCGCAAGAGCGTCCAGGAGGGGCTGGAACAGGTGGCGAGGGACGCGGCCACCAAGCTCGGCCCTCGCCTGTCGGTCGCTATGGTGCTGGCCGACTCCCGCACCGGCGACATCCTTGGCGAAGTCGGCTCGGCCAATTTCTTCGACGCCAGCCGCTCCGGCTGGATCGACATGACAAAGATCGTCCGCTCGCCCGGCTCGACGCTGAAGCCCTTCATCTACGGTCTGGCCTTCGAACAGGGCCTGGTGGCGCAGGAAACGCTGATCGACGACAGCCCCGTCGATTTCTCCGGCTACCGACCGAAGAATTTCGATATGGGCTACCAGGGCGATGTCAGCATCCGGCAAGCGCTGCAATTGTCGCTCAATGTGCCGGCGATCCGCGTGCTCGACGCGGTCGGGCCAACGCGGCTGATGGCGCGCTTCCGCCAGGCCGGCGTCAGCCCCATACTGCCGGTCAACGAAGCCCCGGGCCTGGCCATCGGTCTTGGCGGCGTCGGGGTGACATTGCGCGACCTCGTCCAGCTCTACACAGGGCTCGCCAATGGCGGCAAGACGCACACGCTGCATGATGGCACCGAGCCTGCCAATGCCGAGCGCACCAGCGCCACCATCCTCGACGGTCAGGCCAACTGGCAGATCATCGACATACTGTCGGGCGTCAAGCCGCCCGAGGGTGCCTTGCAGCGCGGCATCGCCTACAAGACCGGCACGTCCTACGGATACCGCGACGCCTGGTCGGTCGGCTTCGACGGTCGCTATGTGCTGGGCGTCTGGGTCGGCCGCCCCGACGCCGGCGCGGTGCCCGGCCTTTCCGGCTATGTCTCGGCCGCTCCCATCCTGTTCGAGGGTTTTGTCCGCTCGGGCCTCGCCACCGTCCCCTTGCCGGGCAAACCGCCCGGCATGTTCAGCCCCAGGCGCGAGGACCTGCCGGTGACGCTCGCCCGCTTCGGCGCCGGGTCGGACGGCCTGGTGCAGGCGACAGTGACCGAACCCGCGCCGACCATCATCTTCCCGCCCGACGGCGCCCGCGTCGATCTCGGCACCAATTCAGTCGACGCCTCGCCGCTGGTGCTGAAGCTGCAAGGCGGCCGTGCGCCGTTCCGCTGGCTGGCCAACGGCAAGCCACTCATCGGCATCGACCGTCGCCGCACCGCGACCTGGCAGCCCGACGGCGCCGGCTATTCGACGCTGACCGTCATCGACGCCGCGGGACGTGCGGCCAGCGTAAAAGTGTTCGTCGAATAGATCGCGCCAAGAGATTCATGGAATTGGCTTTTCGGACGCTCGGCAAATAGCAGGATACTCACCCCATGCCTGTTCCGAGGCACCCCCCTCTGGCCTGCCGGCCATCTCCCCCGCAAGGAGGGAGATCGGATGTCCTTTCCGCTTTCGCCAACTGTCAAAGACAATACGCAACGGCAAAGCTGCCAATCTCCCCCCTTGCGGGGGAGATGCCCGGCAGGGCAGAGGGGGGTGCCTCGCGCAATCCTCGATCGTTAGCAGCCTCAGCACTGGCAGCAACAATCCTTATCGCGGCAGTCACCCTCCCCGCTTTCGCCGACGCCCTGCCCGCCGGCTTTGTCCGGCTCGCCGATGTCGACCCTTCGATCCGCCAGGACATCCGCTACGCCGGATCGGACAATTTCCTGCACCGCAAGGTGAACGGCTATGACGCGCCGGCCTGCATCCTCACCGAGCAGGCGGCCCAGGCACTCGGCCGTGTGCAGAAGGCGATCGTCGCCAAAAGCCTGACGCTGGTCGTGTTCGATTGCTATCGCCCTGCCCGCGCCGTCGCCGATATGGCTGAATGGACGAAACAGGGCGGGCCGCCCGATCCGCAATGGTATTCGAGGGTCAGGCGCAGCGACCTGATCGCCAACGGCTATGTCGGAGAGCTGTCGACCCATTCACGAGGCTCGACCGTCGACGTCGCCATCGCCCGGACGGACCGCAGGTCCAGCCCCAACCCGGCCTGTGGCGCGGTTGATACCGACACGCTCGATTTCGGTACCGGCTTCGACTGCTTTGATCCGATGAGCGAAACCGCCCACCGCGGCCTTGCCAGTGAAGCGGCGGCAAACCGCAAGATGCTTGTCGACGCCATGCGCGCTGGCAGCTTCAAGAACTATGCAAGGGAATGGTGGCACTTCACGCTGAAAAGCGAACCGTTCGCCAGACAGCGTTTCGACTTTCCCATCACCGCCGATTGATGCACCGGACCAAATTCCACACCTTGCCTCGGCACCGCCCCTTGCTAGATAGGCTGAGTGGCCGGGCCATGGATTCTTCCTTTGGCCGCAAGAGGAAAATATTTCTCCTAACGGCGAAATGGCGTCGAACATTTTCTCAAGAGGGGCAAAAAAGGCAACATTGAATGCATCTAATTTCTACCAATTCGGTAGATTTGGCGCGGGTTCAACGGAGGCAGAAATGACCAAACCTCATTTCAGGAAACTGCTCGGCGCACTGGTCGCCACATCTGTCCAGTTCGGCACGCTCGGTTTCGCGTTTGCCGATACCACCATTCTCAACGTGTCCTACGATCCGACACGCGAGCTCTACAAGGCCTATGACGAAGCTTTCGTCGCGCATTGGAAGGCCGAGACCGGAGAGATGGTCACCGTCCAGCAGTCGCATGGCGGATCGGGCGCCCAGGCCCGCGCCGTGATCGATGGCCTCGACGCCGATGTGGTGACGCTGGCACTTGAAGGCGACATTAATGCCATCGTCTCGAAGGCGAAGAAGATCAATCCGGACTGGCGCACCAAATTCGAAAACAATTCAGCGCCTTACACCTCGACCATCATCTTCCTCGTTCGCAAGGGCAATCCCAAAGGCATTCACGACTGGAGCGACCTCGTCAAGGACGGTGTCCAGGTGATTACGCCTAATCCGAAAACTTCCGGCGGCGCGCGCTGGAACTATCTCGCCGCCTGGGCCTACGCTAACGCCAATGACGGCGGCGACGAGGCCAAGACCAAGGAGTTTGTCGGCAAGCTCTACGCCAATGCCCCGGTGCTCGACACCGGCGCGCGCGGCTCGACCGTGACCTTCGCGCAAAAGGGTCTTGGCGATGTGCTTATCGCCTGGGAAAACGAGGCCTATCTGGCGCTCGACGAGTTCGGTGCCGACAATTTCGACATCGTCTACCCGCCGACCTCCATCCTGGCAGAACCGCCGGTGGCGGTGGTCGACGCCAATGTCGATGCCAAGGGCACGCGCAAGGTCGCCGAAGCCTATCTGAGCTGGCTCTATTCCAAAGAAGCGCAGACGATCATAGCCAAGAACCATTATCGTCCTGCCAAGCCCGATCTGGTGCCGGCCGAGGACCTCGCCAAGCTGCCGCCGATCAAGCTCGTAACCATCGACGATCCACAGTTTGGTGGCTGGAAAAAAGCACAGCCTTATCATTTCGGCGATGGTGGTATATTCGACCAGATCTACAAGCCCCAGTAAGCAGTCGATATTCAGGACGACATGACCACAGCACCCGCCCAGGCGGGGTGGCGATTCAGGCAGCCGAGCGTCATTCCGGGTTTCGGATTGACGCTCGGCTTCTCGCTTGCCTACCTCACCCTCATTATCCTCATCCCGCTATCCGGGCTGCTCTGGCGCTCGGCCGCCCTTGGCTGGCCTGAATTCTGGGCGATCGCCACCGATCGCCGCACCATCAATGCGCTGAGAATCAGCTTCGGCACCGCCTTCGTCGCAGCTGCGGTCAACGTCGTCTTCGGCACGCTGGTCGCATGGGTGCTGGTGCGCTACCGCTTCCCCGGCCGCCGCATCGTCGATGCCATGGTCGACCTGCCCTTCGCCCTGCCGACGGCTGTGGCCGGCATCGCGCTGACCACGCTCTACGCGCCGAACGGCTGGATCGGCAAATTGCTGATGCCGCTCGGCATCAAGGTAGCCTATACGCCGCTCGGTATCGTCATCGCGCTGATCTTCATTGGCCTGCCCTTCGTCGTGCGCACCGTGCAGCCGATCATGGAGGAGATCGACAAGGAAGTGGAGGAAGCCGCCGCCACGCTTGGCGCCAATCGCTTCCAGATCATCACCCGCATCCTGTTTCCGGGCCTGGCGCCGGCCATCGTCACCGGCTTCGCGCTCGCCTTCGCGCGTGGCGTCGGCGAATATGGCTCGGTCATCTTCATCGCCGGCAACTTGCCCTACAAATCAGAAATCGCACCGCTGCTGATCGTTATTCGGTTGGAGGAATACAATTATCCGGCGGCAACCGCGATCGCGGCGATCATGCTCGCTTTGTCGTTCATCATGCTTTTGGTCGTCAATCTCGCACAGTCATGGAGCCGCAAGCGCTATGGCTGACCCGGAGATCAAATCCTACGAACCGCATCATGAAAGCCAGTCGGCGGCGGTCACGGAAAGCCGCCCTGCGCGCCTGGCTCTGATGGCCGTCGCCTTCGCCTTCCTCGGCATTTTCCTGCTCTTGCCGCTGATCATCGTCTTCAACGAAGCCTTCGCCAAGGGCATCGGTGCCTACACCGAAGCGCTCGGCAGTGCCGACACGCGCTCGGCGATCCGGCTGACGCTGCTGGTGGCGGCGATCTCGGTGCCGCTCAACATCGTCTTCGGCATCTCCGCCGCCTGGGCGATCGCCAAGTTCGAGTTCAAGGGCAAGGCCTTCCTGACCACGCTGATCGACCTCCCCTTCTCGGTCTCGCCGGTCATATCGGGCCTCGTTTATGTGCTTCTGTTCGGCGCCCAGGGGCTGCTCGGCACCTGGCTGAAAGCGCATGGCATCGTCATCCTGTTTGCCGTGCCGGGCATCGTGCTGGCCACAATCTTCGTCACCTTCCCCTTCGTCGCCCGCGAGTTGATCCCGCTGATGCAGGAACAAGGCAATGGCGACGAGGAGGCAGCGCTTTCGCTCGGCGCCAATGGCTGGCAGACCTTCTGGTGCGTGACCTTGCCCAACGTCAAATGGGGGCTGCTCTACGGCGTGCTCCTGTGCAATGCGCGTGCCATGGGCGAGTTCGGCGCGGTATCGGTGGTGTCGGGTCACATACGCGGCCTGACCAACACCATGCCGCTGCATGTCGAAATCCTCTACAACGAGTACAACGCCGTCGGTGCCTTCGCCGTCGCTTCATTGCTTGCGGGCCTGGCGCTCGTCACGCTGGTCTTGAAAACACTTCTCGAGATGCGCTACGGCGCCGAGATCGCCGCGACACGCGGGCACTGACAAAGGGACCACTATGGAAGTTCGCGTTGCCAACGTGCGCAAGGAGTTTGACCGGTTTCCGGCGCTTCACGACGTCTCGCTCGACATCAAGTCGGGCGAACTGATCGCGTTGCTGGGACCGTCCGGTTCCGGCAAGACGACACTGCTCAGGCTGATTGCCGGGCTGGAGCGGCCGACACGGGGAAAGATATTCTTCGGCGACGAGGACGCCTCGCACAAGTCGATCCAGGAGCGCAATGTCGGCTTTGTCTTCCAGCACTATGCGCTGTTCCGGCATATGACGGTGGCGGACAATATCGGCTTCGGCCTGAAGGTCCGGCACGGACCGTCGCGCCCGCCGGCGCAGGAGATCCGCCGTCGCGCCTCCGAGCTTCTGGATCTCGTCCAGCTTTCAGGGCTCGAAAAGCGCTATCCGGCGCAGCTCTCCGGCGGCCAGAGGCAGCGCGTGGCGCTGGCGCGCGCCATGGCGATCGAGCCCAAGGTGCTGCTGCTCGACGAGCCGTTCGGCGCGCTTGACGCGCAGGTGCGCCGGGAATTGCGCCGCTGGCTGCGCGAAATCCATGACGCCACCGGCCACACCACCGTCTTCGTCACCCACGACCAGGAAGAGGCGCTGGAGCTTGCCGACCGCGTTGTGGTGATGAGCCAGGGCCGCATCGAGCAGGTCGGCACCGCCGACGATATCTACGACACGCCGAACTCGCCCTTCGTCTACGGCTTCATCGGTGAATCAAGCTCGCTTCCCGTCAAGGTCGAGAATGGCGAGATCTGGCTCGCCGACCGTCCGATCGGGATTGCCGCGCCCAACGAGCCCTCGGGCGATGCGACGCTCTATTTCCGCCCGCATGATGTCGAACTGCTGGACGGCTGCAGCGGCTGCATCGCCGGCACGGTCGCCGCCAGCCGCCGCGTCGCCGGCACGCGCCGGGTCGAGCTTGAGATCGGCGGAGAGCGCCAGCGGGTCGAAATCGAACTGCCGGTCGATCACCCCGCGGCCCAAAAAAGCCGGGTGGCGTTCCGCCCCGGACGCTGGAAGCTTTTTCCGGCGGCTTGATCCTCTGGTCGAGGGCTACGCCAGCCAGTTCTCGACCTTCAGGCCTTTGATCCGGTTGAACTCGCCCGTGTTGGCGGTCACCAGCATGGCGCCCAATGCACAGGCATGAGCGGCAATAAAAAGATCGTTGTGGCCAATGGTCTGGCCTGCCGCTTCAAGCTCGGCGCGAAGTCCGCCATACTCGGCATCCACCGGCACATCGAGCGGCAAGACAGGAATCTCGGCCAGCAAGTCTTCAACCTTCTTGAGCAGCTTGGCCGATCCCTTCCTGGCGCAGCCATATCGCAATTCCGAGGCGACCACGATGCTGGTGCAAACCGCGTCATCTCCCTCGCGCGACATTGCCCTCGCGGCCTTGCCAGCCGGGTTTCGGATCATGTCGCTGATGATGTTCGTATCCAGCATGAACCGCATCTAGAAAATGTCCTCGGATTTGACTGGCGTGTCGTCGATCTCGGGGAAGTCGTCTTCAGGATCGAGCGGCGGCTCTTTCGCCCACTGGGCGAGCAACGCGGTGAGGCCAGGTTTGCGAACCGGCTCGATGACAAGACGATCGCCTTCCCGGCTGATCAGGACTTTTTCGCCGGGAAGCTCGAACTCGACAGGAATGCGCACCGCCTGGCTGCGGTTGTTGCGAAACAGCTTCGCCTCCTTGGGCGGCGTTGTTGAATGACGGTTCTGGGGCATGTTGCAGCTCTTTTGTATATGCCATTTGTATATGCCAAACAGCGCCACGGTGCAAGGCCCGGGAAAACTCGGCACAGGAGACATCGCCTGCCATCGCACCCCGGAACGTTTCGGTCTGATGGCGGTCGGCTTAATTCATGCTTCGAGCGACACGACTATCCTTTCGTCACGCCTTTCAGCGACAGCACCAAGGTCATTGGGTTTTTCGGCGAAGCCGCAAAACCGTAGTGTTCGTAAAAGGCTTTCGCCTCATCCGATATGGCATGAACAAATATCCCGCGAATCCCGAGGATCGTCGCGGCGCGACCTGCCCGTAAAACGGCGTCTTGCAGCAGCGCGGCACCCAGCCCCTTGCCTTGCCAGCCCGCGTCGACGGCAAGACGCCCGAGCACGACCATCGGAATGGGATCAGGCATGTTGCGACGAATGGCGCCGGGTGCCTGCGCGAGATCAAGCCCGCCCGAAGAGAGGCAGGAATAACCGACAACGCGCGCGTCTTCCGCCACCACATAGGTACGCGACGCGCCGCTGACCTGGTTGGCTCGCGCCCTCAGGCGAAGCCATTGGTCGAGACTTTCCGTCCCGCTTCGAAAAAGGTCGAGATCGTGGTTTTCGGCCAGAGGCGCGGGCGCCGATAGTATCATCCCTGCCACGGCCTGGGCACGTTCATAAGGCGTGCAAAACCTTCACCGCTTGGCGTCTCATCGAGGATGTCGAGATAGTGCCGATAGCTCTCGGGATCCACCTTGATCAGTGCCTGGTCGAGCAGCGTGTCCTCGGCCGCACGATATGCAGCATCGATCATAAAGTCGGAACGGGTCTTCCCGCGTATTTTCGCAGCACGGTCGATCAATATGCGCACATCCTCTCGGATGCGCAGATTGACAGGCTTGGCGTGGGTCTCGGGTGTGGTCTTTGTCATGGCAGCGCTCCTTGTCGCTCCCGTAGCACACCTGCATACACAATGTGTATCTTTTTTCGGAACAGTCAAACGAATTGGAACGATCGGCGTCCACCGAGGCGAAGTCGCACTTGAAAGAAAAAACTATGACCCTTCTATTCCGGGGATAGGTTTTCTAGAAGCGATGCATTGATCCTCGGACCCATGCCTCGTCGCACACCACGCACCCCGGCTATGGTCCGACCATAAACACATTGCATCGGAGCCTGTTTTCATGAAGCGATTTTTCCTCGGGCTTGCCACCGTCGCCGGCCTGTTCCTCGCATCCTCCCCGGCCTGGTCGGCTGACAAACTGCTCAACGCATCCTATGATGTCGGCCGCGAACTGTTCGTGCAGGTCAACAAGGCTTTCATCGCTCAGCATCCGGGCGTCACCGTCGACCAGTCGCATGCCGGCACTTCGGCGCAGGCGCGCGCCATCGCCGAGGGCCTTGGCGCCGATGTCGTTACCTTCAACCAGGTCACCGACATCGACTTCCTGGTCAAGAAGGACCTCGTGTCGGCAGACTGGCAGAAGAACTTTCCCGACAACGCCTCGCCCTTCTATTCGCTGCCGTCCTTCCTGGTACGCGCCGGCAACCCCAAGCATATCAAGGACTGGAACGATCTCGTGCGCGACGACGTGCAGGTGATCTTCCCCAACCCGAAGACATCAGGCAATGCGCGCTACACTTATCTGGCGGCCACCGCCTACGCCAAGGAGGCCTTCAAGGGCGACGACGCCAAGGTGAAGGAGTTCATCACCAAGCTGTTCAACAACGTGCCGATTTTCGACACCGGCGGCCGCGCCGCGACCACCACCTTCGTGCAGCGCGAGATCGGTGATGTGCTGATCACCTTCGAGTCGGAGACGCGCGGCATTCGCAAGGAGTATGGCGACGGCAAGTTCGAGCAGGTCACGCCTTCGGTCAGCCTGCTGGCCGAATTCCCCGTCGCGATCGTCGACAAGGTTGCCGACGAGCACGGCACGCGCGATCTGGCCAAGACCTATCTCGACTTCCTCTACACGCCGGAGGGCCAGGACATCGCCGCCCGCAACGGCCTCAGAGCCCGCGACGCCGCTGTGGCGGCAAAATACAAGGTCGATTTCCCCGATATCCGGCTGCTGACGGTGGAAGACGTCTTCGGCGGCTGGGACAAAGTACAGAAAGAGCATTTCGCCGCTGGCGGCCTGCTCGACCAGACCTACGGCAGCCGCTGAAGGCCGCGATATCTGCGGAGTAGACGGAAAAGCCGGCGCCCTGCCGGCTTTTTTCGTTTTTGAACGCCGAAAACCTGGTTATCAGCAGAATATCCGCCTTCTCAGTGCAAAACGTTACAAAGAATCAACGCGTTTATGCCTAACGTGCAATCTGGTGGCTGTTTGCGAAACATCATCGCAGGGCGAAGACGTCATTATTTGCACACAAACAGTCGGCAGATGCGAGTGGTTGGGGCTTTTATGGGTTGATCTGGGCATGCTGACAAAAAAAGGCAAATACGGCCTCAAGGCCCTCGTGCATCTGTCTGGCCTGCCGGCCGGCCAATTGGCCTTCGTCAATGACATCGCTGTGGCCAACAATATCCCGAAGAAATTCCTCGATGCCATCCTGGGCGAGTTGCGCAATGCCGGCTTCGTCCAGAGCCGCAAAGGCAAGGAAGGCGGCTACCGCCTTGCCCGGTTGGCCTCCGAAATCAAGATCGGCCATGTCGTGCGCGTGCTTGACGGGCCGCTGGCGCCGATCCCTTGCGCCAGCCGCACGCAGTATCAGCGCTGCGAGGATTGCGACGAGGCGACCTGCCAGGTCCGCCACATGATGCTGGAGGTGCGGCAGGCTATCGCCGAGGTGCTGGACAATCGCAGCCTCGCCGCCATGCGCGATGCGGACAATGACGATTTTCCGGTCGAGCTGACGTCGCAGATCTAAACCACCGACTGCAAGCTGACCGCGCTCAGACAGACATGAGATTCTTCCATTGAAGAGGGAGTTCTCCAAATCCCGGGTTGCGAAGACCTGAAATCACAGGAGAACCCCATACAGTTTGGCCTACCCGCGTGCGGACGTCGTACCCGCCACGTGCTCCGTACCCGCCACACCGAGGTCCATCCATCCCGCATTCACGGCCTCGTACATTTCTTCGGCAGGTCCGCTGTGGCCCTTCGGGATGCCGAATTGCTCGAGCGCTTCCGCCCACCCCGCACGCGGGATTGCAAAGGCTTTCACGTCGAGATTCAGGACTTCGCCCAATTGCTCGGCGACGTCGTCCGCGCTGACCATCGAACCAAGCTCGACGATGCGCTGCCCTGACCACATTGGCCCGGTCAAAAGCGTTGCGAATTCCGCGCCGATGTCGTTCGTCGCGACCATTGTCGATTTCCGGTTTGTCGGATTGTAGAAAGCCGGCAGCGTTCCGCCCTGGGCGACCTGCAACCCGAAAAGAAAATTCTCGAAGAATCCGCCTGCGCGCACAAAAGCAACTGGCGATGTCAGGTCGCGAAAACCTTGCTCCAGAAGGGACAAGGCCGCGATTACCCCGTGCCCGCTGGTTCTGTTCGCCCCCATAGACGAAAGCGCAACCACTTGCGGCGGCGCTGTCTTGGTGAGCGCCTCGACATAGCTTGCAATCACGCCCTTTGCTTCCTTGTAATCGGGCGAAGGCGCCCAGACAGGGGGCAGCATGACGAACGCGCCTTCGACGCCTTCGAGCGCTCGCTCGATGGCTGCCGAATCGTTCCAATCGCCGTCAACGAGCTCCACGCCCCGGTTCGCCCAGCTCAACGCCTTCTCGCGGTCGCGGACCAGCGCGCGCACCTTCTTGCCTTGCGCTAGCAAATGCCTTGCCGTCGCGCCGCACACGTTTCCCGTGATTCCCATTACTAAGAACATGTGTTTTCTCCTGATGTTTAGGGACAGAGCTGCCCCTGTTGGTTCAATGGATGAGCGGCAGAATGGCCCGGATACGGGGATCGCGCAGATAGAGGCCGCCCCAGGTCATCGCGCCCAGAAGCAGGGAAATGATTTCCGGCGGCGACCCCAACTCACCGATGCGGAGATGGGCGCAGATGGCACCTCCCAGAAAGCCAGTCACCAGGATCGCGCCGAGGACGGCGGTGAACGGGATGGCATAGAGGATGGCGCAGGCGAGTATGATCGGACCCACGACACGGGTCAGGTCCATCGCGAACCCGGTTTCCTGCAACATGCTCGCGATCCGTGCCGGCGCGAAAAGCTGAACAGTGCCGTCTGCCATCAAAGCGATAACGACAAACGCGCTCATTATCCGGCCGACCCACAGGGCGCGATGCAAGGTCATAGTTTCAGGTGTCTGATGCAGGTTCACGGTTTCCGACACTTGTCATTCTCCATTGGGAATATCCCATGTTCCAAGCTTACTGTGCCCCCAAGACGTGATAAACACCGAGGAAATGAACCGACTGTTCTCTTTTCGGGAAACAATACCGGGGCACGAAAATGCAAAATCTCGAACCCATCCTCATTTTCATAACGGTAGCGGAAATGGGGAGCTTCACCCGCGCAGCCGACAGCCTGGGCATCCAAAAGGGGAGAGCCTCAACGGCGGTCCGGAAGCTGGAAGAAGATCTCGGTGTCAGGCTCCTGCACCGGACGACGCGCAGCGTGCGGTTGACGGAAGACGGACGCGCATTTCATGCCCGTGCCCGCGATCTGCTTGCTGAAGTCGATGATCTGCACTCGATGTTCGCCGGCGATCGCGTGGCACTTCGCGGGCGTTTGCGGGTCGACCTTCCAACCGAAGTGGCGCGCACAACGATCGTGCCGGCCTTGCCGGATTTCATGGCGGCGCACCCCGAGTTGGAGCTGGAGGTGTCGAGTACGGATCGGCAAGTCGATCTGGTTCAAGAGGGGTTCGATTGTGTATTGCGGCTTGGACCCATTCGGGACGAGACGCTGATTGCCCGCCCACTGGGCCTGTTGCGCATGGCCAACGCTGCCAGCCCCGCCTATCTGGCGCGCCATGGCGTCCCTCGGTCGCTGGAAGATCTCCAGCGTCAGGAACATAGGACAATTCACTTTTCGACGGTGCTGGGCGCGAGACCCTATGGATGGGAATATCCGGACGGCGACAGCTATGCGACGCTTCAGTTGCCAGGTGCGCTACACGTCAACAGCGCGCAGACCTACGAAGCCGCCGCCCTCGCCGGCCTTGGTGTGATTCAGGCGCCACTCTTGGGCATTGGCCGATACTTGGAGAGTGGAGCGCTTGTCGAGATCATACCCGATTTTCGTCGCCGGGCGCTCGCCGTGTCCCTTGTCGTTGCGCATCGGAGCAATCTGTCGCGCCGAGTCCGCGCATTCATGAAATGGATCGAAGATGTGCTGACGCCATATATGGAATAGCGACACGAATATCTTCGTCCGACCCTCGAAATCAACATTTCTGAAGTTGTGTCTGCCGATCGGCGGTCCGGCGTCGCGGGCGCCGGCTCAAGCACGGACATGAGTACCGGGCCGTGCTCAGCCCCGCGCTGGCGCCGGGGGCGTCTGTCACCCCGGCAACGGACACCGCCAGGGATGGCGCCAAGAACATGGCCGTGCAGGCGCACTACATCCTGCTCAAGCATGACCGCCTGCTGGAGGCGCTGAGGCTCTACCCCGAGCAGATGCTGACGTGATCCCGCCGGCAGCGGCTGACCGAGGCCCAGGACAGCACCGGCATCGGCACTGACGATGAAAGTTCATGACCGGGGTATCAGGCGGACCGCGGCAGCGACGAGCTCACCGACCGGGCGCGTCGCATCGAGCGACAAGGCCCGCTCCTCCACTGCCGGCGGCTCGAGGATGGCGAACTGGCTGTCGACCAGGCTTGCCGGCATGAAATGGCCCTTGCGGTTACCGACACGCTGCCTGGCCGTGGCAGGGTCGATCTCCAGATAGAGGAAGACGATTTCCGGGCAGAAGCCGCTCAACCGTTCGCGGTAGCTGCGCTTCAGTGCCGAGCAGGCGGCAACCACGCCCTGTCCGCCGCCCACCGACTCCGCGATGCGCTCGCCGATCGCGTTGAGCCAGCCTTCGCGCAGTTGATCGGTAAGCGGTTCGCCGCTTGCCATGCGTGCGACGTTTTCCGGCGGGTGCAGCCTGTCGCCCTCGATGAAGGTAACGCCCAGCGCGGCCGCCAGCGCAATACCGACGGCCGACTTGCCGCAGCCGGCGACGCCCATCACCACGATGGCCGGAGACACCGAGCCGGGAGCGCCCGCTGGCGCCTGTGCTGCCTTTTCGTCCACTGTCAGCGGCTTGCCGGCGCGCGGCCGTAGAGCAGCAGCATGGCGACGATGACGACACCGTAGATGATCTGCCGCCCCGCCTCCGGCATCTGCATGACGGAGAGGATGGACTGCAGCAGCGTGATGAGGATGACACCGGCGACAGTGCCGAGATAAGAGCCGCGTCCGCCCAGGATCGAGGTGCCGCCAAGCACCACCGCGGCGATCGACGGCAGCAGATAAGCGTCGCCCATCGACTGCGCCGCCTTGGAGGCATAGCCCGCCAGAAGCACGCCGCCGAAAGCCGAGAGCCCGCCGGAGACGGCGAAGGCGATCATCACCACACGCCGTGTGTCGATGCCGGAGAGATAGGCCGCGCGCTCGCGGTTGCCGATGCCGTAGACGGTGCGGCCGAAGCTGGTACGGGTCAGCACGAACACCATCGCGGCTCCGATCAGCGCCCAGATGATGACCGCGTTGGGCACGCCCGGAATGGCGAAGCCGGTCGCCAGGTAGCGCATCGCGCCCGTCGCCGAATCCTGCGGCGAGAAGCCGCCTGTGTAGACCACCATCAGCCCTTGCGCGACAGCGTTGGTGGCCAATGTGATGATCATCGAGGGGATGCGCAGATAGGCGACGCCGATGCCGTTGACGACGCCGATCAGCATGCCGCAGAAAATACCGAACGGAATGGCCAGCGCCACGCCGACCGGGCCGTACGCCGCCGCAGCGCAGGCCATCATGGCGCCGGCCGCCACCGCCCACGGCACCGACAGGTCGATCTGACCGAGCAGGATGACCAGCATCATCCCGGTGGCGATGACGCCGAGGAATGAAGCCACCTTGAGCTGCTGCAGAAGATATTCAGGCGACAGGAAGCTTCTGGAATAGAGGCTGCCCAGGAACAGCAAGAGAACGATGCAGGCAAAGGCCGTCAGCACCGCCGGATCGGCGCGGCGGATGAATCTGGGCATGCGGCCGGCAATGCCGCCAAGCGTCGTTTCGCTCACAGGAACCACTCCAGCCGGTTGCGGACCCGAAACAGGGCGAAGGCGCCGAGGCTGACGGCGACCAGCAGGATAACGCCCTGGAACAGCGGCTGCCAGAGCGGATCGAAATCGAAGACGAACAACAGGTCGCCGATGGTACGGAAGGCCAGTGCGCCGAAGATGGCGCCGATGGCGCTGCCCTTGCCGCCGAACAGCGAAACGCCGCCGAGCACCACGGCGGCGATCGAAAACAGCGTGTAGGAGTTGCCGCTGGCATAGGCCGCTTCACCCGTATAGGTGAAGAAGGTCAGGAACAGTCCGCCGATCGCCGCCAGCAGGCCGGCCAGCGTGTAGGCGGCGAACTTGCCGCGCCGGATCGGCACACCCGACATGTAGGCCGCCGTCTCCGATGAGCCCGCCGCGTAGGCGGCGCGGCCGAGCACCGAGCGGCTGAACGGCACCCAGATCACCAGCACGACGGCCAGCAGGACGACCAGGCTCGCCGGCACCACGCCAAACACACGGCCGGTCAGCGCATCGGCCAGATCCTCATTGACCGAGCCGCCCGGGAATGGCCGCAGCAAAAGGCCGATGCCGTAATAGACGGCCCCCGTGGCAATGGTGGCGACAATCGGCTGCAGCCGGCCATAGATGACGATGGCGCCGTTGATCGCGCCGCACAGCAGCCCTACCGCCAGCACGGCGATGACACCGAGCGTCGTCTGCATCGGCGTGCCGACCACCAGCCAGGAGGCGAGGCAGTTGGTGAGCAGGAAGATCATACCGACGGACAAGTCGATGCCCGCGGTGATCACCACCAGCGTCTGCGCCATGGCGACAAAGGCGAGCAGCACACCCTTGTTCGACGCCGTCTGCACGACATTGGCGGTGAAGCCCGCCGGATGGTTCGAGGTGTAGATGACGAACATGACGATGAAGATGCCGAACGCCAGCAGCGTTCCGCGCTGCTCGGCCAGCCAGTAGCGCCAATCTTTCACGCGCTTGCTCCCAGGCCCACTGGGCTCTCCTCGCCATGGATGTTGAGCGCGCTTGATATCAGCGCCCGCTCGGTGATCTCGGCACCGACCAACTCGCGCTTGACCGCCCCGTCATAGAGCACCAGCACGCGATCGCAGCAGCCGATCAGTTCGTCATAATCGGTCGAGTAGAACAGGATCGCCGCACCCGCGTCGGCCAATTTGCGCATCAGCTGGTACAACTCCTGCTTGGTGCCGACGTCGATGCCACGCGTCGGATCGTTGAGCAGGATGATGCGCGGCTGGCGCATCAGCCATTTGGCGATGACCACTTTCTGCTGGTTGCCGCCCGAAAGCGCGCCGACCGGAATGTCGAGGCCCGCCGTCTTGATCGCCAAGAGGCCGACCATGTCGTCGATCAGCCGCTGCTCGGCGGCGCGATCGATAATGCCGGCTTTCGACAGCCGGTCGAGCGCCGCGAACGACAGGTTCTCGCGCACCGTCATCGGCAGCATCAGCCCTTCGGTCTTGCGGTCCTCGGGAATGAGCGCCATGCCGATGCCGTCGTCGCGCGCAACGGATGGACTGGTGATCGAGACAGGCTTGCCGTCGATCAGGATCTGGCCGCTGAGGCCCCGCAGCACGCCGAAGAAGGCGAGCAGCAATTCGCGCTGGCCCTGGCCGTCGAGGCCGCCAAGGCCGACCACCTCACCTGCCCTGACGGTCAGCGAGATATCGTGCAGCCGGTCGGCCCATGAGAGCTTGCGGGCCTCGAGCCTGGGGGCCGCGGTGGCAGGCACGGCCGCCGGCTTGGGCGGAAAGATATGGCTGTATTCGCGGCCGATCATCAGTTCGACCACCTCATTGTCGCTCTTCGAGCCGGCTGCATAGCTGGCGACATTGCGGCCGTTGCGGAACACCGTGCACTGATCCGCCAGCTCGGCGATCTCGTTCATGCGGTGCGAGATGTAAAGCAGCGCCAGCCCTTCCGAGCGCAGCCGCTTCAGCACCGCGAAGATCTTCGAGACATCCGCGGCGGTCAGCGCGGAGGTGGCTTCGTCGAGGATGAGGATGCGCGGCTTGCGTGCCAATGCCTTGGCGATCTCGACCATCTGTCGGCGCGACAATGGCAGGTCTTTGACCAGAGCCAGCGGGTGGATGTCGGCGGCGCCCGCACGCGCCAGCGCGTCTTCCGCGATGCGGCGCTGCGCCTTGCGGTCGATCATGCCGAAGCGTTTGGGCGGATCGGAAATGACGATGTTGTCGGCCACGCTGAGCTCAGGGACCAGCGACAGTTCCTGGAAGATGCAGACGATGCCGGCCTTGTTGGCGGCCCCCGGAGAAGCGAAGATCGCCTCGCGCCCGTCCAGCGTCATGCGGCCCTCATCGGGCGCCACGACACCTGCCATGACCTTGATCAGCGTCGATTTGCCGGCGCCGTTTTCACCGAGAATGGCGTGGATGCTGCCGGCTTCGACGACAAGCTCGGCCTTCTCCAGCGCACGTACGCCGCCATAGCGCTTGGATATGCCTTCCATACGAAAGAGCGGAGCCGCACCGTCCATCGGCCCTCCCAGGGCGATTGTGGGATTGAGACAAGCGCCGCGGCTCAAGCCGCGGCGCCAGGTGACAGCCAGCGATGATTTACTGGTTTTCCTTGGTCTGACCCATGATTTCCTGGGCGCTGAAATTGATGCCGCAGGTCGGGAAGGAATTGCCGACGAAGAAATTATCGGATTCCTTGGGGAAATAATCCGTGCCTTCCTTCAAGTTCGGGTCTTCGGCGATCGCCAGCGGCAGCTTCACCTCTTGTGGCACAACCTCGCCTTCGAGTGCGGCGATCGCGGTCTTGATGGCGACGGCGACCTGAGCCGGACCCGAGCCTGCGGACGAGCACTTCAGCCCGTCGGCCGAATGCGCGGCGCAGAACTTGCGGAAGCCGTTCTCGGTCTCGCCGCCAAACGGCACGAACGGATGCTTGGCGTCGATCATCGCCTGCACGATGCCGGTGTCGCCGCCCTGCCCGGTGATGCCGTCGAACGGACCGTTGGTGGCGATCGCATCCGCGGTCACTTTCTGTGCCACGCCGTCATCCCATTTGCCGGCGACTTCGGTCACGTCCCACTTTTTGCCGGACGCATCGAAGACCTCGTGGATGCCGTTGTGACGATCGGTGTCGACGGAGGTGCCGGCGACGCCGCGCACTTCCAGGATCTTGCCGCCGTTCGGTATCTTGGCGACCAGCCACTTGGCCCACAATTCGCCAAGGCCCTTCTGATCGACATTGACGTTGATGGCGTCCTTGGTGTCGAGGATGTTGTCGAAGGCGACCAGCACGATGCCGGCTTCCTTGGCGCGCTTGATGACCGGACCGAAGGCCGTCGGGTTCTGGGCGTCGGTGACGATGGCGTCATAGCCGGAATCGATGAAATTGTTGATCGCCGAGATCTGTGCCGGCACGTCCTCGCCCGTCGAGACGACCTTGAATTCCTTGATCTTGGCTTTAACTTCAGGTTGTGCGGCATAGGCCTTGGCCGTCTGCACCATCTGGATGCGCCAGGTGTTGGCGATGTAGCCATTGGCGAAGGCGATGCGGAACGGCCCTTCCTTCTTGGGATATTTGAAGAATTTGGTCTCCGCGTCCCACGGCGCGAAACAATCCGCCTGAGCGGCGGGACCCGACACGATTTCGGGTCCGGCGGCCATGGCGGCCGAATTGAGCATGACGAATGCAGTGGCGGCAACGACGCCACCAACAAGTGACTTGATCATCGATAGTCCTCCCGATTGCAGTTCAGATTGTTCGTTTCGCAATGCGAATTTTCGCGCGATGGACCGGCACCTCCCGCCTCGCCATGCGCGTCCTTGGCCGCCCGTGGTGGCCGACCCGGTTCCTCCCTTGTCGCCGCCAGCAGTACGAAAACTATCATATTATCCATAATAAACAAGTATTAGTTGTCGCTTATGTATAATAAACAGGTACGCCCTGTCGTTTATGCACCTGCCTGCAGGAAATGGTAGCGCTACCAAATTGGCGTGTAAACCGGCATTCGCACAGTCGCTTCTGTGCGTTTCAACGCGCCGTGCTCTCGCGGCGCTTGAGCTCGAAACCGAGGTCGACGATCCGTTGCTCCGGTCTGTTGCCGGCGATCGCCGCAAGCGCCATGGCAACGGCACGCCGGCCGATCTCATAACGATGGGTGCGGATGCTGGTGACCGAAGGAAACGCCACCTGCATCATGTCGAGATCGTTGAAACCGACGATGCCGATCGTCTTCGGCACCGCGATCGAGGCGCGATGGCATTCGAACAAGACGCCGAGCGCGATATCGTCATTGTTGCAGAAGACACCGTCGAGTGTCGGCACCTTGGCCAGCTCATCGCGGAACATCTCGCGGCCGAGCGACACGCTGGACAGCACCGGCGTAGTGGTGACGAGGCGCGGGTCGAACAGGCCCGCGGCCTCCATCGCCGCGCGATAGCCGGCAAGGCGCCGCTGCGAACGCGGATCCATGCGCGCGCCGATGAAGCCGATGCGGCGATAGCCGGCCTCGATCAGATGCTCGGTCGCCGCCCTGCCGCCATCGAGATGCGAGAAGCCGACCATCATGTCGACGGGATCTGGACCGGTTTCCATGACCTGCACCACAGGGCAGCCGGCACTTTCCAGCAGCTTTCGCGAAGCCGGTGTCTGATCGATGCCGGCGACGATCAGCGCTGCCGGCCGTTGCGAACCGAACACCTGCAGCAGCCGCTCTTCCTCGAGGCCGGAATAGTGGGTGTTGCCAAGCTGGATGCGGAACGGGCTGGCCGACAGGCTGTCATAGATGCCACGCACCACCTCGGCGAAGACGTTGTTGGTCAGCGACGGCACCAGCACGCCGAACACTTCGGCGCGCGCCGAGGCCAGCGCCCGGGCATTCGGGTCCGGCACATAGCCCAGTTCGTCGACGGCGGCCTGGATCTGGCGGCGCAGCTCTTCGGACACACGCTCCGGCTCGCGCAGGGCGCGCGACACGGTGATGGCACCAACGCCGGCCTTGCGCGCGACATCCGCGATGGTAGGGCGGCCGCCGCCCCGGCGCGAGCGCGGCTTGGTCAAGGGCGCACTCCTGGCGACGGGCTTGTGCAGCCAAGCGCCTTTAGAACCATATTCAGGGTCTTTGCCACCGTCGTCATGCCAAATCGGCCTGTTGCCGCACCAATCCGCCTTCCGGCGTCGCGCAGCCTTGGGTGGTTGTCAAGCCGCGCAGCTCCCGGACCATTTGGGCACGTAGAGCTCAGGCCATCACGGCTGTGCTGCGCCGTGCCTTCCACAACAGCAGCCCGATCGCCAGTATGTTCAGCAAATTCCAGGCGATGCCGTTGAGGAACGCAGCCGCATAAGAGCCGGTCAAATCGTAGATCCAGCCCGACATCCAGCCGCCGATCGCCATGCCGAAGATCGTCGCCATCAAGACGATGCCGATACGCTGGCCAGCCTCTTTGGCCGGCATATAGTCGCGCACGATGATCGCGTAGCAAGGCACGATACCGCCTTGCGACAGGCCGAACACCAGCGACACCACATAGAGCGAGGCAAGCCCGTCGAACGGGATGTAGAACAGCAGCGACAGGCATTGCAGCACCGAGCCGATCATCAGTGTCCACACCGCGCCGATGCGGTCGGCGAGAAAGCCCGATGCCAGCCGACTGACGACGCCGCCTGCCATCATGATCGACAGCATGTCGGCGCCATGTGCGACGCCGTAGCCAAGGTCCATGCAATAGGCGACGATATGCACTTGCGGCATCGACATCGCCACGCAGCAGCCGAGGCCGGCGACGACCAGCAGCACCTGCAACGCCGCCGGCGACAGCGGCATCGACTGCACCGGCCGGCTTCCGGGCGAATCGGCGGCAGCCGCAACTGGGGCACCGCGCCGCAGCATCAGCACCAGCGGCACCATAGTCACCAGACAGAAGATGCCGATGGCGGCATAAGTGAAGCGCCAGCCTTCCGCCTTTATCAGCGTCGGCATGATGGTCGGCCAGATCGCTCCGGCGAGGTAGTTTCCGGCGGCCGCCGCGGTCACCGCGACACCGCGCCGGCGGTTGAACCAGTGCGAGATATCGGCGATCAGCGGCCCGAAGATCACCGACGTGCCGATACCGATCAGCACTCCTTGGGCAAGCGTGAATTGCAGGATCGAGGTCGACAGCGCCGCGAGAAGCAGGCCGGCGGAAAGCGCAATCGAAGAGAGCAGCGCCGGGATCCAGTATCCCATCCGGTCGATGGCGCGGCCGACCAGCACGTTGCCGGCGGCAAAGCCGACCATGGTCGCAGTGTAAGGCATGGACGCCGCTGCGCGGTCGACGCCGAACTCGGCCTGCACCGCGGGCAGCACGACGACGACTGCCCACATGCCGACGGCGCCGATCGTCGCCAGCAGCATCGAGATGGCAAGCCGCATCCAGGCATAGGAGCTGTCGATGCCGGGGCCGGGCTGGATGCTGTCGGTTCGGGTCAAGGCGTTTCCTGTCGGCGGTCTCGGAGATCGGCTGCCGTTTGCGCCAGTATCGGCGCATTCTCGGGTCGCAGCAGCGCCACAGCTGGCAAATCCGTGGCTCCAGAGCCAGGGCGGAACCGATGCCGATGTGCGGAGTTTCCTGGCAGCCCACCCTGCAGAGGAGTCCTGCGATGACCGCCACCAGGAAAAAATGGTCGGCCGAGGTGACCGAGCACAGCGACGCGATGGATCTTGAGGATCACGTCTTCGAATCCGACGACGCCAGGAAGATCGCCGCCTCGCTCAAGCGATCCGCCGAACACAGCCACCGGCGCAAGGCCGAGCCGTTCCAGTCGGCCATGTCGATGCTGAACTTCTACATCAACCGCGCCGGCAAGAACTTGCCTGCCGCGCGCAAAAAAGTGCTTGAGGACGCCAAGGACGAACTGCGCAGCGCCTTCGGACGTGACAAGGATGATTAGCGGCGGCCGGCCCTACCGGGCGCGGATGACGCCGTCTGTGTTGGCGAGCAGTTTGCGCACTGCATTGCGCGCCGCGTCGGGGCGCTGCAGGCGGATGTTCTTCTCGATTGCCTCGTGCAGCTTCTGCGCGTGGTTGAGATCGTCGATCTCCCGCGTCGTATAGGCAAAGAGGTGATCGAACGCGGATTCGATCAGTACGCCGAGCGGCACCAACAGGTCGTTGCCCGAAGCCCGCAGGATGGCAAGATGGAAGCGCGTGTCGGCGCGGGTCCGCTCCTGCAGGCTCGTCGCCTCTCCCATCTCACGGCAGGCCAGGCTGATCTCGGCCATCTGCTCGTCGGTTCTTCGCATGGCGGCAAACGCGGTCGCCTCCGGCTCGATGATGTGGCGGAATTCCTGCACGGTCTTGAGGAACACCTCGCGATCCGGCGACGTCGCGTACCAGGCAAGCACATCGCGATCGAGCAGGTTCCAGCGCTCCTTCGGCTCGACCCAACTGCCGATCTTGGGACGTGAGGCGAGCAGGCTCTTGGCCATCAGCATCTTGATCGCTTCGCGCACCGCCGAGCGGCTGACGCTGAAGGTCTCTGACCATTTCGCTTCATTGGGCAGGATGGTGCCGGGCGGATAGTCGCCCCGCACGATCCTGAGGCCGATTTCGCTGGCCAGCGAGGCGTGGACGCTGGAGCCTGGAATACGCGCGGCGTCCGCCCGGCGAACGCCGCCCGGACGGTCCCCGGAGGCCGCTTTCCCCAACGATTTTTCCTTGTTCGGCTTCGCGTCCCGCATGGGTTCCAGAAAGTCCGTATTAAGCAGGCTGTCAAGCGCGGCAAGCGGCTTGCACCGCAAAGCCGCCCGCTGTGCACAGATCAGCCTCGCTTGCTTCGCGGATCAGTCCTGCTTGACGTATCTGCGCCAGCTATGCTCCGGGCGGAAACCGAGCACGTCGCGCGCCTTGCGGTTCGACAGCAGCGTCTCGTATTCACCGAGTTCGGCCTTGACCGGCACGCCGGGGTAGAACCGCTTCAAGAGTTCGGCGGTCGGTAGGTCGGACGAGGTGTCGTCATTGGCCGCGTTGAACACCTGATAGCCGAGCCCGTCCTTCTCTATGGCGCGCAACGTGATCTGGCCAAGGTCGCGCGCGTCGACATAGCTCCAGGCGATGCGCTTGCGGAAACCCGGATCGGCGAACCATTTCGGAAACAGCGAATATTCGTGCGGCTCGATGACGTTGCCGATGCGCAGGGCATAAATGTCGGTGCCGTTGCGCTGGGTGAAGGCCCGCGCCGTCTTCTCGTTGACGACCTTGGACAAAGCATAGCTGTCCATCGGGTCGACGTCATACTCCTCGTCGAGCGGGAAATATTTGGGATCGCGTGGCTCGTTGGCGAACACGAGCCCATAGGTCGTCTCGCTGGAGGCGATGATAACCTTGGGGATGCCGAGCTTCACCGCCGCCTCGATGACATTGTAGGTGCCGAGCGCATTGATGCGGAACACCTCGTTGTCGGTGGTGATCATGATGCGCGGGATGGCGGCGAAATGCACCACCGCATCGACCGCCTGCGGGCGCAGCGAAGGGTCGAATTCGTGCAGGCCCATATAGCTCGACAGTGCGTTGAACACCTGCCCGCTGTCGGTGATATCGGTGATCAGCGTGCGCACCTTGGGATTGTCGAGCGGCCTGGTGTCGATGTTGAGCACCTGGCAGCCTTGCTCGACCAGATACTGGACGACATGGCGTCCGGCCTTGCCGCTGCCGCCGGTGAACATGATCCGCTTCGTCATTTTGCTCTCCACATCCTCAGGAATTTATGTGTATTGTCAGACAATATCGCCATCCGCAACCACCCACGCCTGCAAAACGGCAGCGCCTGACATCAATCATTGCAACAGGACTTGAAGACATGAATACGACTGCCGCGCGCGAAAAGATCGGCTTCATCGGGCTTGGCCTGATGGGCCACGGGATCGCCAAGAACATCGTCGACAAGGGCTACAGCCTGACCTTCCTCGGCCGCAAGAACCGCAAGCCGGCGGAAGACCTGCTTGGCCGCGGCGCCACGGAAGCATCGACCTCGCGCGATGTGGCGGCGGCATCGACAATCGTCTTCATCTGCGTCACCGGTTCGCGCGAGGTCGAAGCCATCATTCGCGGCCCGGGCGGCCTCAAGGAGGGTTTGAAGAAAGGTTCGGTCGTCGTCGACTGCTCGACCTCCGATCCGGTCTCGACCATTGCGCTTGCCGCTGAGCTCAAGGCGCTCGGCATCGATTTTGTCGACGCACCGCTCAGCCGCACGCCGAAGGAAGCCTGGGAAGGCACGCTCGACGCCATGGTCGGCGCGCCGGACGCCCTCTTTGCCAGGGTGAAGCCGGTGATCGAAACCTGGGCCGGCCGCATCGTCCATATCGGCGACACCGGCGACGGCCATCGCATGAAGCTGCTCAACAATTTCATCTCGCTCGGCTACGCCGCGATCTATTCCGAGGCACTGGCGCTGGCTGAGAAGGTCGGCATCTCGCCGCCGCGCTTCGACAGCGTCATTCGCAATGGCCGCATGGATTGCGGCTTCTACCAGACCTTCATGCGCTGGACGCTGGAAGGTGACCGCGATGCGCACAAATTCACCATCGCCAATGCCTTCAAGGACCTGACCTATCTGGAATCGATGGCGGGTGCGGCCGGCATTGCCAACCCGCTCGGCAACGCCACCAAGAACTCCTTCGCCGGTGCCCATGCAACCGGCCCGGCCGAGCAATTCGTACCGATGCTGGCGACGCATATCGCTGGGGTGAACGGTGTTGACCTGATGCCGATGAAGGATGGCAAGAAACAGACCATTTAACCGATTGCCCAACGCCGGCGCCGATCACCGCCGCCACCGCCCTATCCCATCGTCGGTATCTGCAAGCAGCTTGTGCACGGCGTTGCGCGCAGCGGCTGGGCGCTGCAGGCGGATGTTCTTTTCGATCGCCTCATGCAGCTTCTGCGCCTGGCGCTGATCGGCGACCTGCTGTGTCGTGAATGCGAAGAGATGGTCGAGCGCCGATTCGATCAGCACGCCGAGCGGCACCAGAAGGTCGTTGCCGGAAGCGCGCAGGATGGCCAGATGAAAGCGCGTATCGGCGCGGATACGCTCCTGCAGGCTCAAGGCCTCGCCCATGTCGCGGCAGGCCTGGCTGATTTCCGCCATTTGCTCGTCGCTGCGCCGCATGGCGGCAAAGGCCGACGCTTCCGGCTCGATGATATGACGAAACTCCTGCACGGTTCGCAGGAACGCCTCGCGGTCGGGCGCCGTCGCGTACCAGGCCAGAACGTCGCGGTCGAGCAGGTTCCAGCGCTCCTTCGGCTCGACCCAACTGCCGATCTTGGGGCGTGAGGCCAACAGGCTTTTCGCCATCAGCATCTTGATGGCTTCGCGCACCGCCGAACGGCTGACATTGAAGATCTCGGCCCATTTGGACTCGTTGGGCAGGATGGTGCCGGGCGGATAGTCGCCACGCACGATCCGCAGGCCAATCTCGCCGGCCAACGAGACATGGACGCTCGCCCCCGCAAAATGCGCGGCACCAGCCTTCCGCATGACAGCCGGACCGTGGCTCGCTTGTGCCTTGGTTAGGTCGGTTCGCTTGCTTGACTTCTCGTCCGGCATCCACGTTCCAATGCGTCGACCGTCTATCGTCCGGACTGGTCCGAACCGTACGGGCGCCGATCTCGTTGCCGAAAAATCCAGATCACGGGCGCGGCAAAGCCGGAGCCGATTGCCCCAACTATTGCGTCCGTTCGGGAATTACCGCTTCCGTTCAGGAATGACGGGGCGCCCGCAACCGGGCGCCCCGAAATCGAGAACCTACTTCTGGATGCAGGTGTCGACCGTATCCTTGGTGCACTCGTCGAGGCCGGTGAACACCGGATCGGCGACCGCCTTGCCTTCGATCAGGTCGATCATCACCGACGGTGCCTTGTAGCCCATTTCGAACGGCCGCTGGCCGACCAGAGCCGTTACAAGGCCGTCACGAGCGATCGCCACTTCGTCGCCGATCGTGTCGGCGGCGCCGATGACGAAGTCGTTGCTGGCGATCCGGTCCTTGAGCGGCCCGAACAGATCGCGGTAGGGCTGCGGCGCGCCGAACAGCGGCCAGCCGCCCATGATGCCGAAGGCGTCCAGCTTGGGGTTGGCGGCGAGGATGTCGGTCATCGCCTGCACGCCCTTGGCGCCATCGTCATTGGTGAACACCGGGCAGCCGGGAACTTCGGTCCAACCACCTTCACCCGCAAGTGCGGCAAGGCCTTCCTTGCCCGACAGTGCGTCACGCATGCCTTGCGCACGGCGCAGGATGTTGTCGGCTGCCGGGTTGCCTTCGATGGTGCAGATCGTGCCACCATTCGGCTTGCCCTTCTTGATGTACTCGCCGATCTTCTTGCCCATCAGGTAATTGTCGGTACCGAGATAGGTCTTGCGAAGACCTGCGTCTTCCTTGCTGAGATCGGCATCGACCGTCATGATCGGGATCGTCGGATTGGCGCTCTTGATCGTCTGCGCGATCAGCGGCGCGTTGGACGGCGAGATCGCCATCGCGACCGTGTCGGCCTTGCTCAGCATGTCCTGGACGATCTGCGCCTCGCCGGCCTCGTCCGAAGTCGACGCCGGACCGGTGTAGAAGCATTCATACTCCGAGCTGGCGTTTTCCTTGTTCCATTTCTCGCAGCCCTGGTGGATGGCCTCGAAGAACGGATTGTCGAGACCTTTCACGACAATGACGAGCTGTTTCTTGGCCAAAGCCGGCCCGGCACCCAACGCCATTGCGGCGACGGCGGCGAGCAAAAGTGTTTTCCTCATGTCAGTCCTCCCTTGAAACAAACGGACACGGCGTGCCCGCCATACAGATCGACCGGATGCGTGATGACCGAGGGCCGTTTCGCGAGCGCTCGTGTCGCCAGGACAGATCGATAAGCATTTCCAGATTCGGCTTCAGATCAACTCACACACAGGTGCCGCTGGATCTTGGGCCGTCAAACCTCCGCCGATTCCGGCCGGCGAACCGCCAGCGGAGATCGGCATAATCTCCTCCGACGCTTAGCTAATATCGGCTTGGCGCCAACGTCAATGCTATTTGTCCTACAAAACGGATTTTTAAAATAGTCCTGGCCCAATTCGTCCGACAATTGATTGACGTGCGCCGGCTTTTGCGTAAAAGAACGCTAACGCCGTCTTCGGGAGGAGCCGGGGAGAGCGAGGCCAAAGCAGCGTCGGCATCCACGCCGGGAACAGCAGCAGGTCGCAAATCACGGGGAGGCAAAGGCTGGTGGCGGTTCTCGAACTCACCAACATCTCAAGGCATTTCGGCGCCATCCAGGCCGTCAACGACGTGTCGCTGTCGATCGAGCCCGGACAGGTGGTCGGCCTCATGGGCGACAACGGCGCCGGCAAGTCGACGCTGGTCAAGATGATCGCCGGCAATTTCCGTCCGAGCCATGGCACCATGCACATGGACGGCAAGGAATTGATCCTGCACAAGCCGGCGGAAGCCCGCCAGCACGGCATCGAGATCGTCCACCAGGACCTTGCGCTCTGCAACAATCTGACCGCCGCCGCCAACGTCTATCTCGGCCGCGAGTTGCGGCGCGGCGTCGGGCCGTTCCGCATCCTCGACTATGCCTCGATGTACAAGCGTGCCGGCCAGCTCTTCGCCGAATTGAAGTCCGAGACCCGTCCGCGCGATCTCGTCAAGCAGATGTCGGGTGGCCAGCGCCAAGCGGTGGCGATCGCCCGCACCATGCTGTCGCAGGCCAAGATCGTGCTGATGGACGAACCGACGGCCGCTATCTCGGTGCGCCAGGTCGCCGAAGTGCTGAACCTGATCCGCCATTTGCGCGATCAAGGCATTGCCGTCGTGCTGATCAGTCACCGAATGCCTGACGTCTTCACCGTCGCCGACCGCGTCATAGTTATGCGGCGCGGCCGCAAGGTCGCCGACAAGACGATTGCGTCGAGCTCGCCCGAGGAAGTCACCGGGCTGATCACCGGCGCCATCGAACAGGTTTGATTTCAGCGAATTTCACCACGCACAGCAGATGAAGGTCGACGATGGCACTGACAATTGACCAGCCGATCGAACACAAGCAGCAATCCCTGCCGGCAAGAGTGTTTGCCAGCCAGACCTTCTGGGTGGTGATCGCCGTTATCCTCGCCTGCGTGTTCCTGTCGTTTGCCACCGACGCGTTTGCCACGTCGAAGAACCTCTACAACATCACCCGCAACATCACCTTCGTCGCCATTATCGCGCTCGGCATGACCTTCGTCATCATCACCGGCGGCATCGACCTCTCGGTCGGCTCGGTGCTGTGCCTGTCGTCGATGATTTTGGCCGTCACGATGCATGCCGGCTACTCGATCGAGGTCGGCATCCTGGCCTCGATCGCCACCGCGCTCGCCATTGGCGCCTTCAACGGCGTGCTGATCGCCTATCTCGGCTTTCCACCCTTTGTGGTGACGCTCGGCATGCTGTCGATCGCCCGCAGCCTAGCCATGGTCGCCTCCAACAACACGGTCGTCTTCCAGTTCGGGCCGGACCACGCCAAGCTTCTGTCATTGGGCGGCGGCGCCTGGGTGTTCGGCATCGCCAATCCGGTGCTTTACATGATCCTTCTGGCGCTGATCACCGGCTTTATCCTGCGTTGGACGAAGTTCGGCCGCCACATCTTCGCCATTGGCGGCAACGAGCACGCGGCAACGCTGACCGGCGTTCCGGTGCGCCAGATCAAGGTTGCCGTCTACATGATCTCGGCGCTGTCGGCCGGCATTGCCGGCATCATCCAGACCGGCTGGCTGGGTGCCGTCACCACCAATCTCGGCACCGGCATGGAACTGCAGGTAATCGCCGCAACCGTCATCGGCGGCGCCAATCTGGCTGGCGGCGTCGGCACCGCCTTTGGCGCCATCGTCGGTGCGGCCCTGATCGAGGTGATCCGCAACAGTCTCGGTCTGCTCGGCATCAATGCCTTCTGGCAAGGTGTGTTCATCGGCGGCGCCATCCTGCTGGCGGTGCTGTTCGACCGCATCCGCAATTTCCGCCGCAGCGACTAGAACCATGATCCCGAAAAGTGGAAACCGGTTTTCGGGCAAGATCATGGTCAAACAAAAGACGGTTTGATGGCCAACTCCCTGTTCAGCCTCAAGGGGCGGGTGGCGCTGGTGACTGGCTCCGGTCAAGGCATCGGCTTTGCGCTGGCTCGGGGCCTCGCCGGACACGGTGCAAGCATAGTGCTGAACGGTCGCGACACCGCCAGGATCGACAGCGCCGTCGAAAAGCTGCGCGATGTCGGCTTCAAGGCGCACGCCTCGGTATTCGACGTCACCGATTTTCAGGCGGTCAACGCGGACATTGCCCGCATCGAGGCCGAGATCGGCGCCATCGACATCCTCATCAACAATGCCGGCATACAATTCCGCGCCCCGCTCGAGGACTTTCCCGAGGAGCAATGGGAGCGCCTGTTCAAGACCAATGTATCGGGCGCCTTCCATGTCGGCAAGGCGGTCGCCCGCCACATGATCCCCCGCGGCAAGGGCAAGATCATCAACATCGGCTCGGTGCAGAGCGAGCTGGCAAGGCCGAACATCGCGCCATACACCGCGACCAAAGGCGCGATCCGCAACCTGACAAGGGGCATGTGCGCCGACTGGGCCAAACACGGCCTGCAGATCAATGCGATCGCACCCGGCTATTTCCGCACCGAGATGAACCAGGCGCTGGTCGACAATCCGGAATTTTCCGCCTGGCTGGAAAAGCGTACGCCGGCCGGGCGCTGGGGCAATGTCGACGAGTTGATCGGCGCCGCCGTGTTCCTTGCCTCCGACGCATCGTCTTTCGTCAACGGCCATACGCTGTATGTCGATGGCGGCATGACGGCTTCGGTTTGAAGGGCGTTCTTCCCTTGTGGGAGAAGAAGAAACCTATCGCTCAGTCTGAAAATCCGGCCGAATCGGCCGTCATTGGCCCTCGCCGCCGCCGCGCGTCTTGACGCCGCCCCGAACTCCGCCGCACAATCCCTGTTGCAGGCGAAGGGAGGCCAGTCGTCTGCGGGAGGATATACCCATGACGGAAGCGATCAGGCTCTACTGGGGCCGGTTCGGACATGTTTCTATCCTGAATGTCGCAAGCGACTTCGTCACTCATGCCCATGTCGAGGCCCATCTGATCATCTGGCTGGAAGGTACGGCCGGCGAAATGACCATCGGCCGCGAGACCGTCCGGCTTGGACCTGGAACGGCCGCCGGCATCAACTCCTTCCAGCCGCACAGCCATGTTCTGTCGCAAAACGGGACGCCCGGTCTGTTTCTCGCCTTCTACATCGATCCCGACTGGGCGCGGCGCCGCCGCGACCTGCCTTCGTCTGCGCCGCTGTTCTCACAAGCCGCGATCACGCTGGAACCGTGGCTGCATCAGGCCGCCGCCAATCTGCTCGACCACCTCAGCGACAATGAGAGCGTCGACGATATCGCCAACTACGAGATCGAGCGTTTCATCGATAGCGTGCTCGACGCCGCCGACGCCTCGGCGCCGCAGGAGGCCCGTGTCCGCATCAACACCATGCAGGATTTCCGTGTCCGCAAGGCAATCCAGCTGATGAAGGCCAATGTCTGCGAGCGCATCTGCTTCGACGACGTGGCGCGCAGCGTCGGCCTGTCGCGGCCGCATTTCTTCGCTTTGTTCAAGGAACAGACCAATCTGACGCCCAATGTCTACTGGAACACGCTGCGCATGGAGGAAGCGGTGCGGCAGCTGCAATGGTCGCGGGAGCCGCTGATCTCGGTCGCCTGCAATCTCGGCTTCACCACGCAGGGCAATTTCTCACGCTTTTTCCGCGACCATGTCGGCGTGCCGCCGACGCTCTACCGCGAGGCCGCGCGGGCGATTGCCTGAACCAACCGCCCTTTTTCAGACTCCTTGATAGGCGCTCAAGACGCATTGATAAGCGCCGCTGAAATGGCCGCCCTACCCTTGCATCGGATCGCTTTTGCAAGGGAACATTTGAATGGCCAAAGTCACCATATCCAGCGTCATCGACGCACCGGTCGAAAAGGTCTGGGCGCGCATACGCGACTTCAACGGACTGCCGGACTGGCATCCGCGCATGGTGGAAAGCCACATTGAAGACGGCCAGGACGCCACCACGATTGGCTGCGTGCGCAATTTCCAGCTCGCCAGCGGCGCCCGCCTGCGCGAAAAGCTGCTCGACTTTTCCGATCAGAATTTCCTGGTCAGCTACTCCATCCTGGAGACGCCGCAGCCGCTGACCAATCACAAGGCGACGCTTCAATTGCGGCGCGTGACCGATGGCGACCGCACCTACGCCGAATGGACCGCCAGCTTCGACGCCGCGCCCGAGGAGGCAGACAAGCTGGCCGACGGCATGGGCGCCAATGTCTTTCAGGGCGGCTTCAACGCCCTGAAAAGCCATTTCGCCGGCCAGAGCTGACAGGAGCCAAACCATGGCGCTGGCACTGCAGACCTTTGCAACGGTGAAAGACGCGAACGCGGCACTGAAAGCCCAGGGCACACGCTATCTCGGCGGCGGCACGCTGGTCGTCCGCGCGGCCAATGAGGGCGATGTCTCGGTTTCCGGCCTTATCAGGTCGACCGAGCCGTCTTTGTCCACCATCGCCGTTGCCGGTGGAAAAGCCCGTGTCGGCGCTTCGGTGACGATGGCGGCGATCGCCGGCCATCCGGAGCTCGGCACGCTCGCCAAGGCCGCCCGCGCCGTCGGTGGCCCGGCCATCCGCAACATGGCGACCGTCGGCGGCAATCTTTTTGCCCCGGCCCCCTATGGCGATTTCGCTGTTGCCCTGCTGGCACTCGATGCCACGGTCGGCACCGATGGCGGCGAAACGCCGATCGAGACTTTTCTGGCCAATCGGGACGGCAGCCGTGCCGTCGTCATTTCCGTGAGCTTCACGCTTCCGAAGGCCGACAGTTTCCGCTTCCTGAAAGTGTCGAGGGTCAAGCCCAAGGGCGTCTCGGTGCTCAGCATAGCCGGTGCTCTGGAACTGTCGTCGGATGGCACCGTGACCTCGGCGCGGATCGCGCTCGGCTGCATGGCGGATCGGCCAATGCGCGCCAGGGCGGCGGAAAAAGCGCTGATCGGCCGAAAGCTGACCGCTGACGGCATCGCGCCGGCCTTGGCCGCGGCCGGTGATGGCACCTCGCCCATCACCGACCCGATCGCCAGCGCCTGGTATCGCGCCGAAGTCTTGCCGGTTCATCTCGGCCGGTTGCTGCTCGCATAATATTTCGTTCGGGGGCGCGCGTCTGTCCGCCGGTTCGGGCAGGCGCGCTGGGAGGAAAACATGGCAAAGGTTCCGGTTCAATTCACGCTCAACGGCTCGGAAAAGGCCGAATTCATCGACAGCGGCACGACGCTGCTTCAGGCCCTGCGCGACAAGATCGGCGACACCTCACCGAAAGGCGGCTGCCATCAAGGCACCTGCGGCGCCTGTTCGGTCATCATCGACGGCGAACTCAGGCTCTCCTGCCTGACGCTTGCCGAGACCTGCGATGGCGCCGTCATCAGCACGACTTCAGGGCTTTCGGAAAGCGGCGTGCTGCACCCGCTGCAGCGCGCCTTCCTCGACACGTTCGCCACGCAATGCGGCTTCTGCACCCCGGGCATGATCATGGCGGCCAAGGTGTTGCTCGACCATACGCCCAACCCCAGCCGCGACGAGGTGGTCGAGGCGCTGTCGGGCAACATCTGCCGCTGCACCGGCTACGAGCCGATCATCCAGGCGGTGCTGACCGCCGCCCGCGCCAATTCGCAGAACGCGGCCTGAGGGGTCCAAAGCAATGGAACTGCGCAAGAACTACTTCGCTGATATCCGCAAGGACGATCTGAACGAGATCGGCCAGCCCCGGCCGCGCTCGGATTCACCCGGCCATGTCACCGGCAAGACCGCCTTTTTCGCCGACCGCAATTTCCCTGGCATACTGCACCTGAAGATGGTGCGCAGCCCGCATCACCATGCCCGCATCCGCTCGATCGACACCTCGGAAGCGGAAAAGCATCCGGGCGTGGTGAAGATTCTGACCGCCAGGGACGTGCCGCACAATGTCTACACCATCCTGATCCTGATCCAGGTCGGGCCGGAGGACGAGACGGTGCTTGCCGACGGCAAGGTGCGCTGGAAGGGCGAGGCCGTGGTGGCCGTGCTGGCCGAAACCGAGCGTGCCGCGCAAGAGGCCGCAGCCAAGGTCAAGGTCGACTATGAGGTGCTGCCGGCCGTCTTCGACATGGAAGAGGCGCTGAAGCCCGGCGCACCCCTGGTCAACGAATATCACGGCCAGAATTATTACCTCTATGACAGCGGCGAGTGCCGCAAGGTGCGCTTCGGCGATGTCGAGGCGGGCTTCGCCGGCGCCGACCACATCCTGGAGGAGAGCTACCAGTCCTCGCCGATCGAGCACGCGCCGACCGAGACCACCGGCTGCGTGGTGGCACCCGAGGGCAATGACCGCTTCACCTGCTACACCAACACGCAGGCGATGTTCTTCACGCTCGACAACACCTCGATCATCCTGCAGATGCCGGGCAGCAAACTGCATTTCGTCGGCGGCACCGTCGGCGGCGGTTTTGGCGGCAAGGTCGACGTCATCGTCGAGCCGATCGCCATCCTCGGCGCAAAATTAACAGGACGACCAGTCTGTTTTATCTACAGCCGCGAGGAGGAGATGCAGATCTCGTCGCCACGCGCCGCTGAAAAGGTCGTCATCAAGGACGGCGTCATGAAAGATGGCCGCATCGTCGCGCGCAAGGTCACCGGCTACACGGATGCCGGCGCCTATTCGCGCCACTCGCCCTATGGCGCGCAGAAGGGTGCGGGGCACTATCCCGGCCCCTACACCATCCCGAACGTCTGGATCGACACCTACTGCGTCTACACCAACCGCACGCCCTCATCCGCCATGCGCGGCTTCGGCGTCACCATCGGCGATTTCGCGCTGGAGGTGCAGATGGACAAGCTGGCACGGCTGATCGGCATGGATCCGCTCGAATTCCGCTTCATCAACGCCTATCGCGACGGCGACATGAAGGCGCATCGCCAGCCGACCGAGGGCGCCGCGCTGATCGAGTGCATGCAGGAAGCATCGCGCGCCGCCAACTGGCCGGTGGCGGAGAAATACATGGCCATGTCGTCCTACGCGAAGGGAGCTTGAGATGGCGATCAGGCGTGGACGCGGCGTTGCCGCGATCAACTATCCCACCGGCATGAACCTCGGCGGCGACCCGACGCAGGCGCTGGTGCACTCGACGCCGACCGGCAATTTCATGGTGACGCTGTCATCCGTCGATCTCGGTCAGGGCATGAAGCAGATCATGGCGCAGATCTGCGCCGAGACGATCGGCGTGCCGACCGACCGTGTCGTCGTCGACACCGCCGACACCGACACCGGCCCGCACTGCATGGGCACGTTCGCCTCACGCGGCACGCACCGCGCCGGCAACGCCGTCATCCAGGCAGCAAGGGAAGCGCGCCAGGTGATGCTTGAAGTGGCCGCCGAGGAGCTGGAGGTCAACGCCTCCGACCTCGAGACCGATGGACAGGGCAACATCCTGGTCAAAGGCGCACCGCAAAAGTCGATCTCGATCTTCGATGTCGCGCTGTCGGCGCATTTCAAGCGCGGCCGCTCGATCTCCGGTCGCGGCATGTTCCTGATCCCGCGCTCCTATCCCGAGAAAGAAACCGGCGCGATGAAGCCGTCGACTTGTTATGCCCATGCCTGCACGGTGGCCGAGGTCGAGGTCGACGACGAGACCGGCGAGGTTACCGTGCTGACGGTGAAGAACGTCTTCGAGATCGGCCGCGCGCTGAACCCAAAGATGGTCGAACAGCAGCTGGTTGGCGGCTCCTGGATGGGCATCAGCCATGCGCTCTATGAGACAACCGAGCCCTATTATCCCAACCGCGACCATGGCGGCACCGACTTCAACCAGTATCTGATGCCCGGCCCCGGCGATCTCGCCGAGACCGAGATCATCGTTCTGGAGCGGCCTTCGGCGGACGGACCATACGGCGCCAAGGGGCCGGGCGAAATGTGCGCCAACCCGCAGATCCCGGCCGTCGCCAATGCCGTCTTCGACGCCGTCGGCGTGCGCATCGACACTCTGCCGATCACGCCGGAGCGCATCCTGCGCGCGCTGAAGGCGCAAAAGGCGAATTGAGGGCTGGAATGACCGGGACAAGCGCCGAGACTGTCGCGACCTCGCCGGAGGCGGTGGCGCAGCACCTGGCCGCCTCGCGCTACCTTGCCGACGAGAGCCTTTCGACCGCGATCTTCCTGGCAATCCGGCTGGGCAAGCCGCTGCTGCTCGAAGGCGCGCCGGGCGTCGGCAAGACGGAGGCGGCGAAGGCGATCGCCGCGCTGCTCGGCCGTGATCTGGTGCGGCTGCAATGCTATGAAGGCATCGATGCCGCGCATGCGCTCTACGAATGGAACTACCAGCGCCAACTGCTCGCCATCCGCCATGCCGGCGAGCATGAGATCGACATCTACGACGACCGTTTCCTGATCGCCCGGCCGCTGCTGCAGGTGCTGAAGGCGCCCGAGCAGCGCGTGCTGCTGGTCGACGAGATCGACCGCTCGGACCACGAATTCGAAGCGCTGCTTTTGGAATTCCTCTCCGACTTCCAGATCAGCATTCCCGAGCGCGGCACCATCCGCGCCACGGCACAGCCGATCGTCATCCTGACCTCGAACCGCACCCGGGAACTGGCCGAAGCACTGCGCCGCCGCTGCGTATACCACTGGATCGGCTATCCCGACGCCGAGCGCGAGGCCGCCATCATCATGCTGCGCGCCGGCGATGTAGCGCAAGCCACCGCACGCGCGGTGGCGGCGGCCGTGCAGACCATTCGCGCCCGCCCGCTCGCCAAGCCGCCCGGCATTGCCGAGGCGGTCGAATGGGCCAACGCCGCGACCATCCTGGAAAAAGGCGGCAGCCCGTGGCCGGAAGCCTTCCGCCGCGCCATCGGCGTGCTGATCAAGGACGAGGAGGATCTCTCCTACATCGAGCCCGAGCTTGGCCGGATTGTCGAGGAGGCGCTGGCGTGAGCCGAGACCTCAACGGCACGTTCTCCCCGTTCATTCCGCAACGCTGGCGGGACAGCACCCCCCTCTGTCCTGCCGGACATCTCCCCCTCAAGGGGGGAGATTGGCTGTCATTCCGGCTTTCGACAATCTCCAGCGTCGCAGAACGGAGCGAAGCATCGAAGCTGCTGATCTCCCCCCTGTTTGGACCGGAGACATCGCGAACAGGTGTGCGAGGACATCGCGAACAGTTTTGTCACTTATCGTCTGCAGAGGTTGAGGTCGACTGTTTCTATTTT